>NZ_JBHTCS010000009.1:0-126827 GCF_042665615.1 Rhodococcus daqingensis | reverse complement strand
GGCGCCACCGGTCGAGGAGGCGGCACCCGCGCCCGTCGAGCCGGCGCCCACGCCCGTCGCGCCTGCGCCCGCCGAGGCGGCCCCTGTCGTGCCGGAGCCCGTCGTGCCGGAGCCCGTTCCCGCCCCGGCCGCGCCGGCGCTGGAGGAGATCGCTCCGACCGAGGGCCGGCTGGACCGGCTGCGAGGACGCCTCGCGCGGTCCCAGTCGGCGGTCGGCAAGAGCCTGCTCGGCCTGCTCGGCGGCGGAGACCTGGACGAGGCCTCCTGGGAGGAGATCGAGGACACGCTGCTGATCGCGGACCTCGGGAGCGCCACCACCGAGCAGATCGTGACCAGGCTGCGTGCCGAGATGGCCGCGGGCACGGTCAAGACCGACGCGGAGGCGAGGGCGCTGCTGCGCGCGGTGCTGATCGAGGCGCTCCATCCCGAGTTCGATCGCTCGATCAAGGCGTTGCCGCACGATTCGACCCCCGGGGTGCTGCTGGTGGTCGGCGTGAACGGCACCGGCAAGACCACGAGCACGGGCAAGCTGGCGCGGGTGCTCGTCGCCGACGGCCGCCGGGTCCTGCTCGGTGCGGCCGACACCTTCCGTGCGGCCGCGGCGGATCAGCTGCAGACCTGGGCGGAGCGGGTCGGGGCCGAGGTGGTGCGCGGCAACGAGGGCGCCGACCCGGCCGCGATCGCGTTCGACTCGGTGAGCAAGGGCATCGAGACCGGAGTCGACGTCGTCATCGTGGACACCGCGGGCCGCCTGCACACCAAGACCGGACTGATGGACGAGCTCGGCAAGGTCAAGCGGGTGGTGGAGAAGCGCGCCTCGGTCGACGAGGTGCTGCTGGTGCTCGACGCGACGATCGGCCAGAACGGGCTGGTGCAGGCCCGGGTGTTCGCCGAGGTCGTCGACATCACCGGGGTGGTGCTGACCAAGCTCGACGGCACCGCGAAGGGCGGCATCGTCTTCCAGGTTCAGCACGAGCTGGGTGTGCCGGTGAAGCTGGTCGGGCTCGGGGAGGGCGCCGACGATCTAGCGCCGTTCGAGCCCGGTGCCTTCGTGGACGCCCTGCTCGGCTGACCCGAGGGCCGCGGCGCGGCCGGCCCGGCTGCGGTCGGGAATCGCGGTGCACCGGACCGTCACCGGCGCGCGGTGGCCATCACCTCGTTGTGGTTGTGGGTCAGTTTTGCCTCAGCGAGCGCGAGTCCCGGCCCGATCGCGGCCACTGTCACCGTCGCGGCGATGGTGGCGAGCTCGGCGGCGATCCGGCGTCGCGTCGGCGGGGGCATGTCGATCTGCTGCCGGTGTGGACTTCGATTCCGGTTCATCAGGGGGTTCCCTTCGGTTGGTCACCGGCGCGCGGTGGCCATGACCTCGTTGTGGTTCCGCGTCAGCGCAGCCGACGCGATCGCGACCCCGGGGCCGATCGCGGCGAGCGCGACTGCAACCGTGGTGGTGGCCAGTCCGGCGACGAATCGCCGGCTCGAGGCGGTGCGCGGCTGTTCGGTCGGGGGAGTGTCGCTTTCTCTCATTTCGACTCCTTGCTGGGTGAACGCTGCCTCCTCACGATCGACCCGGGGAGGAGGCCACGTCGGCGCCGACCACCCCAAGACCCGCACCTGTCGGGGCGAGCTCGAGGCGGTCGACGGCTGAGCGGTGTGCCGGGCCTATCGCCGGACGGTGACCATCACCTCGTTGTGGTTCTTGCTGAGTCCGGCCTGGGCGAGCGCGACGCCGGGGCCCACGGCGGCAACGGCGGCGAAGGCAGCCATGGTCGCGAGTCCGGCGACCACTCGACGCCTCGGTCGGACGTCGCCTGGCGGCGGTGAGGGCGGGGTGCGGTTCATCTCGACTCCTTTGTTCGGTGGTGTTGTCTGGGGCTTTCACGATCGCCCCGGAGCCTCGGAACGGACAGGTACCCCAGGGCTTGGCATTCGCACCCTCGGTGTGGCTGCGGTTCTCTCGACGCGGGCCCGGCCGTCGCCGGACGCCTAACGAATCAGTAACGAACGCGCGCGGCCCCGCCCGGCTCGGCCTCCGCACAGGGACATTCACGGGGACGACAGTTTCGTGAAACGTAGAAGCAACACATTCCCGGGATGCGTTCACTCGGGCGAAACACGGCAGCGCCACAGCTGAAACACCGGCTGAGCAGTCTTCACACCAAGTCGAAAGCCGCAAGGGGCGGGACGACAGAAGGAGGAGGCTCAACGTGGAATTTCCCACAATCGGGGCGCCGGACACCGGGGACACCGCGTGGATGCTGATCAGCGCCGCGCTCGTGTTGCTGATGACGCCGGGGCTCGCGTTCTTCTACGGCGGCATGGTTCGGGCCAAGAGCGTGCTGAACATGATCATGATGAGCATCGGCGCGATGGGCGTCGTGGGCATCCTCTGGGTCCTGTACGGCTACTCGATCGCCTTCGGTGACGACAAGGGCGGCCTGATCGGTGACCCCTTCCAGTTCTTCGGCCTGAAGGGCATCTTCGGCGGCGCCTACCTGGCCGACGCCGACACCGGGGCCGACATGGCCATCCCGCTGGTCGGCACCATCCCGGCCACCGTGTTCGTCGCCTTCCAGGCGATGTTCGCGATCATCACCGTCGCCCTGATCTCCGGCGCCGTCGCCGACCGCCTCCGGTTCGGCCCCTGGCTGCTGTTCGCCGGCCTGTGGGCGACCATCGTGTACTTCCCAGTGGCGCACTGGGTCTTCGCCTTCGACGGCGTCACCGCCGAGAAGGGCGGCTGGATCGCCAACGAGCTCAAGGCGATCGACTTCGCGGGTGGTACCGCGGTCCACATCAACGCCGGCATCGCGGGCCTGGTCCTCGCCATCGTCCTCGGCAAGCGCCGCGGATGGCCCGGGACGCCGTTCCGCCCGCACAACCTCCCCTTCGTGATGCTCGGCGCGGCGCTGCTGTGGTTCGGCTGGTTCGGCTTCAACGCGGGATCCGCCGTGGGCTCCAACGGGATTGCCGGTGCCACCTTCATCACCACCGTCATCGCGACCTGCGCCGCGATGCTGTCCTGGCTCCTGGTCGAGCGGATCCGTGACGGCCACGCCACCACCCTTGGCGCCGCGTCCGGCATCGTCGCCGGCCTGGTCGCCATCACCCCCGCCTGTTCCTCGGTGAACGTGCTCGGTGCCCTGTTCATCGGTGTCGTCGCGGGTGTCCTCTGCGCCCTCGCGGTCGGCCTGAAGTACCGCTTCGGCTATGACGATTCGCTCGACGTCGTCGGCGTCCACCTCGTCGGCGGCCTCGTCGGCACCCTGCTGGTCGGATTCGTCGCGACGGCGGAGGCTCCCGCGGGCGTCAAGGGACTGTTCTATGGTGGTGGCTTCGACCAGCTGTGGCGTCAGGCGGCCGGTGCGGGTGCGGTTCTGCTGTACTCGCTCGTCGCCACGACGATCGTCGCGCTCATCGTGAAGTACACGATCGGCCTCCGGGCCAGCGACGAGGCCGAGGCGCTCGGCGTGGACGAAGCAGAACACGCTGAGAACGCATACGACTTCGCCGCACTCGGCGGAAGCTCGGTACCGGGGCGCTCGACCGTCAGGGAGGCATGAGAAACATGAAGCTGATCACCGCAATCGTCAAACCGTTCACCCTCGAGGACGTCAAGACCGGCCTGGAGCAGGCCGGGGTGCTCGGTATGACCGTCAGTGAGGTCCAGGGCTACGGCCGCCAGAAGGGCCACACCGAGGTGTACCGCGGCGCCGAGTACTCGGTCGACTTCGTACCCAAGGTTCGCGTCGAGGTCGTCGTCGACGACGCCGCCGTGGACAAGGTCGTCGAGGTGATCGTCGAGGCCGCACGTACCGGGAAGATCGGAGACGGCAAGGTGTGGGTCTCGCCCGTCGAATCCGTCATCCGCGTACGTACGGGTGAACGGGGCGCGGATGCGCTCTGACCCAACAGGGTCCGGATCTGGTGGCCCCGATCCCGCCGCGACGTCGGCGGGGTCGGGGCCACCCGCGTCCGGGGGCATGGTTGCCGCCGACGATCTGGTCCGTGCCCGGAAGCAGTTGCTGGACGGCGGTTCCCGGACCCGTCGCCTCGACACCGTCGCCCTGCGTCAGGCGCTGGTGGACCTGCACGAGTTCTGGCTGACCACCAAGGGCGCGGAGCTCGGGATCAAGCCGGACAGCGGTTTCGCCATCGTCGCCGTCGGCGGGCTCGGGCGTCGCGAGCTGCTCCCGTACTCCGACCTGGACCTGGTGCTGCTGCACGACGATCTCGACCCGGCCGTAGTCTCCGAGGTGGCCGACCGGCTCTGGTATCCGTTGTGGGACGCGCACATCAAGCTCGACCACAGCGTGCGGACCGTCCCGCAGGCGCTGCAGGTCGCGTCCTCGGACCTCACCGCCGCGCTCGGCCTCCTCGAGGCCCGGCACATCGCGGGCGACGTGGAACTGAGCAACCTGCTGATCGGCGGGGTGCGGCGGCAGTGGCGCACCGGGATCCGTTCGCGTTTCGACGAACTCGTCGAGCAGTCCCGCGCGAGATGGGCCCGCAGCGGCGAGATCGCGCACCGGGCCGAGCCCGACATCAAGAACGGCCGCGGCGGGCTGCGGGACATCCAGCTGCTCAGCGCCCTGGCCATCGCCCAGCTGACCGACGCGGTGCCGGGCCTGGGGCCGCAGACACCGGGCGGCGGACTGGCATTCGCGCACGAGCGGTTGTTGGACGTGCGCACCGAACTGCACCGGGTGGCCGGACGCGCGCGCGACCAGCTCCGTGCCCAGGACGCCGACGAGATCGGCGCGGCGCTCCGGATCGGGGACCGCTTCGACCTGGCCCGGATGCTCAGCGACTCCGCCCGCACGATCAGCTATTCCGTCGATGTCGGGCTGCGGACGGCGGGCAACGCCCTGCCGCGCCGGGGCCTGTCGAGGCTGCGCAGGGTACCGGTGCGGCGCCCGCTGGACGAGGGCGTGGTCGAGCACGCGGGCGAGGTGGTGCTGGCGCGCGACGCCAAACCGAACAAGGACCCCGGGCTGATCATGCGGGTGGCGGCCGCGGCCGCGCAGACCGGCATGCCGATCTCCGCCTCGACGCTGAACCGGCTCTCGGACAGCGCCCCCGAGCTGCGGGAGCCGTGGCCGAAGGAGGCGCTCGACGACCTGCTCGTGCTGCTCGGATCCGGCAGGAACACGATCGCGGTGATCGAAGCGCTCGACCGCACCGGGCTGTGGGGCCGGCTGCTGCCGGAATGGGGGGCGATCCGCGACCTGCCGCCCCGCGACGCGGTGCACACGTGGACGGTGGACCGGCATCTCGTCGAGACCGCCGCCTACGCCAGCGGGTTCACCACCCGGGTCTCCCGACCCGACCTCCTGGTCCTCGGCGCCCTGCTGCACGACATCGGGAAGGGGCGCGGGGGCGACCACAGCCTGGTCGGTGCCGAACTCGCCAATCAGATCGGGAACCGGCTCGGGCTGTGGCCATCGGACGTGGCGGTGCTCAGCGCGATGGTCCGCTACCACCTGTTGCTGCCGGAGACCGCCACCCGTCGCGACCTCGACGACCCGGCGACGGTGCGGATGGTCGCGGAGGCGCTGGACGGCGACACCGTGGTGCTCGAGCTGCTCTACGCCCTCGCCGAGGCCGATTCCCTGGCCACCGGTCCGGGGGTGTGGGGCGACTGGAAGTCGTCGCTGATCCGGGAGCTGGTCCGGCGCTGTCGCATGGTGATGGCGGGTGAGCAGTTGCCGACGCCGGATCCGATCGATCCGGAGCATGCGGCGCTGGCCGAGGACGGCGGCGTTCATGTGCTGTTGCAGCCCGCGGAGGGTGCGCACACCTACACCGTGACGGTCGTCGCCCCGGACACCCTCGGCCTGCTGTCGGACGCCGCGGGTGTGCTGGCGCTGCACTCGCTGCGCGTGCTCTCGGCCTCCCTCGGCAGTCACCGGGGAGCGGCGGTGAACTCGTTCACGGTGGCGCCCCGGTTCGGTGCGCCGCCCCAGGCCGGCCTCCTGCGTCAGGAACTGATCCGGGCGATCGCGGGGGAGCTGGACCTGGTGGCGATGCTCGAGGAGAAGGAGCAGCAGGCGCTGGCCGAACAGGCGCTCGATCGGGGCACCGAGGGTGTGCCGGTGCAGTACGCGCAGGCGCCGCCGCGGATCATCTGGTTCGACACCCCGGTGGAGGGCCAGGTGATCCTCGAGCTGAGGGCCGAGGACCGGCTGGGCCTGCTGTGCCGGTTGGCGAGCGTGCTCGAGCGACACGGCGCCGACATCCGCTGGGCGCGGGTCGCCACGCTCGGCGCGTCGGTGGTCGACGCGTTCTGCCTCCACCTCGGCGACACCGACTCGCGGGTCACCAGGGAGGAGTTCGAGGAGGCGATGCTCGCGGTGGTGCCGGCGCCCCGGCCGCGCAAGAGCGGGGACGCCGTCGACGGCGCCACGGAGGGGGGCACCGGGTAGAGCGGCTAGGCTTGACGGAAAACGTCCACGCGACAGCCAGGAGCCCGATCGGTGTTCGAATCCCTTTCCGACAGGTTGACCGGTGCCCTCAAGGACCTCCGGGGCAAGGGGCGCCTCTCCGGCGCCGACATCGACGCCACCTGCAGGGAGATCCGGCTGGCCCTGCTCGAGGCCGACGTCGCGCTGCCGGTGGTGCGCACCTTCATCGCGAAGATCAAGGAGCGCGCCAAGGGGGCCGAGGTCTCCGGCGCGCTGAACCCGGCGCAGCAGGTCGTCAAGATCGTCAACGAGGAGCTCGTCGGGATCCTCGGCGGCGAGACCCGCCGGCTGCAGTTCGCGAAGAACCCGCCGACCGTCATCATGCTGGCCGGCCTGCAGGGTTCCGGTAAGACCACCCTCGCCGGCAAGCTCGCGAAGTGGCTGTCCGGTCAGGGCCACACCCCGCTGCTGGTGGCGTGTGACCTGCAACGCCCGGGCGCGGTCAGCCAGCTCCAGATCGTCGGCGAGCGCGCCGGTGTGCAGGTGTTCGCGCCACACCCGGGAACGTCGATCGGCGGCGGCGAGAACCCGCTCGGCGTCTCGGCCGCGGACCCGGTCGAGGTTGCCCGCCAGGGCATCGCGGAGGCCCGCACCAAGCAGCACGACGTCGTCATCGTCGACACCGCCGGACGCCTCGCCATCGACGACGAGCTGATGGGTCAGGCCGCGGACATCCGCGCCGCGGTCGAACCGGACGAGGTGCTGTTCGTCCTCGACGCGATGACCGGTCAGGACGCGGTACACACCGCGGAGGCGTTCAAGTCGGGCGTCGGCTTCACCGGCGTGGTGCTCACCAAGCTCGACGGCGATGCCCGCGGCGGCGCGGCGCTGAGCGTCCGGGAGATCACCGGCGAGCCGATCATGTTCGCCTCCACCGGCGAGAAGCTCGAGGACTTCGACGTCTTCCACCCGGACCGGATGGCCAGCCGCATCCTCGGCATGGGCGATGTGCTCAGCCTGATCGAGCAGGCCGAGCAGGTCTTCGACCAGCAGCAGGCCGAGGCCACCGCCCAGAAGATCGGCTCCGGCCAGCTCACCCTCGAGGACTTCCTCGAGCAGATGATGGCCGTGCGGAAGATGGGGCCGATCGGAAACCTGCTCGGCATGCTGCCCGGCGCCGGACAGATGAAGGACGCGCTGGCCAACGTCGACGAGAAGCAGCTCGACCGCGTCCAGGCGATCATCCGCGGTATGACGCCGGCGGAGCGCGAGGACCCGAAGATCATCAATGCCTCCCGCCGGCTGCGCATCGCCAACGGCTCCGGTGTCAAGGTCTCCGACGTCAACCAGCTGGTGGACCGGTTCTTCGAGGCCCGCAAGATGATGGCCGCGATGGCGGGCCGGATGGGAATGCCGGGTGCCCGCTCGAGCCAGCGCAGCAAGAAGGGCAAGAAGGGCAAGAAGGGCGGCAAGGGGCCGACGCAGCCGAAGATCCGCGGCGGCTTCCCCGGCATGCCCGGCGGCATGCCGGGCGGGATGCCCGCCGGATTCCCCGGTCTGCCCGCGGGCATGGACCTGTCGAAGATGCCGAAGGGGCTCGACGAGCTGCCGCCCGGCCTCGAGGGCATCGACCTGTCCCAGCTGAAGCTGCCCAAGAAGTAACCGTGGCGCCCGCCCGCTCCGAGTCCTTCCGGCTGCGCGGTGTCGGGCTGCCCGACGGGCAGCCGCTGGACCTGTGGGTCGGCGGCGGGGTGATCTCCGATCGGCCGGTGCCCGGCGCGGAGTCCCTGTGCGAATCGGGCTGGATCCTGCCCGGGCTGGTCGACGCGCACTGCCACGTCGGCATCAAGTACGGCGGGGGTCACGAGGACGAGCCAGGACTGATCGCGCAGGCCGAGGCCGAACGCGCGGTCGGCGCGCTGCTGCTGCGTGATGCGGGGTCGCCTGTGGACACCAGGGACCTCGACGCGCGCGAGGACCTGCCGCGGATCATCCGGGCCGGCAGACACATCGCGATGCCGAAGCGGTACATCCCCGGCCTGGCGGTCGATCTCGAGGACGAGTCGCAGCTGCCGGAGGCGGTCACCCAGCAGGCGCTACTCGGCGACGGCTGGGTCAAGATCGTCGGCGACTGGATCGACCGGTCGGTGGGCGACCTGCGCCCGTTGTGGAGCGACGACATCCTCAAGGAGTCCATCGAGGCCGCGCACCGGGTCGGCGCCCGGGTCACCGCACATGTCTTCTCCGAGGACGCGCTGCCGGGCCTGATCAACGCGGGCATCGACTGCATCGAGCACGGCACCGGCCTGACCTCCGAGACGATCGAGCTGATGGTCGAGCGCGGAACCGCGCTGGTGCCGACGCTGATCAACATCGACACCTTCCCCGGCATCGCGGATTCGGCCACCCGGTACCCCGCGTACGCGCGCCACATGCGTGAGCTGCACTCGCGGGTTCGACGCACCGTCGGCGATGCGCACGACGCCGGAATCCCGATCTATGCGGGCACAGACGCGGGCGGCTCGATCGTGCACGGCCGGATCGCGGACGAGGTCGCCGCGCTCGCGCAGGCCGGCCTGGGACCGACCGCCGCGCTCGGGGCAGCGTGCTGGGACGCCCGCGCCTGGCTCGGTCGTCCCGGTCTCGAGCCGGGCGCGTCCGCCGACCTGCTCGTCTACGAGCAGGATCCGCGCACCGGGCCCGAGGTGCTCGCCGCCCCGGACCTCGTCATGCTCCGCGGCCGCGTGGTGCAGGTGCGCGGCCGGTTCGTGTGATGCGGCGGTCTACTTGACGCAGGGGTCGGCCCCGGCGTCGGCGCGACCGGTGAACCGGACCTCGCTGACCGAGGTGACGTCGTTGAACGGCGCGGACTCCTGGCCTGCCGCGTTCTTCACCGGCTGACCGTCCACCGTCTCGTTGATCGTCAGGGTGACCGTCTTGGCCGCCTTGTCGACCTCGAGGGCCTGAATACCGCGCTCCGGCCGGACCTCCTGGGTTACCGAGGTGCCGTCGTCGAAGGCCCAGGTCACCTTCGTGACCTTGCGGTTCTGGACGAACCGGTCCGAGCCGTCCACGTCCTTCTTGTCGTAGCCGGGGTCGATCCCGACGGAGGTGAGGTCGAGCTTGCAGGCGAAGCTCACCGAGAGCACCTGGCCCTTCGTGCCCGCGCAGCGCCAGGCGGTGGTGAGGTCGCCGTCGGTGGCGTTCGGGGCCTCATAGGAGTTCTTGCGGCCGGTCGAGTCCACCGCGGGCGGATAGCCGGCGCAGGTGGGGACGGCACCGGTCGGCGTGACGGCAGTGAGGTCGCCGTCGAAGCTGCCGAAATCGCCGCCACTGCTGAAAGCGTCACTGTCGTAGGACTCTTCGGTGGTGGCGGTCGCTTCGCCGTCGGTGTCGCGGGCCAGTGACCAGTTGAGCAGGAAGCCGCCGCCCGCGAGCAGCACGACCGCGGCCGTGACGCCCGCGACGATGCCGAGCCAGCCCTTCCAGGACAGCGGCTCGCGACCGGGTGCGGGCGCCGCCGACTGGATGAACTGAGGTTGGGCGGGAGGCGGCGGCGGTGGCGGCGGGGGAGTCGCCTCTGCTGCGGGGCGCGGCGCGTCGTCGGGGGTCACGGGGCCTCCACCTTCTCGGCGTCCTTCGCGGTGGCCTTGTCCGCGGACTGCTTCGCGGTGTTGCCGGTCATGTCCTTGTCGGCGGCGCCGTCCGCGGCCTTGTTCCCGGTTTTGGCTTCGGCGCGATCCGGGCGCGCCTTCAGCGCGGCGTCGACCTCGGGATCGTCCAGCTCCGCCAGCCAGTCCAGCAGGTCGGGGTAGGCGCTGGGGTTCGCCGCGACGTACGGACGCAGCGCCGGGTCGGACTGGGCGATGTGGCCGAGCGTCTGCATCGGGGTGTACGGGTCCAGCGCGAGCGCCTGGGTATACGGCTTGGTCGGCGCGGGCGAGCCCACCGTGGTAGCCGTCGGTTCGGGGGCCTCCGAGGCGAAGCCCTCCGCAGGCCCGGGCGGGAGGACTCCCGTCGGATCGGGCGTCCGCGCACCGCGCGGCTGCACCAGCCCGAGGTCGTAGGCGAGCGCGGCGAACGCGAGCAGCGTTTGCAGGATCGCCAGGGCCAGGATCGCGATCCCGCCCCACCCGAGCGAGACGCCGAGGCTCAGGTCGTCGTCGGAGTCACCGATGAAGTCGCCGGTGAGGGTGGGGACATTGCTGATCGCGATCAGCAGGAAGAGGGCGAGCAGGGCGCCGACCGCGGCCGCCGCGGTCGCGATGGCCCGCAGGACAGGCGCCGCCCCGGGGAACTGGGACAGCCGCGCCACGGTCGACAGGCCCGCGCTGATGCCGGAGAACAGCAGGAAGACGACCACGAGCAGCCCCTGCGGCAGCAGGAAGCCGCTGACGTTGATCTCGTCGCCGGACGACCGGACGAAGTAGGGGCCGAATCCGAGCAACAGATTGAGCAGGCCGAGCGTGAGCACTGCGATGCCGAGTGCGTTCGGCCGGCCGACGGCCGTGACCGGCGGTCCCGCGGCGGGCGCTGCGAACGGCGCGTTGGACATGGATCCCCCTCGTGAACGAGCGACGACTCCGGTGGAATTCGTCACCGACCTGCGACGATTGCGTGCCATCGGAGTCTAGGCCGAGGTTGCCGCCGCGGGAGCGCGAAACACCGGCGGCCCCGGGCGATTAACGGCGCGACCTCATCGTCTGGCAGAATGGACCGCTGTTCGCCCGTCTCCGGTTACGTACCGCGCGGCGGTCACGACACCCCCCAACGCGAAACCGGGTGCGCAGGCCTTGCGCATCGCTGAATTGCGCCGTGACCATCTGAAAGGCTCCACCATGGCTGTCAAGATCAAGCTCATGCGGCTCGGCAAGATCCGTACCCCGCACTACCGCATCGTCATCGCCGACTCTCGCACCCGCCGCAACGGCCGTGCGATCGAGACCATCGGCAAGTACCACCCCAAGGAAGAGCCCTCCCTGATCGAGATCGACTCGGAGCGTGCGCAGTACTGGCTGGGTGTCGGCGCGCAGCCGACCGAGCCGGTCGAGAACCTGCTCAAGATCACCGGCGACTGGCAGAAGTTCAAGGGCCTGCCGGGCGCCGAGGGCACCCTGAAGGTCAAGGAAGCCAAGCCGACCAAGCTGGAGCTCTTCCAGGCCGCGCTGGCGCAGGCCGACAGCGAGCCGGTGGCCGAGGCCATCACCCCGAAGAAGAAGAAGGCCGCCAAGGCCGACGAGGCCGAGGCTGCTGCCGAGGCTCCCGCCGAGGCCGAGGCCGCCGCGGACTCCGAGGCTTCTGACAAGTGAGTGCCGTTGTCGCCGATGCCGTCGAACAGCTCGTTCGCGGCATCGTCGCCAACCCCGACGACGTCCGGGTCGAGCTCTCGACCGGACGCCGTGGGCGGACGGTCGAGGTGCACGTGAACCCCGAGGACCTGGGCAAGGTCATCGGTCGTGGCGGACGCACCGCCACCGCGCTGCGGACCCTGGTCACCGGTATCGGTGGCCGCGGCATCCGCGTCGACGTGGTCGACACCGATCAGTAAGCGATCAGTGGAGCTCGTCATCGGGCGTGTGGCCAAGTCACACGGCATCAGGGGTGAACTGGCCGTGGACATACGGACAGACGACCCCGATGAGCGTTTTGCGGTCGGCACCGTGCTGCACGGCCGCAAGCCCCGCGAGCAGAAACTCACCAGCTACACGGTGGAAGCCGCCCGGGAACACTCCGGGCGGCTTCTGCTGCGTCTCGAGGGGATCGACGACCGCACGGCCGCGGACGCGATCCGCGGCACGCTGTTCATCGTCGACACCGCGGACCTGCCGCCGTCGGATGATCCCGACGAGTTCTACGACCACGAGCTCGAGGGCCTCGCCGTCCGGCTGGCCGACGGCACCCCGGTGGGCTCCGTCAACGAGGTGCTGCACTCGGCCGCGGGCGAGCTGCTCTCCGTCCGTCCGGAGGGGCAGAAGACCGGCGAGATCCTGATCCCGTTCGTCGCGGCCATCGTCACCTCCGTGTCCGTCGCCGACGGAGTCATCGAGATCGATCCGCCTGAGGGACTTCTGAATCCGGAGTAGCTGTGCGCCTCGACGTCATCACGATCTTCCCCGAGTACCTCGAGCCGTTGCGTACGGCGTTGCTGGGCAAGGCCATCGACAAGGGCCTGATCTCCGTCGGGGTGCACGACCTGCGGGACTGGACGCACGACGTCCACAAGGCCGTCGACGACTCGCCGTACGGCGGCGGCCCGGGCATGGTGATGAAGCCGACGGTGTGGGGCGAGGCGCTCGACGAGGTGCTCGGGACCGAGCCCGACCCCGAGACCCTGTTGGTGGTCCCCACCCCGGCCGGTGTGCCCTTCACGCAGGACACCGCGCACCGATGGGCGGGGGAGAAGCGCCTGGTGTTCGCCTGCGGCCGGTACGAGGGCATCGACCAGCGGGTGTTCGACGACGCCGCCAGGCGGGTGCGGGTCGAGGAAGTCAGCATCGGTGACTACGTGCTCATCGGGGGCGAGGCCGCGGTCCTCGTGATGGCCGAGGCCGTTGTCCGGCTGCTCCCCGGCGTGCTCGGCAATCAGCAGTCGCACCAAGAGGATTCGTTCTCCGACGGACTGCTGGAGGGCCCCAGCTACACGCGCCCCGTGAGCTGGCGCGAGCTCGAGGTGCCGCCGATCCTGCTCTCCGGCGACCACGCCAAGGTGGCCCGGTGGCGGCGGGACCAGTCGCTGTTGCGCACCGGCGAGCGGCGCCCCGACCTGCTCGAACACGTCGAACTCTCCGACGCGGATCGCGCGGTTCTCGAGTCCTGACGGTCCCGAGGTGTCGGGTGGTGTCGGCGCCTGCCGGTAGGGTCGATCGCCGTGACCTCAGCTGTGAACGCACCCGTTCTGAAATCAGTCAACGCACGTATCGCCACCGAACTCGACGTCCGGGAGGAGCAGGTCCGCGCTGCGGTGGAACTGCTCGACGGCGGCGCGACGGTCCCGTTCATCGCCCGCTACCGCAAGGAAGTCACCGGCACCCTCGACGACGCCCAGCTGCGCACGCTCGAAGAGCGCCTGCGCTACCTGCGTGAGCTCGACGAGCGCCGGGGCGCGGTGCTCGAGTCGATCCGTTCCCAGGACAAGCTCACCGACGATCTCGCGGGCCAGATCATGTTGGCGGACACCAAGGCCCGGCTCGAGGACATCTACCTGCCGTTCAAGCCGAAGCGTCGCACCAAGGCGCAGATCGCGCGCGAGGCCGGGCACCAGCCCGTCGCCGACGCCCTGCTGTCGGACCCGACCACGGATCCCGCGCAGTACGACGCCGAGCAGCTCGAGGGCGCCCGCGCCATCCTGGTCGAGCAGTTCGCCGAGGACGCCGACCTGGTCGGCGAGCTGCGCGAGCTGATGTGGACCCGCGGCCAGGTCAAGTCCGCGGTCCGCAAGGGCAAGGAGACCGAGGGCGCCAAGTTCGCCGACTACTTCGAGTTCTCCGAGCCGTTCGGCAAGTTGCCCAGCCACCGCATTCTCGCCATGTTCCGCGGCGAGAAGGAGGAGGTGCTCTCGCTGACCCTCGATCCCGAGACCGAGGAGCTCCCGCTCGGCGAGGTCAGCGTCTACGAGGGTCGTATCGCGGGCCGGTTCGGCGTCGCGGACCGCGGACGTCCGGCGGACCGGTGGCTGCTCGACACGGTCCGCTGGGCCTGGAAGACCAAGATGCTCATCACGCTCGGCATCGACACCCGGATGCGACTGCGTCAGGCCGCCGAGCAAGACGCCGTCGATGTGTTCGCGATGAACCTCAAGGACCTGCTGCTCGCCGCCCCCGCGGGCACCCGCACCACGATGGGCCTGGACCCCGGCTTCCGCACCGGCACCAAGGTCGCCGTCGTCGACTCCACCGGCAAGGTGCTCGCGCACGACACCATCTATCCGCACCAGCCGGCGAACAAGTGGGACCAGTCGTTGGCGACGCTCGCCGCGCTGGCCGCCAAGCACAAGGTCGACCTGATCGCCATCGGCAACGGCACCGCCTCACGCGAGACGGATGCGCTGGCGGCGGACCTGATCAAGAAGTTCCCGGAGGCCGGCCTGACCAAGGTGATGGTCTCGGAGGCGGGCGCCTCGGTGTACTCGGCCTCCGCGTACGCCTCCGCCGAGCTGCCGGACCTGGACGTGTCCATCCGCGGCGCGGTGTCGATCGCGCGCCGCCTGCAGGACCCGCTGGCCGAGCTGGTGAAGATCGATCCGAAGTCGATCGGCGTCGGCCAGTACCAGCACGACATCTCCGAGACGCTGCTGGCGCGCTCGCTGGCAGCGGTGGTCGAGGACGCGGTGAACGCCGTCGGCGTCGACGTCAACACCGCGTCGGTGCCGCTGCTCTCGCGGGTCTCGGGCATCACCGGCTCGCTGGCCGAGTCGATCGTCGCGCACCGCGACGCGAACGGTCCCTTCCGGGCCCGCGCCGGCATCCTCGAGGTGGCGCGGCTGGGCCCGAAGGCGTTCGAGCAGTGCGCGGGCTTCCTCAAGATCACCGACGGCGACGATCCGCTGGACGCCTCGGCGGTGCACCCGGAGGCGTACCCCGTCGTACGGCGGATCGTGGAGGCCACCGGAACCGGGGTCAAGGAGATCATCGGCAACACCACGGCGCTGCGGGCGCTGCGGCCGCAGGACTTCGCCGACGAGAAGTTCGGCCTCCCGACCGTCACCGACATCATCGCCGAGCTGGAGAAGCCGGGCCGTGACCCGCGCCCGGAGTTCAAGACGGCGACCTTCGCATCGGGTGTGGAGAAGGTCGCGGACCTCAAGCCCGGCATGACGCTGGAGGGCGTGGTCACCAACGTCGCCGCGTTCGGCGCGTTCGTCGACGTCGGGGTGCACCAGGACGGGCTCGTGCACGTCTCCGCAATGTCGCACAACTTCGTGAAGGACCCGCGCGAGGTGGTCAAGTCCGGCGACGTCGTCAAGGTGAAGGTGATGGAGGTCGACATCCCGCGTCAGCGCATCGGGCTGAGCCTGCGTCTGGACGACGAGCCCGGCGCCGCCAAGCAGGACGGCCCGCGCGGTCAGCGCGGCGGGGGCGGCCAGCGTCAGGGTGGCCAGCGCGATGGTGGGTCGCGTCAGGGTGGCGGCCCGCGCAACGGCGGGCAGCGCACCGGCGGCCTGCGTCAGGGCGGCGGGTCGGGCAACAGCCCCGCGGGCGGTTCGATGGCCGACGCCCTCCGCAAGGCCGGCTTCGGCAAATAGGCGGCTCCGCCGCCTGTGCGCGGTTGACGAGTCCAGGGACTCGTCAACCGCGCACAAGCGCGAAGCGCCTAGTACCCGCCGATGCCCTTGCCGATCATCACCACGCCGATGACCAGCAGCAGCGTCGCCATCACGGCGGCGTTGTTCGCGGTCAGCCAGGACTTGAGATTCTGGAGCCACGCCGTGGCCTTCTCCCTGGCGACGAAGTAGGCGATCACCGGGACGGCGACGGTGCTGGCGGCCAGGATCGTGAACACGATTCCGGCGACGACGATGGTCGCGCCGCTGACCCCGAGGTTGGCCACCGCGACGGCAGCGCCGACGATCATCAGCAGGTTCTTCGGGTTCACCGCGGACAGCGCGAAGCCGAGACCCAGCGCCTTGCCGGGGGTGACCTTGTCGATGGCGGCGAGCCAGGCGGGCATCGTCGGTTCCGCGCCGGGCGCGGGCCTGCCCCTCCACTGTTTCAGGGCGAGGCCCAGCAGGGCGACGCCGAGCACGATCTTGATCGTCGCCGTGGTCGCGTTGCCGCCCGACGAGGTCTGCAGGCCGACCGCACTGGCGATCGCCACGATCACGGCGTAGGCGACGGCGATGCCGAGGATCCAGCCGGCGGTGAAGGCCGTCGCGGTGCTCCCCGCCTTCGGCGTCAGCAGCATGAGGATCGCGGCGATGATCGGGATCGGACTGATCGCCACGCCGAGCGCGAGCGGAAGAATGTCACCGATGGCTGTTCCCATGGTTGGCATGCTGGCAGTCGCGGGGAGTCCGGGAACCACCCGAAACGGGTGACTGTGGTGGCTGCGCGCGGTGCCGGTGAGGTGACATGCTTCGTCTCATGGCTCCGCACACGCAGTCGTTGAACATCGAGCCGCACAAGCCGGCGACCGCGAGGGCCGGGTCTCCCGGGTCCGGTTCGCTCAAGAACATGTCCTGGGTGCCCGGCGGCGTCTTCTGGATGGGGTCGGAGGACTTCTATCCGGAGGAGCGGCCGGTCCATCAGGTCGAGGTGGACGGATTCTGGATGGACACCCACCAGGTGACCGTCGCGGAGTTCCGGCGTTTCGTGAAGGACACCGGACACGTGACCGTGGCCGAGACCGCGCCGGACCCGGCCGACTATCCCGGCGCGGACCCGGCGCTGCTGGTCCCCGGCTCGCTGGTGTTCACGCCGCCGTCCGGGCCGGTCTCGCTCGACGACTACCAGCAGTGGTGGTCGTGGGTGCCGGGCGCGGACTGGCGTCACCCGGAGGGCCCGGACAGCAATGTCGGCGGGCGCGAGCGGCACCCGGTGACGCACGTGGCGTACGCGGACGCCAAGGCCTACGCCGCATGGGCGGGCAAGGAACTGCCGACCGAGGCCGAGTGGGAGTTCGCCGCCCGCGGCGGCCTGGACCGCAAGGCCTACGCGTGGGGCGACGAGTACACCCCGGGCGGGAAGCAGCAGGCCAACACCTGGCAGGGCCAGTTCCCGTGGCAGAACCTTGCCGAGGACGGCTTCGTCGGCACCTCGCCGGTCGGGAGCTTCCGGCCCAACGGTTACGGGTTGGTCGACGTGGCGGGCAACGTCTGGGAGTGGACCACCGACTTCCACACCGCCGACCACAGCGCGGGCGGGAAGAACGTCAACCCGGCGAGCTCATGCTGCATCCCGCGGAATCCGAGGTCGGAGTCAGCCGCGCAGGCCGACGGTGAGAGCTATCCGCGCCGGGTCATCAAGGGCGGCTCGCACCTGTGCGCGCCCAACTACTGCCTTCGCTATCGCCCCGCCGCCCGCCAGGGGGAGACCGAGGAGACCTCGACCTGTCACCTCGGGTTCCGGTGCATCGTCAGGGCGCCGGGGCCACGCTGATGGGCGGGTGGCTGCAGCACGCGATCATCGAACCGGGCAAGCTGCCGCTGCTCATGTTCTTCCTGGGCTTCATCGGTGGCTTCGCGTTCATCCGGCTCAGCGTGCGAATGATCCGGGCGCAGGTCCGGTGGTGGCCCGGCAACGTCACCCCGGGCGGCCAGCACGTGCACCACGTGGTGTTCGGCGTGGTGACGATGCTCATCAGCGGCGTGTGGGTGATCGCCGTCTACGAGGACGGCAGCTCGACGACCGGCGCGGTGCTCGCGGCGGCGTTCGGAATCGGCGCCGCCCTGGTGCTCGACGAGTTCGCGCTGATCTTCTATCTCAAGGACGTGTACTGGGCCGAGCAGGGCCGGACCTCCGTCGACGCCGTGTTCGTGGCCATCGCCGTCACCGGACTGCTGCTCCTCGGTGCCCGTCCCACGGCGATCCTGGACGTCGAGGACTTCCGCGGGGAGGCCCCGGGGTGGGTCCGCGCGCTGGTGGCGCTGCTCACGCTGCTGAGCTTCCTGATCGCGGCCGTTGTGATCGCCAAGGGCAAGATCTGGACGGGCCTGTTCGGCATGTTCTTCTTCCCGGCTCTGCTGGTCGGCGCGATCCGGCTGAGTCGCCCGGGCGCGCCGTGGGCGCGGTGGCGATACGGGGACCGGCCGAAGCGGATGCGGAGGGCCCTCGAACGGGAGAAGCGGTACCGCCGGCCGATGATCCGGGCGAAGATCTACGTGCAGGACCTCGTCGCGGGCAAGCCCAGCGCCGAGCACGCCAGGGTGGCGACGGAGGAGGAGCTCGAGCGGACCGTGCACGCCGCGCCCCCGGCCCCGCACCACGAGCGGGTGCCCCGGTAGTCCCGATTTCGCCCCGTCCTGGTCGTCTGGCACAATTGACGGGTTGCCTGTACAGGCCACACCTACCTAATCGGAGTACGAACCAGCCGAGCACCGTGAGCTGTGCCGCTCGGTTCCTCTACTCGTGCGAAAACGCAAGGATGGAACAACCGATGAACACCCTGGACTTTCTGGACGCCCGCTCTCTCCGCGACGACATTCCGGAGTTCCGTCCCGGCGACACGCTGAACGTGCACGTCAAGGTCATCGAAGGCTCGAAGGAGCGCGTGCAGGTCTTCAAGGGCGTCGTGATCCGTCGCCAGGGCGGCGGCATCCGCGAGACCTTCACCGTCCGCAAGGTCTCCTTCGGCGTCGGCGTCGAGCGCACCTTCCCGGTGCACAGCCCCAACATCGCTCAGGTCGAGGTCCTCACCCGTGGTGACGTCCGTCGCGCCAAGCTGTACTACCTCCGCGATCTGCGTGGCAAGGCCGCCAAGATCAAGGAAAAGCGCTGAGCTTTTTTCACGTCGGCCCGGCCCCGGAACAGCGCAACCGTTCCGGGGCCGGGCTAACCTGATCCGGTGGTAAATACCCCTCAGGAATCGACGGCGCCGGATGGTGCTGAATCCCCCGAATCGACGTCGGGGAGGGTTGAGAAGAAACCCCGCTCGTTCTGGCGGGAGCTCCCCGTACTCATTCTCGTCGCGCTCGTGATGAGCTTTCTGCTGCAGACATTCATCGTCAGGGTGTACCTGATTCCGTCGGAGTCGATGGAACCCACGCTGCACGGCTGCAACGGCTGCACCGGCGACCGGATCGCCGTCGAGAAGATCAGCTACCGCTTCGGCGAACCCCAGCCCGGCGACGTGATCGTCTTCCTCGGCCCGGATTCGTGGAACCAGGGATTCGTCTCGACCCGATCGTCCAACCCGGTGGTCCGCGGTCTCCAGGAGGTCGGTTCCCTGGTCGGACTCGTGCCGCCGGACGAGAACGATCTCGTCAAGCGCGTCATCGCGACCGGTGGCCAGACCGTCGAGTGCTGTGATGACCAGGGCCGGATCCTCGTCGACGGCAAACCCATCGACGAGCCGTATGTCGTCACGGACTTCCCGTTCACGCCCGGCACCCAGGACTGCCACACCCCGCTGAAGTCGGGCCGCTGCTTCGGCCCGGTCACCGTCCCGGAGGGCAACCTCTGGATGATGGGCGACAACCGCAGCAATTCCGCGGACTCGCGCTACCACGTCGGCGACGAGTACAACGGAAGCGTGCCCGTGGACAATGTCATCGGCAAAGCCGTCGCCATCGTGCTGCCGCCCTCGCGGTGGGGCCTCATCGACTCGCCTGATATCCAAGGAAAGTGAGTACCTGGCCACCGAGGACGATCATTCGCAGGGCCGCAGGCCTGCGGACGATGGAGTCGGCCCTCATCCGGAGCGGCCTGGGGCCTGTGGTCGGGGTCGACGAGGCCGGCCGCGGTGCCTGCGCGGGCCCGCTGGTCGTCGCGGCCTGCACGCTCGGGCCCAAACCGCACCCGGCGCTGGCGAAGCTCGACGACTCCAAGAAGCTGACCGAGCGGGCGCGGGACGAGCTGTTCCCGGCCATCACGCGCCTGGCCCGGGCGTGGTGCATCGTGGAGATCCCGGCCTGGGAGGTCGATTCGCTCGGCGTGCACGTCGCCAACATCGAGGGCATGAGGCGCGCGGTCGCGGGACTCTCGCTGGCCCCGGGATACGTTCTGACCGACGGGTTTCGGGTGCCGGGCCTGCCCGCGCCGTCGCTCCCGGTGATCGGCGGCGATGCCTCGGCGGCGTGTATCGCGGCGGCCAGCGTGCTGGCGAAGGTCTCCCGCGACCGCACCATGGTGGCCATGGACACGGAGCTGCCCGGGTACGGGTTCGCCGCGCACAAGGGGTACAGCACGGCGGCACACACCGCCGCGATGGCCGCGCTGGGCCCGAGTCGGCAGCACCGGATGTCATACGCGAATGTCGCGGCCGCGCGTCTCATGCAGCGCGATCCGGTACGGGACGACCGCTTGGTGGCCGATGCGGTGGGCGAAATGTACACCGCGGAGGTGCGTGCGGGATGATGATGGTTCACCACAGAGCAGGAGGACGGCGAAACCGATGAGTGCCGAAGATCTCGAGAAGTACGAAACGGAGATGGAGCTCTCGCTCTACCGTGAGTACAAGGACATCGTCGGCCAGTTCGCCTACGTGGTGGAGACCGAACGCCGGTTCTACCTGGCGAACTCCGTCGAACTGATCCCGCACAACGCGGACGGGGAGATCTACTTCGAGGTGCGGATGGCCGACGCCTGGGTGTGGGACATGTACCGCCCGGCGCGGTTCGTCAAGCACGTCCGGGTGATCACCTTCAAGGACGTCAACATCGAGGAACTCGAGAAGTCGGACCTCCGGCTGCCCGAGAACGGGCCGTTCGGGGAGTAGGGCGCGCCCACACCGCACACTTTCTGCCGAGATCGCACACCCCATGATCGCTCAACGGGTGTGCGATCTCGGCATTGGGTGTGCGCGATCTCGGGCGGGCGCGGGTCAGGCGATCCGGACGCCGTTCTCTAGCATCGTGGTCCGCAGCACGAAGGCAGCCTCGCCGCCGATGATCTCGCCGACCAGGACCAGGTAGCGGTCGACGAACTCCGGGCCGTGCGGGGCGAGCGCCGCGCCGTCCGGCTCGAGGTGATGGGCCAGCTCGTGCAGGACCACCAGCTCACGCAGCGCCCAGGCGGTGCCCCGGGTGTGCAGGGGGACCGCGATGGTCGCCGCACCGGGCTCGTAGTGGGCGGCCGCCGCCCCGGCCCGCGCGCGGACCGCCACCGGGACTGCCGCGCCCGGCCATAGCTCGCGCACCCAGTTCAGGGCCAGTACGCGGTCCGCGTAGTCCTGCACCGACTCGATCGAGGCGAACTTCCGCTCGACCGGCAGCGTGATCGTGGAACCGAACAGCTCGAGCTCCCGCGCGCCGCGGTCGGCGCGGTCGAACACCGTGCGCACCAAGGACTCAGCCTCGTAGACCCGGTTGCGCTGGCTGTCGCGGTCGGCGCTCATTCGAGCTGCTTCGTCGCCGCCGCGAGCTCCGGCGCATGGCCGAGGCGCGCGGCCCGGCCCGCCCGGTCGCCGGCCCGGCGTGCGGTCGACGAGTGCCCGGCGGTGGCCTTGGACCCCCGCCAGGTCCCGCGGGCCTGCGACGTTTGACGGTAGAAGTCCGACAGCTCGAGTTGCTTGTCGCGCAACACGAGCGCGGTGCCCGCATGTTCGGTTCCGGCCTGATCCGCGCGCACCGCGTCGGCCTCGGCGGCCTTCTTCGCGGTGGCCAGCCGCTCGCCGATCCGGGCGGCGAACGCGAGCTGGAAGTTCAACCGGGCGGTCACCCCCGCGACCGGGCGGTGCGCCCCCGACTTGATGAACGCGTCCGACGCCCGGACCATCTGGACCAGCAGGCTCGAGTAGAGCGCCTCGCAGGCGTCGATGTCGGTGCCGAACCCGTAGGCGAAGACCTGCGTCGAGTTGTGCGCGACGTCGCACTGCACGTCGTTGGCGGCCGCGATGCTGACGAACAGGTGCACGTACGTGCGCAGGCCCTTCTTGCCGATCTCGCCGATCGCGATGACCCGTTGGGTGGGGGTGACGCGCTGCTCGCGGCGCGAGGTGTGCGAGCGCGCGACGGCGAGGTCGATCGAGGTCGCGGTGGCCAGCCGTTGCGCGGCCTCCATGAAGGCCTGGGCCTCGTGCGGGTTGGTGGTGGACTCGGCCTGCCGCAGGAGGCCGCCGATCCGGGCCAGCATCTTCTCGGAACTCACGCGGACGAGCGTAGCCGCGGGCACCGACCGGGAGACGTGTGCCGTGGGCCAGTTGTCCACAGCCCCGAATCCATCCACAAGACGTCACGAAGCACCAGGAACCTCGGATGGGGCGGGGCGCCCGGGGTGCAGGGTCGTGGCATGGCGCGAAACCGGGAGCTGGGGGCATTGGGTGAGGACATGGCCGCGGGCCACCTCACCCGCGCGGGCATGACGATCCTCGAACGGAACTGGCGGTGCCGGTACGGCGAGTTGGATCTGATCGCCCGGGACGGGGACGCGGTGGTCTTCGTCGAGGTGAAGACGCGGTCGGGGCGGGGATTCGGCACGCCTGCCGAGGCGGTGACGTTCGCGAAGCAGGGTCGCATCCGACGGCTGGCCGGACTCTGGCTGTCCGGGCAGCCACACGGCTGGCGGCAGGTGCGGTTCGATGTGATCGCGGTGGTCGTCGAGTCCGGGCGGGATCCGGTGCTCGAGCACCTGCGGGCGGTGTTCTGATGGCGCTGGGGCGGGCGTATGCGGTGGCGGTGCGCGGCGTCGACGGGCAGCTGGTGGAGATCGAGGCGGACATCGGGCGGGGGCTGCCCGGCGTGCACCTGGTGGGGCTGCCCGACACCGCGCTGCAGGAATCGCGCGATCGGGTGCGGGCCGCGGTCACCAATTCCGGTGAGCGATGGCCGGATTCGCGGGTGATCCTGGCGCTGTCGCCCGCGACCCTGCCGAAGGGTGGCAGCGGATTCGACCTCGCCCTGGCCTGCGCGGTGCTGGTGGCGGACGGCCGGGTGCCGAGCGCCGACCTGGACAAGTCGGTGCTGCTCGGCGAGCTGGCGCTGGACGGGCGGCTGCGCGGGGTCCGCGGCGTGCTGCCCGCCGTGCTGGCGGCCAAGTCCGCGGGCAGGCCCCGCGTGGTGGTGCCGCACCCGGCGCTCGCCGAGGCCGGCCTCGTGGCCGGCATCGAAGTCCTGGGGGCGCGCAACCTGCGCGAGGTGATCGAGTGGCTGCGCGGGGAGTTGATGCTGCCGGGCCCGAGCCCCCTGGAATTCGAGCCCGAGCGCACGGCGGCCGACCTCAGTGACGTCGCGGGCCAGGGCGACGCGCGCCTGGCGCTGGAGGTGGCGGCCGCCGGCGCGCACCATCTGATGCTGACCGGTCCGCCTGGCATCGGGAAGACGATGCTCGCGCAACGCCTTCCGGGGGTGCTGCCGCCGCTGAGCGAGCAGGAGGCGCTCGAGGTGACCGCGATCCATTCGGTGGCGGGCCTGCTCACCAGCGAACGACCGCTGATCACCGAACCGCCGTTCGTCGCCCCGCACCACACCTGTTCGATCAGCGCTCTGGTCGGGGGCGGGTCGGGGATGGCCCGGCCCGGCGCGGTGAGCCGGGCGCACCGGGGCGTGCTCTTCCTCGACGAGTGCGCAGAACTGGGCGTCAAGACGTTGGAGGCGCTGCGCACCCCGCTCGAGGACGGCGAGGTCCGGATCGCGCGGCGGGATGGTGTGGCGTGCTACCCTGCGCGGTTCCAGCTGGTGCTGGCGGCGAACCCGTGCCCGTGCGCGCCGCCCAGGACGGAGGACTGCGTCTGCGCGCCGACCGCGCGCAGGCGCTACCTGGGCAAGCTGTCGGGCCCGTTGCTCGACCGGGTGGATCTGCGGGTGAGCATGCAGCCGCTCTCGGTCGGCGCGCTCAACGGGGAGGCCGCCGAGTCGACGGCGGACGTCCGGGCGCGGGTGGCCGGTGCCCGGGCGACGGCGGTGGAGCGCTGGCGCGAGTTCGGCTGGCGGACCAACGCCGAGGTGCCGGGTCCCGCTCTGCGGCAACGGTTCCGGATCTCCCGGCAGGCCCTTGGCCCGCTGGAGGGGGCGTTGCGGGAGGGCCAGATCACCGCGCGCGGCGCCGACCGTGCGTTGCGGGTCGCCTGGACACTCGCCGACCTGGCGGGCCTGTCGGTACCCGGCGAGGACCAGGTGGGGTGCGCGCTGGGCTACCGCGACCGGAGAGGGGAGTGAGCGCGCGGCTGGCGGCCTGGGCGTACCTGTCGCAGGTGGCGCCCGGTCCGTGCGCCGCACTGGTGGACCTGGTCGCGGCGGTGGGACCGGAGGAGGCGGCGCGTGCGGTGCGGGAGGCGGAGTTGCCGGAGGTGTTGCGCACCCGGACGCAGGCGCGCAGGCACATCGATTCCGCGGACCGCGACCTCGACCTCATCGAGCGGATCGGGGGCAGGCTGCTCACGCCCGACGACGAGGACTGGCCGTCGTGGAAGCTGCTGGCCTTCGACGGCCTCGACCCGCGGCGCGAGCGGGAGGCGGCGCCGCCGTTGGCGCTGTGGGTGCTGGGGGAGCGACCGCTGACCGAGCTGACCGAGCGTGCGGTCGCGGTGGTCGGGACCAGGGCCGCCAGTGGCTACGGCGAGCACGTCACCGGGCAGTTCGTCGACGATCTCGCGGGCCGGGGGTGGACAGTCGTCTCGGGTGCCGCGTACGGCATCGACGGCGTCGCACATCGCGCCGCCCTGGCCGCGGGCGGACCGACGGTCGCGGTGCTGGCGTGCGGGGTGGACCGGGCCTATCCGGCCGGTCATGCGCGGCTGCTGCGGGAGATCGCCGTGGAGGGGGCCGTGGTCAGCGAGTATTCGCCGGGCACCACGCCCGCCCGGCACCGCTTCCTGGCCCGCAACCGGCTGGTGGCGGCGCTCGCCGACGCGGTGCTGGTGGTGGAGGCGGGCGCCCGCAGCGGGGCGCGCAACACCGCGGCGTGGGCGTCGCGGCTCGGCCGGCCGGTGCTCGCGGTGCCGGGCCCGGTGACCTCGGCCTCCTCGGTGGGGTGCCACCGGATGATCAGGGAGGGCGAGGCTTTGCTGGCATCGCGGGCCGCCGACGTCGTGGAGGTCGCCGGACCGGCGGGGGTGGGCGGCGAGGAGGGCGGACCGGTGCGGCCGCTCGACGGCCTCTCGGCGAAGGCGGCGCTGGTGTACGAGGCGTTACCCGCGTCGGGGTCGATGGGCGTGCGCGAGCTCTCGGAGAGCGCCGGGGTGCCGATCGATTCGGTGCGGGGCGCGCTGCCGGTGCTGGAGCTGGCCGGGCTGGTCGGGTCGGACGGGACGGGGTGGTTCCGGCGCGGGTGAAATCGGAAGCGGGGGCCACGAATACGCGGGGTGTCCCTCCTCGCGGCAGTAGCGCCTCACCCACCGAATGTGCAATCGACAGATCGTCAGCGCATTCCATGGAGGTGTCGGACCGCGCGATGCAGCTCCTCGCTCACCGCGGAGAAGGCCGGCTGGGACCGGCTGCCGTTGCGGTAGGCGATCCGGGTCCGTCTGCCGATCGGGAGGGCGGTGAGCACCACCCCGGCCGGCACGTCGGTGGCGCCGAGCTGGGGAACCAGCGCCACACCCGCGCCCGCGGCGACGAGTCGCAGGACGGTCGCGAAGTCATCGACCCGATGGGCCACGCGTGGTTCGAAGCCCTGGGACTGGCAGGTGCGCAGGGTCATCGTGTGGCAGAGAGTGCCGGGGTTGCCGACTATCCAGCGGCTCCCGGCGTGGCTGCGGACCACCGCGAGGTCGGTCGCTTCGGGCGCCGCGGACGAGGCCAGGTACACGACCTCGTCGAGTAGCGGTTCGAGCTCGATGCCTGGACCCAAGGTGGAGGGGACGTTGTCATATTCGTGAACCAGCGCGATGTCCAGTTGGCCTCCACGAAGGAGGTCCGGCACATCGGCGGGATCGACCTCGGTCACCGTCAACTCCAGATGCTGTTCCGCGCGGCCGATTTCCAGCATGGCGGGCAGCACGAGCGTCCGTAGCGCGGTGGGAAATGCCCCCAGGCGAACCGATCCCGACACGCCCGTTTCGCTCGCCGCGAGGGCGGCTTCGGCCCGTTCCAGGTTGGCAAGGACCACCTCGGTGTGCTCGACGAGCACGGCCCCGGCCGGCGTAAGGGCGACCCGGCGGCCCGTGCGCGTCAACAGGGGACGACCGGCCTCGCGTTCAAGGGCCGCAATCTGTTGCGACACCGCTGAGGGCGTGTACGAGAGCGCCTCTGCGACAGCGGCGATGGTGCCTCGATGGGCGAGTTCGCGAAGAAGCCTGAGCTTGCGAGGATCGAGCATCAGCTCAGCTTACGGAAGACTCCACAAATAGTAACTGGATCTTGATTAGGTGGGCCCAGAGACTGGGTGCATGACCTTCCATCCGTCAGGAATCCTCGTCCCGCTCGTCACGCCCTTCACGGACGGCGGCGAGCTCGCGACCGCCGACCTGGAACGGCTCGCACACCACGTGATCGACGAGGGAGCGGCCGGGATCGTCGCGTTGGGGACGACCGCGGAGGCCGCCACGTTGAGCTCGCGGGAACGCCGAGAAGTCGTGCAGATCTGCGGCAGGGTCTGCGCTGCGCACGGCGTTCCGCTGCTCGTCGGGGCGGGCTCCCACGACACCGACGGCACGGTGCGCGCCATCGAGGAGGTGAACGACGAGGCCGATGTCGCGGGCTCCTTGGTGGTGGTCCCGTACTACACCCGTCCGTCCGAGGCGGGGGTCGTGGCGCACTTCGAGTACGTTGCCGAACGCAGCCCACTCCCACTGGTCCTGTACAACGTTCCGTATCGCACCGGCCAGCGGCTGGGCTGGGAGTCCGTTGTGCGCCTGTCGGAGCATCCGCAGATCGTCGGCATCAAGCAGGCGGTCGGTTCGGTGGACACCGACACCGCGCGGCTGCTCGCGGAGACCGCACCGTCGGGTGGCGCTGCGGATACGTTCTCGGTTCTCGCGGGGGAAGACACGCTGGCCTCGCCGCTGCTGGCGATGGGCGCGGCGGGCGCGATCCTCGCGACGGCGAACGTCTGCGTGCGCGAGTTCGCCGAACTGTTCCAGCTGTGGCGTCGTGGAAGCACCGCCCGGGCGCGGGCGCTGGGGAACCAACTCGTGGCGCCCTCATGCGCACTCATGTCCGAGCCCAACCCCACCGCAATCAAGGCCGTTCTCCACGCGCAGGGACGGATATCGACTGCGAATGTCCGGTTGCCCCTGCTGCCCGCCGGTGATCCCGCGGCGATTGTCTCCGAGCTTCGGCGACTTCGCCTGCGGGACGGCGCCCTGCCTCCCGAGGGCGCCGTCCGCGAGGCGTAGGCGGGGTCAGCCGAACTGCGGGCAGATGTGCTGCCGCGCCGCGTCGTAGGCCCGAGACTCCTCCTCCAGCGCTTGCTGCTCGGCCGAGAAGTCGCGACCCGCTGCCTTCGCGGCGTCCACTGCGGACCGTCGGGCACCGATCAGGGCCACCGTGTATCCCGCCCAGTCGTCCCAGGAGCCGGTCGACACGGCGGCGGGCAACATCTGCTCGTACGCCTCGCAGTAGCCGTGGCCCGCGAACACGATGGCGCCGCGCTCGGCGCGCGGGCTCAGCGTGACCGCGCCCGCGTTGATGTCGTCCCAGCGGGTATCCGCGCAGACGGCGCCCGCAAACGCGGCGTCGCCGCCGTCGGGCACGCTTCGGAAGACCGCGCTCTGTTCGACCCGCTCGATCTGGGCCGGGCGCGAGGCGGCGAACTGGTCCACCAGGTTCTGTTCGGCGGCGTCTGCGGTCCCATCGCCCCTCGGTCGGAGCACGTCGACGAGTTCCTCGGCGGTGGCGTTGGGGAGGGTCGCGTCGACGCAGGCCGCGGCGTCCGTCGACCCGGGTTCGGAGGACGCCGATGAGCATCCGCCGAGCAGGGCGGCGGTCAGCGGCAGCAGGACGGCCAGGGAACGAAATCGGCGATTGTGTGTCATTGCCCCTCGAGAAAGATGCGGAAGTCGTTGACGCCGAGGGTGGTTCGCTTCGCCCGGGCGTGTTCGGTCGGCCCGTCCGTCGGATCGACCAGACAGCAGTATCCCAGGCCGCGCCCGAACGAGAGGGGAATCACGCGGCCCGTTCCGACTCGCCCGGTACTGTCTTAGGTAACGCTAACTAGCGGGAGGTATCGGGATGGCCAGACGGATCACCACGCTCACCGTGTCGCGCACCGAGCGACTGACGCCGCATCTGGTGCGCGTTTATCTCGGGGACCCGGGCTTCGAGGAGTTCGTGCCCAACGACTTCACCGACGCCTACGTCAAGCTGATCTTCGGCCCCGACGACGACCAGGTGCTGCGCACGTACACGGTCAGTTCCGTGGACGACGAAAAGCGCGAGGTCGCCATCGATTTCGTGGTGCACGGCGCCCAGGGGGTGGCCGGCCCGTGGGCCGAGTCCGCCCAGCCGGGGGAGAGCGTGCGACTGTTCGGCCCCGGTGGGGCCTACGCCCCGCGCGCGGACGCCGACTGGCACCTGCTCGCGGGCGACGAATCGGCGATCCCCGCCGTCGCGGCGGCGGTCGCCGCGTTGCCCCCGGATGCGGTGGCCCGGGTGGTGCTCGAGGTCGCCGGTCCGGACGACGAGGTGCCCCTGCCGTCGGCCGCGCCGGTGGAGGTCACCTGGGTGCACCGCGGCGGTGGTGCCGACGAGGTGGGCGACGACCGGGCGGGCGACAACGCGCCGCTGATCGACGCCGTCAAGGCGGTGCCGTGGTTGCCGGGTCAGCCGCACGTGTTCATCCACGGCGAGGCGCACGCCGTCATGCACGGTCTGCGCGCCTACGTCCGCAAGGAGCGCGGTGTCGCCGCGGAGTGGGCGTCGATCTCCGGGTACTGGCGGCGCGGCCGCACCGAGGAGGGTTTCCGGGTGTGGAAGTCGGAGCTCGCGGCGGCCGAGAACCCCGACGGCGCGCGTTAGCCGACGGCGACGGGCGCGCCTCGCCGAACCAGCCGAATCCCGGTGCCGCTGAGCGCTACCGCGATGATCAGGCCCAGCGCGAGGCCGATCGCGGGGAAGGTGAGCCAGGTGGGCCCGAGGTCGATGTGCCACGGCAGCGATGCCGTCGTGGGATCGCCGGTCGGCGGCCGGTTCAGCACGAAGGGCTCTCCCAGCTTGGGGGGATTGGTGCCACCGATGAGAGAGACGATCGCGCCATAGATCAGCCCGCAGAACACGAATACCGCGTACAGCGGCCATCGGCCGCCGCCCCCGCCGCGGACCAGCCGCCAGCCGGACAACCCCACCAGCGCGCCGACGGCGGCCAGCATCGTCGCGCCGATCGCCGGGAAGATCAGCAGCGCGGGGAGCCACGGCGGGCCGGGGAAGTACATGAACCCGTAGTAGATCGTCCTGACGCCCAGGCGACCGTTCGGCTCGGCGGGTGAGTAGTCGGCGTACGGGGTCGCGTGGCGCCAGCCCGCGGCGCCGAGCGCGCCCGCGACCAGCCCGAACACGGCCAGCGCGGCGATCAGCGCCGGGAACCCGCCCCCTGTCCTGTTGCGGTTGCTCACCGGATCATCATCGCGGACACCGGGTCCCAGACGGGCGTACGCGCCGCCGGGCGCGTCACATCGCCGTGCGCGCCGCTGCCGGGGCCACCGCGACATCGGCGTCGGCGGCCGCCGGGGGTGCCGGCCTGCCGAGGGTGACCAGCGCCGTCATCGCCACGAGGGCGCACCCGACGATGCCGATCGACATCTGCACGGCGGACCCACCCACCAGCGGTGAGATCAGCGCGGCGAGGCCGAACTGGCCCGCGCCCATCAGTGCCGACCCCGTGCCCGCCGCCGCGCTCACCTCGGACTGGCCGAGTGCGGTCGCGTTGCCCATGATGAATCCCAGGCTGGTGGTCACCAGGAACAGCAGCGGCAACACGGCCCAGGTGGCGGTCCCGCCGACGGTGACCTCGAGCAGCAGGAGCGCCCCGGCGGCGAGGAGCATCGACACACCGAACCGCAGCAGCCTGCGCGCGTGGAAACGCCCGATCAGCCTGGTGTTGACGATGCTGCCCGCGACGATGCCGATCGAGTTGACGCCGAACACGATCGAGAACTGGCTGGGTGTCAGGCCGAGCACGTCCTGCACCACGAACGGTGAGGCGGAGATGTAGGAGAAGAGTGCGCCGAATCCGAACATGAAGGTCAGCGCGTAACCCATGTAGCGGCGGTTGCCCGTGACGTACCGCATGTTGTGGGCGAGAGCCGAGAGCCCGCCGCCGTGCCTGCGCTCGACGGGCAGCGTCTCGGGCACCAGGGTCAGCACGCCGACGAGCATCGCGACGGCCGCCGCGGCGAGCACCCAGAAGATGCCCCGCCAGCCGATCGGCCCGAGCAGCGCGCCTCCCATCAACGGGGCCACCACGGGGGCCACGCCCCCGATGATCATCATGACGCTGAAGAGCTTCGCCGCGTTGTCGCCCTTGGCGCGGTCGGCGATGACCGCGCGTGCGAGCACGATTCCCGCGCCGCCGCTCAGGCCCTGCAGCAGCCGGGCACCGATGAGCACCTCCGCCGACGGCGCGAGTGCGCACGCCACGCCGCTGATCGCGCAGACGATGGTGCCGCCGATGAGCAGCCGTCGCCTGCCCCAACCGTCGGAGAGCGGCCCGACGATCAACTGTCCGATGCCGAGGCCCGCCATGAAGGTGGTGAGGGTGAGCTGGACCGTCGAGGCCGAGGTGCCGAGATCGTCGCCGAGGGCGGGCAGGCCCGGCAGATACATGTCCGTCGCGAGCGGCGCGATCGCGGACAGCAGGGCGAGGACCAATAGCATCGGGATCGGAATCGTTCGGCTCACATGGGTGATCCAGCGGCGCGGGTGCTTGATTTATTCCCCACCGGGGGAGACGGTGCGCACATGAGTTCGCACGCGAAGCGGCAGGAACCGGGCGAGGTGCCCATGCGGCTGGCCGCGCACCTCGATGCGTATGCCGAGTATCTGACGCTGGAGCGGGGCCGGTCCGAGCACACGGTCCGGGCCTACCTGGCCGACGCCCGATCGCTGCTCGCGCACCTCGTCGCCTCGTCCGGGGACGCGGGACTCGAGGACATCGACCTGCGGGCGATGCGGTCCTGGCTGGCCGCGCAGGCGGCGGCCGGGGTGGCGCGCACCACCCTGGCCCGCCGGACCGCGGCCGCCCGCACCTTCACCGCCTGGCTGACGAGGACCCGCCGGATCGCGCGCGATCCCGGTGTCCGGCTCGTCGCGCCGAAGGCCCACCGCACCCTGCCCGTCGTGCTGCGTCAGGGACAGGCGGCCGAGGCCATGCAGGCCGCGGAATCCGGTGCGGCGCAGCTCGAACCGATCGCGGTGCGAGATCGGCTCATCGTCGAGCTCCTGTACGCGAGCGGTATCCGGGTCGGGGAGCTGTGCGGGCTCGATCTCGACGACGTCGACCTCGAACGCCGGGTGCTGCGGGTGTTGGGCAAGGGCAACAAGCAGCGCTCGGTGCCATTTGGGGGACCCGCGGCCGCGGCCGTCGACGCCTGGTTGACGTCGGGGCGCCCGGCCCTGGTGAACGAGCGCTCCGGCCGGGCGCTGCTGCTCGGCCGTCGAGGCGGCCGGATCGACCAGCGGCAGGCCAGGAGCGTCGTGCACGAGGTGCTCGAGTCGGTTCCCGGCGCCCCGAGCCTCGGCCCGCACGGGCTGCGGCACTCGGCGGCCACCCACCTGCTCGAGGGCGGCGCCGACCTGCGGGTGGTGCAGGAGCTGCTCGGGCACAGCAGCCTGGCCACCACCCAGCTGTACACCCATGTGTCGGTGGCGCGGCTGCGCGCGGTGCACGACCAGGCCCACCCCAGGGCCTGACGCCGCAATCGCGTGAACGGACCGAACGGTCCGGATTTGATAGCCTCGCCCCGGAATTGCCGCGGGTCGAACCCGCGGATCTGCCACACATTCGGGGGAATTGTGAACCGCGATCATTCGACGCCGGCCTGGCTGCGGGGAGCCGCCGAGTCGGCGGGGGAGCCGGTCTGGACGGACCGGAGTGCGCCGCTCACCGCCGTGCCCGCGTGGTCGCCCGCCGCCCCCGAGGAACCGAGGACGGGGCCGAACCACGCCGTCGAACCGGACTGGGCGCAGCCCGAACCCGCCCCTGTCGAGCCGACCTGGACCGAGCCGGTTCGCCCACCGGCGCCGCCGCACCAGCCCACCAATCGGGACCTCGTCGCCGGGGCGCTGCTCAAGCGGCCGCGCCGTGCCCCCGACGACGGCTGGCGCGCGGCGGTGCACCGAATCTCGGGTGGGGTCATCAACCCGGGCCAGTCCGCCGACGAACAGCATCTGCAGGCTCTGGTCGAGCGGGTCAACCAGCCGATCCGCGGCGACTATCGGATCGCCTTCCTCTCCCTCAAGGGCGGGGTGGGCAAGACCACGACCACGGTCGGGCTCGGCTCGACCTTCGCCTCGCTGCGCGGGGATCAGGTGATCGCGGTGGACGCGAACCCGGACATGGGCACCCTGGCGACGCGGGTTCCGCTGCAGACCGCCTCGACGGTGCGCGACCTGCTCGCCGACGCGCCGTACCTGCGCCGCTATTCCGATGTCCGCAGGCACACCTCGCAGGCCGAGAGCCGGTTGGAGGTGTTGGCCGGGGAGCAGGATCCGGCCGTGTCGGAGGCGTTCAGCGAGGCCGACTATCGGTCGGTCATCGACATCCTGCAGGTGTACTACAACATCATTCTCACCGACTGTGGCACCGGCATCATGCATTCGGCGATGAACGGTGTTCTGCAGCTTGCGAATTCGCTCGTGCTGGTGAGCTCGCCCGCGATCGACGGGGCCCGCAGCGCCGCGGCCACCCTGGACTGGCTGCAGCACCACCGCTACGGGCACCTGGTCGAGCGGACGGTGGTGGTGATCAGTTCCGCGAGGCCGGGCGCGACGACCATCGATCTCGACGAGCTGAGCAGGCACTTCCTCGCGCGGTGCCGGGCCGTGCAGGTGGTGCCCTTCGACGAGCACCTCGCGGAGGGGGCCGAGATCGACCTGAACCTGCTCCGGCCCGCGACCCGCCGGGCGTTCGTCGAACTCGCGGCGATGGTCGCCGACGACTTCCCGGCCTCCGCGGGCAGGCACGCCGTCGCCGAGTGGAGTTAGGGCCCGGCGCCGACCGCGCGCAGCGGCTTGAGCCGCACCGGCGCCCCGCGCACCAGGCCGAGCGGGTCGAGGTACTCCCGGCCGCGGCGCAGCCCCCAGTGCAGGCACGTCCCGCACCCCGGGTGCCCCGGCTCCAGGGTGCCGAGCGGGTTCCCGCGCGCCACCCGCCTGCCGGCGGCGACCGTCGCCAGGACCGGCTCGTAGGTGGTCCGCAGCCCGCCCGGGTGATCGACCGAGACCACCGGCTTGCCCGCCACCACGCCCGCGAATGCCACCACGCCATCGCCCGCGGCGAGCACCGCCTGGCCGGGGGCGGCGTCCAGGTCCACGCCGCGGTGTCCGGGCAGCCAGTCGTGCTCGGGTGGGTCGAAGGCTCGCGCCAGCGCGGGGCGGGGGCGCAGCGGCCAGGAGTAGTCGTCGGGCGTGGCAGTCACCGGCGACGGACCGCCGAACAGCACCACCACGCACAGCCCGAGAACGGTCAGGATCCGCATCCGTCCACCCTGGGCCACGCCGGGTATCCGCGGGCGCGGCACCGGCGCCCGCTGTGGATGAACGATCCGCTCTCCACAGCGCCGGTTAGGACCTGCAGGTGGCAGCCCGTACACTGTCCATGCGGTCTGTGCTCGCACAGTCCGACTTCGCGCGCCCGCGCATGAACAACGGCCTTCGGCTGGTCCTGCACCCGTGCAGGTCCGGGGGCTGGCGGGCGCCAGGGCAGGGATCACCGATCGCCTGCGTCAACCGGCTATGAAAGAGGTACACAGCCATGGCTGTCGTAACCATGAAGCAGATGCTCGACAGTGGTACCCACTTCGGGCACCAGACCCGTCGCTGGAACCCGAAGATGAAGCGTTTCATCCTCACGGACCGCAACGGCATCTACATCATCGACCTGCAGCAGACCCTCACGTACATCGACAAGGCGTACGAGTTCGTCAAGGAGACCGTCGCCCACGGCGGCACCGTGCTCTTCGTCGGCACCAAGAAGCAGGCGCAGGAGTCCATCGCCGAAGAGGCCACCCGCGTGGGCATGCCCTACGTGAACCAGCGCTGGCTCGGCGGCATGCTCACCAACTTCTCCACCGTGCACAAGCGTCTGCTGCGCCTCAAGGATCTCGAGGCCATGGAGCAGACCGGTGGCTTCGAGGGTCGCACCAAGAAGGAAATCCTCATGCTCACGCGTGAGATGACCAAGCTCGACCGCACCCTCGGTGGTATCCGGGACATGGCCAAGGTCCCGTCGGCCATCTGGGTCGTCGACACCAACAAGGAGCACCTCGCGGTCTCCGAGGCCCGCAAGCTGAACATCCCGGTCATCGCGATCCTGGACACCAACTGCGATCCCGACCTCGTCGACTACCCGATCCCGGGCAACGACGACGCGATCCGCTCCGCCGCTCTGCTGACCAAGGTCGTCGCCTCCGCGGTGGCCGAGGGCCTGCAGGCCCGCGCGGGCCGCGGTGCCGCGGACGACACGAAGCCCGAGGCCGGCGCCGAGCCGCTCGCCGAGTGGGAGCAGGAGCTGCTCTCGCAGGCCGCCCCCGCCGCCGAGGCGGAGGCAGCAGCCGAGGCTCCCGCAGCCGAGGCCACCGAGGCTCCCGCAGCCGAGGCCCCGCAGGCCTAGTGACTCGGCCCTGACCTTCCAAGGTCAGGGCCGCTTCACTTCACGCTCCACCCCAGGCATCGAATCTCACTCAAGGAGGCTCGCCCCCAATGGCGAACTACACCGCCGCTGACGTGAAGCGGCTCCGCGAGCTCACCGGCTCCGGAATGATGGATTGCAAGAACGCGCTTGCCGAGACCGACGGCGATTTTGACAAGGCCGTCGAGCTGCTCCGCATCAAGGGCGCCAAGGACGTGGGCAAGCGCGCCGAGCGCACCACGGCCGAGGGCCTGGTCGTCGCCAAGGACGGCGTCATGGTCGAGCTCAACTGCGAGACCGACTTCGTCGCCAAGAACGCCGAGTTCCAGGAGCTCGCGGACAAGGTCGTCACCGCGGCCGCCGCGGTCAAGGCCGGCGACCTCGACGCCCTCAAGGCCGCCTCCGCGGGCGACCAGACCGCCGACGAGCTCGTCGCGGCGCTGTCCGCGAAGATCGGCGAGAAGCTCGAGCTGCGTCGCGTCGTCGCGTTCGACGGCCCGGTCGCGACCTACCTGCACAAGCGCAGTGCCGACCTGCCGCCCGCCGTCGGCGTCCTGGTCGAGTACCAGGGCGAGGGTGACGCCGCAGCGGAGGCCGCTCGCGCCGCCGCCATGCAGGTCGCCGCGCTCAAGGCGAAGTACGTGACCCGTGACGAGGTCCCCGCGGAGATCGTCGAGGCCGAGCGCCGCGTCGCCGAGGAGACCGCCAAGGAGGAGGGCAAGCCCGAGGCTGCACTCCCCAAGATCGTCGAGGGCCGCGTCAACGGCTTCTTCAAGGACGTCGTGCTCACCGAGCAGTCCTCCGTCACCGACTCGAAGAAGACCGTCAAGGCCCTCCTCGACGAGGCCGGCGTGACCATCACCCGCTTCGCGCGGTTCGAGGTCGGCGCCAGCTAGACGGCACCAGCTCCACCGAAAGGCCCCGCCCCGGTTTCCGGGTGCGGGGCCTTTCTGCGTGTGCGGGCGCGTCGACGGCCCCGGGCACCGTTCCCGGGGGCGGATAAGGCAGGATGGAGTGGTCATCTGTGGCCAGAACACCGGGTGGCCGATTCTTGCTGGCCGCACACCGCCCCGCGGCGGCACCGACGATCGAGGAGAGCCATGACCGAACCCGCACCGACCGATTCCGCGCCCCGGCGGGACGGCTTCAAGCGCGTCCTCCTCAAGCTCGGCGGCGAGATGTTCGGTGGTGGCGAGGTCGGCCTGGATCCCGACGTGGTGCAGACGGTGGCGGAGCAGATCGCCGAGGTCGTCAACTCCGGCGTGCAGGTGGCGGTCGTCATCGGCGGCGGCAACTTCTTCCGTGGCGCCGAGCTGCAGCAGCGCGGCATGGACCGGTCACGGTCCGACTACATGGGCATGCTCGGCACCGTGATGAACTGTCTTGCGCTGCAGGACTTCCTCGAGAAGCAGGGCGTTGCGACCCGCGTGCAGACCGCCATCACCATGGGCCAGGTCGCCGAGCCGTACCTGCCGCTGCGGGCACGCAGGCACCTCGAGAAGGGGCGCGTGGTCATCTTCGGCGCCGGCATGGGCATGCCGTACTTCTCCACCGACACCACCGCCGCGCAGCGGGCACTCGAGATCGGCGCCGAGGTCGTGCTGATGGCCAAGGCCGTCGACGGCGTCTACACGGCGGATCCGCGGGAAGACCCCGACGCGACCATGTACACCGAGATCACCCACCGCGAGGTGATCGAGCAGGGGCTCAAGGTCGCCGATGCGACCGCGTTCAGCCTCTGCATGGACAACCAGATGCCGATCATGGTGTTCAACCTGCTCACCGAGGGGAACATCGCACGCGCGGTGGCCGGTGAGAAGATCGGAACACTCGTCAAGTCATGAACCATCCCACCGCACCCGCCGAGCCTGGAGGAACACCGTGATTGATGAAGCTCTCTTCGACGCCGAGGAGAAGATGGAGAAGGCCGTCGCGGTGGCCAAGGAGGACCTCGGCGGTATCCGCACCGGGCGCGCGAACCCGGGCATGTTCAACCGGATCCACATCGAGTACTACGGCTCGATCACCCCGATCACGCAGCTGGCGAGCATCAACGTGCCCGAGGCGCGCATGGTGATCATCAAGCCGTACGAGGCCGCGCAGCTCGGGCCGATCGAGACCGCGATCCGCAACTCGGACCTGGGCCTGAACCCCAGCAACGACGGCAGCATCATCCGCATCTCGGTGCCGCAGCTCACCGAGGAGCGGCGCCGCGAGTTCGTCAAGCAGGCCAAGGGCAAGGGCGAGGACGCCAAGGTCTCCATCCGCAACGTCCGCCGCAAGGCGATGGACGAGCTCTCGCGCATCCAGAAGGACGGCGATGCCGGCGAGGACGAGGTGGGCCGCGCCGAGAAGGAACTCGACAAGACCACCGCCAAGTACGTGGCGCACATCGACGAACTTGTGAAGCACAAGGAAGCCGAATTGCTGGAGGTTTAGTGTCCACCGAAGGCTCGGCGCCCCAGGGCGCCGCCGCGGCCGTGAACGCCAAGGCAGGACGAAACCTGCCCGCGGCGATCGCGGTCGGTGTGGGACTCGGGGCGATGCTCGTCGTCGCGCTGCTCTACGTCCCGAACCTGTTCTTCGCCATCGTGGCGGCCGCCATGGCCGTCGCGACATGGGAGGTCACCAAGCGGCTGCGCGAGGGCGGGATCGCGGTCCCGTTCATCCCGCTGCTGCTCGGTGGGCAGGCCACGATCTGGCTGGGCTGGCCCTACGGCACCACCGGCGTGCTCGGCGGATTCGCGGGCACGGTGCTCGCGTGCATGGTGTGGCGCCTGCTGCAGGGCGGGCTGAAGGCCACTCCGCAGAACTTCCTCCGCGACACCGGTGTCGCGGTCTTCGTGGCCGCGTGGATCCCGCTGCTGGCCTCGTTCGCGACCTTGATGGTGCGCCAGGAGGACGGTCCGGGACGGATCTTCTGCCTGATCATCGGGGTGGTGTGTTCCGACGTGGGCGGCTACGCCGCGGGCGTGCTGTTCGGCAAGCACCCGATGGTGCCGGCGATCAGCCCGAAGAAGTCCTGGGAGGGCTTCGCCGGTTCGATGGTCTTCTGCGTGATCGGTTCGATCCTCACCGTCACCCTCATCCTCGACGCAGAAGCGGTGGTCGGCGTCGTGCTCGGCGTCGTGCTGGTCCTGGTGGCCACCACGGGCGACCTGATCGAGTCGCAGGTCAAGCGCGAACTCGGGATCAAGGACATGGGCACCCTGCTGCCCGGACACGGTGGGATCATGGACCGGCTGGACTCGCTGCTGCCGTCCGCGTTCGTCACCTGGCTGGTGTTCACCGCGCTGCTGTGACCGTGCGAGCGCAGTCGTGACGGCACCGATCCCGAGCCCCAACATCTGGCACTGGCCGGACGTCTACGAGGTGGAGAACCGGGCCCAGGACGCCGACGGCGCCGTGTTCGCGGTGCTGCGGCGGGTCGCCGACTGGGCCGGGCGTGACGTGCTGGACCTGGGCTGCGGCGCGGGGTTCCACCTGCCGGTGTTCGCGGCGCGGGCCCGGTCGGTGGTGGGCGTCGAGCCGCACCCACCGCTGGTCGACCGGGCGCGTCAGCGCACCGCGGGACACGACGCAGTGACGGTGCTCGCGGGCTCCGCCGAGCGCATCCCGTTGCCCGCCGACTCCGTGGACCTCGTGCACGCACGGACCGCGTACTTCTTCGGGGCGGGGTGTGGACCCGGCATCACGGAGTCCATGCGGGTGCTGCGTCCCGGGGGAGTGCTCGTGGTGGTGGATCTGGACGCCACCGTCGGCCCGTACGGCGAGTGGATGCGCGCGGACCTGCCGCACTACGACCCGGCCGGGGTCGAGTCGTTCTTCGCCGCACAGGGATTCGAGCTCTCGCGGGTGCGGACGCGGTGGGAGTTCGACAGCCGGGAGGCCCTGCGCGCGGTGCTCGGGATCGAGTTCAGCGGCAAGATCGCACAGCGCGCCTACGACCAGACCCCCGGACTCGCGCTGGAGGTCGGGTACCGGATCCACACCAGGCGCGCACCCGTCGGGCTGCTGTACTGACGCGACCGGACACGGCTCGCGGGCTGATGGCCACGCTCAGGAGCCTGGCCATCAGCCTGCATTGTCGGGCCGGTCGCGCGGTGGTCCGGTGTGGGGCTACTACCGAGCGTTGAGGTTCTCGAAGATGGTGGCGTTGGCCATGCCGCCGCCCTCGCACATCGTCTGCAGCCCATACCGGACGCCTTCAGTGCGCAGGTGGTGGACGAGGGTCGTGGCCAGCCGGGCACCCGAGCCGCCGAGCGGATGACCGAGCGCGATCGCGCCGCCGAGAGGGTTCACCCGGTCCTCGTCGGCGCCGGTGGCGCGCAGCCAGGCGCCGACGACGCTGGCGAACGCCTCGTTGACCTCGAATGCGCCGATGTCGTCGAGGGTCAGCCCGGCGCGCTCGAGCACGCGGGCGGTGGCGCGGATCGGGCCGGCCAACATCGTGACGGGGTCGTCGCCGACCACGGTCGCGGTGTGCACCCGGGCCAGCGGGGTCAGTCCCAGCTGCCGGGCCCGCTCGCCCGACATCACCAGCAGCGCGGCCGCGCCGTCGGAGATCTGTGAGGCGTTGCCGGCGGTGATGCGACCGTCCTCGGAGAACGCAGGGTCCAGCTGGGCCAGCTTGTCCAGCGTCGACTCCCGGCGGATGCCCTCGTCGGCGGTGAGCTTGCTCCCGTCCGGCAGCTCCACCGGCACGATCTCGCCGTCGAACCGGCCGGCGTCGACGGCGCTCGCGGCACGCTGGTGCGAGCGCAGCGCGTACTCGTCGAGCCAGCCACGGCTCAGGTCGTAGCGGGCGGCGAGGATCTCGGCGCCGCGGCCCTGGTTGAACTCGATGCCCTCGTAGCGGCGCTTGATCGCGTCGCTGTTCGGGTCGCCGAGTCCGACGCGGCGGGCCGAGCCCATCGGGATCCGGGTCATCGACTCGACGCCGCCGGCGACCGCGATGTCGTACTGGCCGGAGATCACGCCGGCGGCCGCGAAGTGCAGTGCCTGCTGGCTGGATCCGCACTGGCGCTCGATCGTGGTGCCGGGCACCGACTCCGGCCACCCGGCGGCGAGTACCGCATTGCGGGCGATGTTGCCCGCCTGCTCGCCGACCTGGCCGACGCAACCCCACACGACGTCGTCCACGGCCGCGGCGTCGACGCCGGTGCGGTCGAGCAGCGCCGTCAGCACGGTGGCGGACAGGTCGACGGGGTGGGTGTCCTTGAGCGCGCCCTTGCGGCGGCCGACGGGGGTCCGGACCGCGTCGACGATGACTGCATCACGCATGGTGTGTTCCTGTTCTCTCGATCCCGGCGTTCACGAGGCCGTCCAGACCGGGGTTCGTCGTTCGGTGAAGGCGGCGGCGCCCTCGCGTGCGTCGTTCGAGTCGAACACCGGCATCACGATCTTCCTGGTGCGCTCGAACGTCTCGTCGGGAGCCCAGCCGGGGGACTCGTCGACGACCTTCTTGCTGGCCCGCACCGCGAGCGGGCCGTTGGCGGCGATCTCCGCGGCGAGCTCGAGGGCCGCGGCGAGCACCTCGCCCTCGGGGGCGAGGCGGTTCACCAGCCCGTGCGGATGGAGCTGCTGCGCCGTCATGGATCCTCCGGTGAGGATCATCTCCAACGCCACCGCGCGCGGCAGGCGCGTGGGCAGCCGGGTCAGCCCACCCGCGGCGGCGACCAGTCCGCGACGCACCTCGGGCAGACCGAAGGTGGCCGTCGGCGCGGCCACGACGAGGTCGGCGGCCAGCACGATCTCGAACCCGCCGGCCAGCGCCGGCCCGTCGACGGCGGCGATCAGCGGCTTCGCGGGCGGCGCCTCCACCAGCCCGGCGAACCCGCGGCCCGCGACGCGGGGGCTCTCGCCCCGCAGGAAGGCCTTGAGATCCATTCCGGCGCAGAAGTATCCACCGGCTCCGGTGAGCACCCCGACGCTGAGCTCCGGATCGCTGTCGAGCAGTTCCATCGCCGCGGCGATCGCGGCGGCGACCGCACCGTCGACGGCGTTGCGGGCCTGCGGCCGGTTCAGCGTGACTACCAGGACCCGCCCCCGGCGCTCGGTCAGCACCACGGGCTGATCGGTCATCGGGGCGCCATCCGGATCGCGCCGTCGAGGCGGATCGTCTCGCCGTTGAGCATGCCGTTGGAGATGATGTGCTCGGCGAGCGCGGCGAATTCGGACGGCTCCCCGAGCCGCTGCGGGTGCGGCACCGACGCGGCCAGCGCGTCGCGGATGTCGTCGCGGGCGTTCAACAGCAGGGGAGTGGCGAACACGCCCGGCGCGATCGTGTTGACGCGGACGCCGACGCTGGCGAGGTCGCGGGCGGCGGGCAGGGTCATGCCGACCACGCCCGCCTTGGAGGTGGCGTAGTTGATCTGCCCGATCTGGCCCTCGAAGGCGGCGACGGAGGCGGTCAGCACCACCGCGCCGCGGTCCCCGTCGAGCGGCTCGTTGGCGGCCATCGTCTCGGCCGCGTAGCGCAGCACGTTGAACGTGCCGATCACGTTGAGCCGGATCACCGACTCGAACGGCTCGAGGTCGGCCGCCTTGCCCTCCTTGGTGAGGATGCGCATCGGCTTGCCGCGGCCGGCGCAGTGCACGACCGCGCGCACCGGGCCGCGCCCGGCGGCATCGGCGAACGCGGCCGCGACGGCCTCGGAGTCGGTGACGTCGGTGGGCACGAACCGGGCCGCCGGGCCGAGCGCCTCCGCCTGCTCGGCGCCGGGCGAGCCGGGCAGGTCGAGCAGGGTGACGGTGGCGCCGGACTCGATCAGCCGGGTGGCCGTGGCCAGGCCGAGGCCGGAGGCGCCGCCGGTGACGACGGCGTTGATGTCCTTGATCTGCATGGTGATTGGTCCTTCGATACTCTCGTGGGGGCGTGTCTCAGATCCCGAGCGACTTCGAGATCACGCTCTTCATGACCTCGCTGGTGCCGCCGTAGATCCGGGTGACGCGGGCGTCGGTGTACAGGCGGGCGATCGGGTACTCGGTCATGTAGCCGTAGCCGCCGTGCAGCTGCAGGCACTTGTCGATGACCCGGGCCTGCATCTCGGTGCAGAACAGCTTCACCTTCGCGGCATCGGCCGGGGTGAGGGTGCGCCCGTCGAGGGCCACCAGAGCCTGGTCGATCATCGACTGCCCGGCCTGCAGCTCGGTCGCGCACTCGGCGAGCACGAACTTGGTGTTCTGGAAGCCGGCCAGCGGCTTGCCGAACACCATGCGTTCCTGGGCGTATTCGATGGCCAGGTTCATCGCGGCGGTGGCCGTGGCCTGCGCGGTGATCGCGATCGACAGCCGCTCCTGCGGCAGGTTGTGGCCGAGCATCGCGAACGCACCACCCTCCTCGCCGAGCAGGTTCGCCACGGGCACGCGGACGTTGTCGAAGGTCAGCTCCGCGGTGTCGGACGACTTGATCCCGATCTTGTGCAGGTTCCGGCCGCGGAGGAAGCCGGGCATGTCACCCTCCACGACCAGCAGCGACAGGCCGTTGCGGCGGTTCTCGGCGTCCTTGGAGGTGCGCGCCACCACGATCACCAGGTCGGCGCCGATGCCGCCGGTGATGAAGGTCTTGTTGCCGTTGAGGACGTAGTGGTCGCCGTCGCGGACCGCGGTGGTGGCGACGCCCGCGAGGTCGGAGCCGATGCCGGGTTCGGTCATCGCGATCGAGCTCACCAGGCTGCCGTCGGCGAAGCCGGGGAACCAGCGCCGGCGCTGCTCCTCGTTGGCGTACTCGAGGAAGTAGGGCAGCACGGTGTTCAGGTGCACCTGGAAACCGCCGAGCGACGCCGCGGCGTAGCCGATCTCCTCGTAGACGACGGTGTTGAACAGGAAGCTGTCGATGCCGCCGCCGCCGTACTGTTCGGGCACCTGCAGGCCGTTGATGCCGATCTCGGCGGTCTTGTAGTAGAAGTCGCGGGGGATGCAGCCGGCGTCCTCCCACTCGGGCAGGTTCGGGGTGATCTCCTTGGCGATGAACTGGCGGACAGACTCCCGGAAGGCGTCGTGGTCCTCGGTGAAGATGGTGCGCTGCATGGTGATTCCTTGATTGTGGGGTGAGGGTTTCAGCGGCGGACGACGACGCCGTCGGTGGCGAGCGCGTCGACCGTGTCGCCGGGATAGCCGAGCTCGGCGAGCAGCTCGGCGGTGTGCTGGCCGAGATCCGGCGCGCCCGCGGTGGGCGCCTTGGGGACGCTCTCGAGGTGCCAGGGCGTGCCGAGCGCGGTCGCGGGCACCCCGTCGGGACGGCTGACCTCGAGGAACAGCCCGGACGCCTCGACGTCGGGGCTGCGCAGCGCCTCCGGATAGGTGTTGATCCGGCCGGCCACGACGCCGTTGCCCGTCAGCATGTCCATCGCCTCGTCGCTGGTCATCGTCGCGAATGCGGCGTGCAGCTCGGCGAGCAGCGCGGGCCGGTTGCGGACCCTGGACGGGTTGTCGGCGAAGCGGGGGTCGTCGGCCAGTTCGGGGCGCCCGAGCAGGCGGCACAGCCGCCGGAAGTGGACCTCCGAGTAGGCGGAGACCACCACGCTGCCGTCGCGGGTCGGCATGATGTCGGCCGCCGGCGCCACCGTCGGCTGCCCGTTGCCCATCCGCGTCGGCTCCACCCCGGTGGCCAGGTAGGCGCCCCAGTTGGGCGTCTGCAGGTGCAGGGCGACCTCGAGCAGCGAGACCTCGACGGTGTCGCCCTCGCCGGTGCGCAGGCGCCGGATGTAGGCGGCGAGGATGGCCTGGGCGCAGACGTATCCGGTTGCGGCGTCGACGATCTGGGCGCCCACCTTCTGCGGTTCCCGGTCCCGTTCGCCGGTCACCCACATCAGCCCGCTCTCCGCCTGCGCGGCGATGTCGAGGCCGGCGCGGTTGCGGGACGGGCCGTGCAGGCCGAATCCGCTGACGGTGGCGTACACCAGGTGCGGGTGCGCGGTGCGCATCGCCTCGGCGCCCAGGCCCATCGAGTCCATCACGCCGGGGCGCAGGTTCTGCACCACGATGTCGGCGCCCGCGATCAGGCGCCGCGCGATCTCCTGACCGCGCGGGTCCTTGAGGTCGAGCGCGATGGCGCGCTTGCCGCGGTTGTAGTTCTGCACCATCGCGTCGCCGTGCGGTCCGATCCCGCGGGCGGATTCGCCGTGCACCGGTTCGACCTTGATCACGTCGGCGCCGAGGTCGACCAGCGACTGAGTGGCGGCCGGGGCGGCGATGAACTGTCCGAAGTCGACGACGCGGACGCCGTCCAAAGGCTTGTCGATCATGGCTGTGGTGCTCACGCGGTCTCCTCGGCGGTGGGACGTGCGGCCTGTTCGGCGCGGCGGCGGATGAGGGCGATGTCGCGCTCGGGGTTGATCAGGAAGACCGCGATGACCGCGCCGACTACCATCAGGGCGCCGCTGGACTGGAAGCCGATCGCGTAGCCGGTGATCTTGTCGACGGACGAGCCGACGGCAAAGCCGAGGACGAGCGGCGCCACCATCCCGGAGATGCTCGCGACCGCCGAGAGCATGCCGAGCACCATGCCGCGCTTCTTCGCCTGGACGACGTCGGCGATCGCCGAGAGCGCGACGCCGAAGGCCGCGGTGTTCAGCGAGAAGGCGAGGGCGATCAGGACCAGCTGAACTCCACCCTGAGGGAGCAGCGTGAACCCGGCCATCGAGATGCCGGCACCGGCGACGAGCGCCACGCTGAAGTAGCCGCGGGCGACCCGGCGGGAGACGCCTCGCGAGATCAGCCGGCCCGAGATCCAGCCCGCGCCGATGGCGCCGACGGCCGCGAGACCGTACGGCAGCATCATGAGCTGGCCGGCGGTTGCCGTGTCGTAGCCGAGGCCTTCCTGGAGATACACGGGCAGCCAGGCGATCTTCAGGGTGGTGGACCAGTACGAGCTGAACAGCAGTACCGCGATGCCGATGACGGTGCCGGTCTTCAGGATCGTCTTGTACGGGGCGTCGACCGTCTCGACCACGACCGTGGACACCGGAGCCGCGCCGTCGTCGCCGGCGCTGCGGCCGAGGATCAGCCAGGCCACCGCCCACAGGACGCCCACCGAGATGAGGACGTAGAACGCGGCGTGCCAGTCCCATTGGGCGATGATGAAGGTGAGCGCCGGTGCGGCGATCAGGGTGCCGATCGAGGCGCCCGCGGAGACGAAGCCGCCCGCCATCGCCCGCTTCTCCGGTGGGAACCAGGAGTGCGCGGCGTGGTTGGCCAGTGCGAACGCGGGACCCTCGGCGAAGCCGAGGATCACCCGGCAGGCGATGAGGACGCCGAAGCTGACCGTGCCGAGCAGCGGGATCATCGTCGCGACCCAGGTCAGCATCAGGCCGGCGAGCAGCCAGCGCAGGCTCACCCGCGAGGAGAGCCAGCCGAAGAACAGCGCGCCTGCGGCGAACAGCCAGAAGAAGCTGCTCTGCAGGAGCCCGAACTGCTCAGAGCTCAGCCCCAGGTCCTTCTGGATCTGCACACCGGCGAACGCGATGACGGACTTGTCCGCGTGGTTGATGAGCATGAAGACGACGAGGAGGCCGACGACGGTCCAGGCGCGTCGCATGTGCGAGGACCGCGGGGACCGGTCCGGCGCACGCGTCGGCAGGGTTGTCTGGGTCATGGGATCCCTTCCGGGGCGAACGACTTCGGCGCACCGGCGGGCGGGCGGGTCCGGTCGAACGGTCCGAAAGGGGCCGTCTACGTGATGGATCCGGCTGGCGCCGCACCGATGTGATCTGGTGCACACCATTCAAGGGCAGCGGGATCCATTACGTCCAAGACGAAAATGGTAGGTAATCTACTGTGTCAGCCTATGAGTTGCGGGTGGCCTGGGAGTTCTCCGCGCGCAACTGCAGGTCGGTCTCGTCGCGGGTCAGCTTCGCGGCGTCGACGAGCGACATGCCCTCCGCCATCCGGATGTCGATCGCGCGGACGAACTGTTCGATCGAGGCGCGGGCGCAGGCCAGGAACTCGGTCGCGGCCTCGGTCAGGCGCCCGGTCCTGCGGACCACGCCCATGTGGCGGGTCAGGCGGGGTTCCAGCTCGCGTACCACCCCGCCGCGCAGCATCGCGTCGAGCCCGCTGCGCAACGCGACGATCGACACCCCGCCGCCCGCGAGGACGATCGGCAGCACGGCACCTCGCTGGCGCACCTCCACCGCGACGTCGGGTTCGACGCCGTGCGCGCGCAGCGAGCGGTCGATGAAGTCGCGAGTGGCGGTGCCGCGCTCGCCCATGACGAACGGGACGCGGGAGAGATGTTCGATGGGCACCGGGTCCGGCCAGCGGGCGTCGGTGGCGGGTGGGCACACCAGCACGAGCTGCTGGCCGACGAGCTCCTCCGCGACGAGGCCCTCGGTCGGGAGGGGCAGAGCGAGAATGCCCAGCTCACATGCCCCCGACCGGACCAACGACACCACGTCGGCGGTCTCGTCACGCTCCTCGATGTGGAACCGTACGTCGGGGTACTGGCGGCGGAACTTGGCAACCCACACCGACAGCGGGTCGGAGGACAGGTCCGACAGCGAGGCGATGTCGATCCGGCCGCCGCGGATCGCCCCGACATCGCGCACCGCCTTCTCGGCGGATTCCACCTCGCGCAGGATCATGCGCGCCGGACCGACGAGTGCCTCGCCGGCGGGGGACAGCACCAGGCCCCGGCCGACCCGATGGAACAACTCGACGCCCAGGTCCTTCTCCAGCTTGCGCACCACCTGCGAAAGAGAGGGTTGTGCGACGTGCAACTGTGTCGCGGCCCGGGTGACCCCGCCGCAGTCGACCACGGCGAGGAAGTACTCCATCTGACGCAGGTCCATGCCCCGAATCTAGAGGGAACTGCTTCGTAGGTACCCCGGTTCTCAGTCCAGGCCAAAAGCCCTGGCGAGTTGCGCGACCTTCTTCGCCTTGGCCAGGCGCGGCAGATCGCTGCCGTCGCGGACGTGTTCCCCGTCCTCGCCGAGCTCGGCGATCACCGCCCGCGCCCAGACGACGTCATCCCCGCTCGGGCTCAGTGCCCGATTGACGGTGAGGGCCTGATCGGGGTGCATGCAGAGCTTGCCGGTCAGCCCCATCGACGCGGTCAAAGCCGAATCACGCTGCAGGACTGTCTCGTTCGTGCTGATGGTCGGGCCGTCGATCGGGCCGGGGAGCCTGGCCGCGCGGCTGGTGACGACGAGGCGGGCCCGGGGATACGCCATCGCCATCGGGTCATCGCTCATGCCGGTGTCGCGGCGGAAGTCGCCGCTGCCGAACGCGAGCCGGAACACCCCGTCCGCCCTGGCGATCTCGGGTGCGGCCTCCAGGCCCATCGCCGACTCGATCAGGGCCAGGATGGGGGTGCCGTCGGGGAGTCGGTCCGCGGTCGCGTCCACCTGGTTGCCGCTCTCGGTCTTGGCGAGCATCACGCCGACCAGCCCGGGCGCCGCCGCGAGGGCCGCGAGGTCGTCGGCCCAATACGGTGTGGTGGCATCGTTGATGCGGACCCACGCTCGGCCTCCGCGGTCGAGCCAGTCGACCACGCGGGCGCGGGCGGTGGGCTTGGCGGGCGGCGAGACCGCATCCTCGAGGTCGAGGATCACCGCGTCCACCCCGGATTCGGCGAGCGGGGTGAAGCGCTCGGGCTTGGTCGCGGGGACCAGCAGCCAGGACCGGGCGAGATCGGGTGGGGCGGCGACGCCTCGGCGCTCGGCGTGCATGGTCACGGCAACTCCTCCGGTGGTCGGGCCGACGTGTCCATCGTCCTCTCGCCGGGCGCGCGGAGCCAGTTTGCGTAAGTTATGTGCGCCGTCACACAGGGCGGTCGGTGGCGGCGGACCGGACCTTCTTCGCGACGCGGCGAATCTGCAGGATGCGGACGCCACCCGCGAGGGCCATGATCAGCGCGCCCGCGATCGCGGCCATCAGCAGGCTGACACCGAGCGGCAGTGAGAACTCCCAGAAGAACAGCTGGAGTCGGACCTTGTCGAGGTTCTGCAGGATGAACACCAGCAGCAGGATCAGGACCAGGACGCCGATGACCAGGCCGGTCCAGGTGGCGGCCGCCTTGGTGTGCCCCAGGCTGGTGTGGCGATCGATGGCGGCCAGGCCGGGGTCCACCGGCGGCGAGGGCTTCGAGGATGCCGGCCGGGTCGTGCCGCGCGCGTCGTCGGTCGGGTCGGAGGTGATGTCCGGATCGGGTGTGTCGCTGGTGGCCATGGCCTGATCATTTCGCACGGAATGTGTGATTGCACGCGCATCGGGTCGAGAATTCGCATGTCGTGGGGGCCGGATGGGACACTGGAACCCACTATGGCCGTATCAGTCCCCCTCGTGTTCAACGCGCCGCGTCGCGGCATGCCGCCGACGCACCTCGCCGACCTCGATTCCGAGGGCAGGAAGGCAGCCGTCCAGGAGCTGGGCCTGCCCGGATTCCGGGCCGATCAGCTGGCCCGTCAGTACTACGGCCGGCTCGAGGCCGACCCCGAGAAGATGACGGACCTGCCCGCCTCGGTGCGCGAGAAGGTGGGCGAGGCGCTGTTCCCGACGCTGCTGACCGCGGTCAAGCACGTCGCGTGCGACGACGGCAGCACCCGCAAGACGCTGTGGAAGGCCAACGACGGCACCCTGCTCGAGAGCGTGCTCATGCGGTACCCGGACCGGGCGACGTTGTGCATCTCCAGCCAGGCCGGCTGCGGGATGGCGTGCCCGTTCTGCGCGACCGGGCAGGCGGGACTGACCAGGAACCTGTCCACCGCGGAGATCGTCGACCAGGTCCGCTCCGCGGCCGCCGCGATGCGCGACGGCGACGTCGCGGGCGGGGAGGGCCGGCTCTCGAACGTGGTGTTCATGGGGATGGGGGAGCCGCTGGCGAACTACAAGCGGGTCGTCGCGGCGGTCCGGCGGATCACCTCGCCCGCACCGGACGGCCTCGGGCTGTCGCAGCGCTCGGTGACCGTGTCGACGGTCGGGCTGGCGCCCGCCATCCGCAAGCTCGCCGACGAGGGGCTGTCGGTGACGCTCGCGGTGTCGCTGCACACCCCGGACGACGAGCTGCGCGACACCCTGGTCCCGGTCAACAACCGGTGGACGGTCGCCGAGGTGCTCGATGCCGCCAAGTACTACGCCGATCAGACCGGTCGCCGCGTGTCGATCGAGTACGCGCTGATCCGCGACATCAACGACCAGCCGTGGCGGGCGGACATGCTCGGCAAGAAGCTGCACAAGGCGCTCGGGTCGCGGGTGCACGTCAACCTGATCCCGCTGAACCCGACGCCGGGCAGCAAGTGGGACGCGAGCCCCAAGGACGTCGAGCGCGAGTTCGTGCGCCGGGTCATCGCGCAGGGTGTGTCGTGCACGGTCCGCGACACCCGCGGCCAGGAGATCGCCGCCGCCTGCGGGCAGCTCGCAGCGGAGGGATGAGCAGCATCAGTCCCGAGTGGTTCGGGGACCGATTCGAAGACGTCTCACCGGTGCAGCTGGCTCGACGCCTGTCAGCGATAGCGCCCGAGGAACTCGTCCACTTCGTTACTGACAAAGCGCAACAGTGGAATCACCGTCGATCTTGCGCGGATGCGCTCGTCGGGCGGCTTCCGTCGGGGAGTGCGGCAGACCTGCTCGCGATTCTGCGTGATCCGACGGAAACCAGCGAACTGCGCCGAGCGGTACTCGACTTGCTGACGGTTTCGCCCGGGCCACATTCCGGTGAGGTACTGGCGTGGGCGAAGCTGCAGGCGGGCGGTGTCGACGGCAGTGATGTCCTCGGCGCTCTGGGGTTTGCTGCCCTCATCGTCCGCGCCGAACTCGGTGACACTTCCGCCGCACTGGCCCTCGTCGAACGGGCTACCGACCCGTGGGACGGCGTCCGCGCGGAGCATGCGATCGACGCGCTCATCACCTCCTACGGGGCGGACGTTGTGTTCGGGGGATCGCCGAACGTACTGATGCTGAGCGGCGAGACACCGGGGCTGCGGCTGCTGGGTGTGCGCCTGAGTGATCGGGTGGGCATAGACGTTTCCCCGGCGCTGGCAGACGAATCGACGATGGTTGCCCGTACGGCATTCGACCTCCTCACGGCGCGCTATCGCGACGGCCGTTTCGCCACCGGCGTCGTCGCCGGGCTCACAGCAATGGCGACCCGGGCCGGCCCGGGTCAGGTGTGGGCAATGGCGGTGCTCGCCAGGCGTTTTCCGGTCGACGTCCGCAAGATGTGGAATGAACTGGGTCCACGCCCCCTCGACGTGCCCGGGCTGCCGACCGATGTGCGGGACGCGATGGTCCGAGAATATGCACCCGGCCAACGTGATACCGACCCCCGCTGGATTCTCGAAGCCGCACTACAGCCGTCGATCGAGGACCGGGACGACGAGGCGCCGGTCCGGGCGGCCATGACGGCACTCAAAGCCGCCGGTGTCGAACCCGGCGAGCCGGTACCTGCAGGCGTGGACGAGGGCTGCGGGGGTGGCACGTACTTCCGTATCCACACCGCTGAGGGTGACGTCATGATCAGCACCCTCGGACCCTTCTTCCAGACCCAGCGAGATGCCATCGCCGAGCTACTCACCAGCTCGGTCGGTTTCCGCCGTATCGATGACAGGCTTGCAGAAGTCGTTGTCGACGGACTGTGCGTCTACTTCTTCGGCGATCGGGGCCCACTGTGTGTGCGGGATCTGCTGTTCTACTGGCAGGACTGAATTACGAGCAACGGCCGCCAGGTTTGTGAACCTGGCGGCCGTTGTCGAAAGTTCTTGTCTACCGGGGCTTGCGGCGCTGGATGATGTCGCGCACGAGCAGGAACACCATGCCCGCGGCCAGGCCGACGAGCCACAGGTCCTCGACCTTGCCCTCGTGGTTGCCGATCGTGTAGACGAGCAGGAAGGCTGCGAAGAACCAGCCCAGGAAGCGGAACAGTCGCGGCGCCTCGCCGCTCCAGCCCCAGGCTGCGGACGGAACTTCTGCCGTGTCGACGTGTGCGGCGACGAGGGGCTCGTTCACGCTGGGATCCAGCTCGGTGGCCACGGTCGATCCTCCTGCTCGTACGGGTGTGCGTGTGCCTGCATATCGTGGCATACGACCACGCGTCGTACCTAGCTGGGTCGGCGCGCCCGCGGGGTCCGGGTGAACGCGTGGAGGTAGCGGCCCCGTGATGAGCCGTTGCACCGCCCGATTCGCCGGGCCACCGAGCCGGGCGAGCGTGCTGCCGCCGGTCGAGAACGCGTCGATGACCACCCGGACCAGGCCGTCGTCGCCGAGTTCGACCGCGAAGCGTTCCTCGCCGCGCTCGGGGTGTCCGGGCAGGGTGCCGTAGGCGAAGCCGGACCGCCGCGGCTCGTCGATCCGGTACACCACCCGGCACGGCGCCGTGATGGCCAGCGGACCCGGTCCCAGTCGCAGGATCACGACAGCGCCCTCGACGGCCTCCTCGTCGGAGGACTGCACCCGCAGGCCGGCGCGACGGTGCATGTCCCAGTGCAGCAGTACGTTTTTGGCCCGCTCGAATTCCTCGGCGCCGATGCCGATGACGGCGCTCTCGTGCACGTGGTGGTACCCGTCGGGCAGGACGGCGCGGGTGCCGCCGACCTCGGGGTAGGTCCACGGCGCGGTCTGCAGCGCGTCCGGGTTCACGGACGCCATCCTGTCAGGGGTGGCCGGGTGGCGGCATTAACCGTACGGTGTACTACATGACGATCCTGGTGACCGGGGCCACCGCGAACATCGGCCGGCTGGTCGTCGACCACCTCCTCGCGGCCGGGGCGACCGACGTCCGCGCCCTGACGAACAACCCCCCGAAGGCGATGCTGCCGGACGGCGTCGAGGTCGCCGAGGGCTATCTGCGCCGGCCGGAATCGCTGCCGCCCGCCTTCGAGGGCGTCCAGAAGATGTACCTGGCGCCGACCCCGGACACCGTCGAGGAAGTCGTGTCGCTGGCCCGCGACGCCGGGATTCGGCACATCGTCGACCTCTCCGGGGAGCACGAATCGTGGTGGGGCGCGGTCACCTCGGCCGTCGAGAGGTCCGGGATCGCCTGGACGCACCTGTGGGCGGGGGAGTTCCTCGAGAACGACCTCGTCTGGGGCGACCAGGTGCGACGCACCGGAGCGGTGCGCGATCCGTTCCCCGGCGTGGTCAGCGCCCCGATCGCGATGGACGACATCGCCCGGGTCGCGGCGTCCGTGCTGCTCGGTGAGGGCCATGTGGGCCGAACCTACGAGCTGACCGGACCCGAGGCTCTCTCGCGTGCCGAACGGGTCCACGAACTCGGTGCGGTGCTGGGCCGGCCGGTGGAGTTCGTCCGGGTACCCGTCGAGGAGGCCATCGAGATCCTCGAACCGGTCATGGGCGCGAACGCCCGGTTCTACCTCGAGAGCGCGGTCGCGTCGCTCGTCGGTGTCCCGCAGCAGGCGAACTCCACCGTCGAGGAGGTCACCGGGAGCCCGGCCGCGACCTTCGCGCAGTGGGCGGGCGCACACGCCGCCGCGTTCCGTTAGCCGCGTCGGCGGTATCCCCTTCGACGCCCGCGTCGGTATCCCCTTCGACGCCCGCGTCGGAGTCCTGTCAGCTTCTTCTCAGGTGCCGTCGTGAACAATGGACGGGTGGCAGAACCTACGCGCGTGCTCCTGCTCGGCAGCACCGGATCAATCGGCACGCAGGCCCTCGAGGTCATCGCGGCAAACCCCGACAAGTTCACCGTCGTCGGACTGGCCGCGGGCGGTGGCAACATCGACCTGCTGGCCTGCCAGGTCCGCGACACCGGGGTGAGCGCGGTCGCGGTGGCCGACCCCGCTGCCGCCGCGCGACTCGACGGTCCCGCCCTCAGCGGTCCCGGCGCCGTCACCGAACTGGTCCGCACCACCGAGGCGGACGTGGTGCTCAACGCGCTGGTCGGGTCACTCGGCCTGGAACCGACGCTCGCTGTGCTCGAATCCGGTGCCCGGCTGGCGCTCGCGAACAAGGAGTCCCTCGTCGCGGGCGGACCGCTGGTCACCGCCGCCGCGGCGCCCGGACAGATCGTGCCGGTCGACTCCGAGCACTCGGCGCTCGCGCAGTGCCTGCGCGGCGGGCGCGCCGAGGAGGTGGATCGGCTGGTGCTCACCGCCTCGGGCGGTCCGTTCCGCGGCTGGACCGCCGACGCCCTCGAATCGGTGACCCCCGAGCAGGCCGGCGCCCACCCGACCTGGTCGATGGGCCCGATGAACACGCTCAACTCGGCGACGCTGGTCAACAAGGGCCTCGAACTGATCGAGACGCACCTGCTGTTCGGCATCGACTACGACCGCATCGACGTCACCGTGCACCCGCAGTCGATCGTGCACTCGATGGCCACCTTCACAGACGGCTCCACCCTCGCCCAGGCCAGCCCGCCGGACATGAAGCTGCCGATCGCCCTCGCACTCGGCTGGCCGGACCGGGTGCCCGGCGCCGCCGCGGCCTGCGACTTCAGCACCGCCTCGACCTGGACCTTCGAGCCGCTCGACTCGTCGGTGTTCCCGGCCGTGGACCTGGCGCGGGCGGCGGGCAAGGCCGGCGGCTGCCTGACCGCGGTCTACAACGCGGCCAACGAGGTCGCCGCGCAGGCGTTCCTCGACGGGGCCGTCCGGTTCCCCGCGATCGTGCGCACCGTCGAGCGCGTCCTCGCTGGTGGCGACGAATGGTCCGCGCCACCGGCTACCGTGGAGGATGTGCTCGCCGCCGACGGGTGGGCGCGCGCACGGGCACACGAGCTCGTCGAGCAGGAGGACTAGAGCCACATGGTGTTCGTCATAGGTGTGGTGCTGTTCGCGTTGGGCATCACGATCTCCATCGCGCTACACGAGGCGGGCCACATGTGGACCGCCCGCGCGCTGGGGATGAAGGTCCGCCGCTACTACATCGGCTTCGGGCCGAAGATCTTCTCCTTCCGCCGCGGCGAGACGGAGTACGGGCTCAAGGCGATCCCCGCGGGCGGATTCTGCGACATCGCCGGCATGACCCAGCACGACGAGCTCGCGCCCGACGAGGTCGACCGCGCGATGTACAAGCAGAAGACGTGGAAGCGCCTGGTCGTCATGTCCGGCGGCATCGCGATGAACTTCATCCTCGGATTCGTGCTGGTCTACATCCAGGCCGTCGGCTGGGGACTGCCGAACACCGAGACCCGGGCGGTCGTGGAGGGCGTCACCTGCGTCGCGCCGACGCAGGCGGGCGAGGACGGCGACTTCAAGCTCGCGGACTGCACCGGTCAGGGGCCCGCGCAGCAGGCGGGCATCCTGCCCGGAGACGTGGTCGTCGCGGTCAACGGGACGCCGACCTCCACCTTCGGTGACGTGGTCAAGGCGACACAGCCGCTGTCGGGCACCGCCGAGTTCACCGTCGACCGGGACGGTCGGACCGAGGTGATCGACGTGCAGGTCCAGCAGGCGCAGCGCTGGGTCAACAATCCGGACTCCACCAACAGCAACCCGCTGCCGCCGGTCTCCCGGGACGTCGGCGCGATCGGCATCAAGGCGCCGCCGACCTTCCTCGAGTACTCGGCGCTCTCGGCCATCCCCGGATCGGTCGTCTACACCGGCGACGTCTTCGTCCGCAGCGCGGAGGCGCTGGTCAAGATGCCGGCGAAGGTCGCGGACCTGTGGACCGCCGTCACCGGCGGCGAACGCGACATCGAGACCCCGATCAGCGTCGTCGGCGCCTCCGTCATCGGCGGTCAGATGGCCGAACGCGGCTACGTCGACCTGTTCATCGGCTTGCTCGCGACGCTGAACTTCTTCCTCGGCATCTTCAACCTGCTGCCACTGCTCCCGCTCGACGGCGGCCACATGGCGGTGACCGTCTACGAGAAGATCCGCGACGCGATCCGCGCGCGGCGCGGTCTGCCCGCGGGCGGGCCCGTGAACTACATGAAGCTCATGCCGATCACCTACGTGGTCATCGCGCTGGGCGGCGCGTACATGCTGCTCACGCTGACCGCGGACATCGTGAACCCGATCAAGATCTTCTAGTGCTCGCTAAACTTGTCCTGACGCTACGAAAGAAGGCATCCACGTGACCAGCCCCGTCGGATTGGGCATGCCCGAAGGCCCGGCCGCCGTCCTCGCGCCGCGCCGCAAGACCCGACAGCTCCAGGTCGGATCCGTCGGGGTCGGCAGCGACTTCCCGGTGTCGGTGCAGTCGATGTGCACCACCAAGACGCACGACGTCAACGCCACACTGCAGCAGATCGCGGAGCTCACCGCCTCCGGCTGCGACATCGTGCGCGTGGCCTGCCCCCGGCAGGAGGACGCCGACGCGCTGGCGACGATCGCGAAGAAGAGCCAGATCCCGGTCATCGCGGACATCCACTTCCAGCCGCGGTACATCTTCGCCGCCATCGACGCCGGCTGCGCGGCGGTCCGGGTGAACCCGGGCAACATCAAGGAGTTCGACGGCCGGGTGGCCGAGGTGGCCAAGGCCGCGGGGGCGGCGGGCATCCCGATCCGGATCGGCGTCAACGCCGGTTCGCTGGACCCGCGCCTGATGCAGAAGTACGGCAAGGCCACCCCGGAGGCGCTCGTGGAGTCGGCGCTGTGGGAGGCGAGCCTGTTCGAGGAGCACGGTTTCGGCGACATCAAGATCTCGGTCAAGCACAACGACCCGGTGATCATGGTGGAGGCGTACCGCCAGCTCGCCGCGCAGTGCGACTACCCACTGCACCTCGGGGTGACGGAGGCGGGCCCGGCGTTCCAGGGCACCATCAAGTCCGCGGTCGCGTTCGGCGCGCTGCTGTCGGAGGGGATCGGCGACACCATCCGCGTCTCGCTGTCCGCACCGCCTGCCGAGGAGATCAAGGTCGGCACCCAGATCCTGCAGTCGCTGAACCTGCGGCCACGCAAGCTGGAGATCGTGTCCTGCCCGTCCTGCGGTCGCGCCCAGGTGGACGTGTACACCCTCGCCGAGCAGGTGACGGCAGGCCTCGAGGGCATGGAGATCCCGCTGCGTGTCGCCGTGATGGGCTGCGTGGTCAACGGTCCCGGTGAGGCGCGCGAGGCCGACCTCGGGGTCGCGTCCGGGAACGGCAAGGGTCAGATCTTCGTCAAGGGCAAGGTCATCAAGACGGTGCCCGAGGCGATGATCGTGGAGACGCTGATCGAGGAGGCCATGCGGATCGCGGAGGAGATCGGTGAGGGCGATTCCGCCTCCGGTTCTCCGGTCGTTACCGTCAGCTGACGCTCGCACGTATCGTGGGATCACCAGACCATCCGAATCCCGACGACCCGACCCGGGGGTGACTCGGTGCTCAAGCTGCTCGGCGCGAGGCAACTCGGCGCGCGCGACAGGGTGCACGTACTGCGCGTGCTGGACGCCGACCCGATCGCCTCGTGCATGGTCGCCGCACGGATTCAGGACCTGGGGATCGATCCTCGAGCGATCAACGGTGAACTCTGGAGCCGGGGCGGCCCCGCCGAGTCGCTGTGTTTCTCGGGGGCGAACCTGGTGCCCCTGCGCGGCGACCTCGACGACCTCCGGGCGTTCGCGGACCGGGCGTGCCGCGGTCCACGGATGTGTTCGTCGGTGGTCGGACGCGCCGAGTTGGCGTTGCCGCTGTGGGAGATGCTCGAGACCGACTGGGGCCCGGCCCGTGAGGTCCGCGCCGAGCAGCCGCTGCTGGCGCTGTCGGCGCCGCCCGTCGTCACGCCGGACCCCTACGTGCGGCCGGTCCGGATGGAGCAGCTCGAGCCCTATCTCAAGGCCGCGATCGCGATGTTCATCGAGGAGGTCGGCGTCGACCCGCGCTCCAACGACGGCGGCCGCGGCTACCGACGGCGCGTCGCCGGCCTGATCGCCGCGGGCCGGGCGTGGGCGAGGTTCGACGGCGACGAGGTGACCTTCAAGGCGGAGGTCGGCTCGATGTCGGCGCAGGTCGGCCAGATCCAGGGCGTGTGGGTGCATCCGCGGTACCGGGGCCACGGCCTCGGCGCGGCCGGGACGGCGTCGGTGGCGGCGGCGGTGGTGGCCTCCGGCCGCACCGCGAGCCTCTACGTGAACAGCTTCAACCATCAGGCGAGGCGGACCTACCAGCGCATCGGGTTCACCCAGGTCGGCACCTTCTCGACGGTCCTGCTCGACTAGCGCCGCCGGCGCCCGTGCGCGACGGGAGTGGAGCCCGCGGAACGACCCGGGGATTCGGTCACCCCGATTGGGGCACCGATCACGCACTGCCGAGGGTGCCTCCCCGGTCGACGGGCCCCGCCGACCTACGATGGCAGGCGATGATCTCCACCGCCGCACCCCGCATCCTCTCTTCGCTCGTCGTCACGGGCGCCCTCGTCCTCGGCGTCGTCGCGTGCACCCCGAAGCCGGACGGCCCGGAACCGGCGGCGCAGGAGTTCCTCGACGCGCTGGCCGACCGGGACACCGAGCGGGCCGCCGCGCTCTCCGACCGGCCGGCGGACGCCCAGCCCGCGATCGACGCCGCGTGGGAGGGGCTGCAGGCCGAATCCCTCACCGCGACGACCGGATCGGTCCGGTTGGACGGCGACACCGCGACCGTCGGCTACACCTACGAATGGCATCTGCCGAAGGATCGGGTGTGGACCTACACCGGAGACCTGCAGATGGGTCGGCGGAACGGGGAGTGGGCGGTCCGCTGGAGCGCCTCCGACCTGCACCCGAAGCTCGGCGACACCCAGACGATGACGCTCCGCGCGACCCCGGCCCCGCGGGCCCGGGTGAACGAGCGGGCCGGCTCCGACGTCCTCGTGCCCGGGACCATCGAGCGGATCAAGTTCAACGCCAAGGACTCCGGCAACGTGACGGCGGTCGCGACCGCGCTGGCGACGACGCTCGCGCCGTTCGACCGAACCCTCACTCCGCAGTCGATCGTGGAGTCGGCGACCGCGGTCAGCGGGGACTACCTGGTCGCCAGCCTGCGGCAGGAGGACTACGACACGGTGGCCGCGACGCTGAGCGGTCTGTCCGGCGTCACGGTCTCGGAGGAGGCGGACCTGGTCTCCACCGATCGCGACTTCGCCCCCGACCTGATCGGACAGGTGAAGAAGCGGGTGATCGACGAGGTCGACGGCAAGGCCGGCTGGAGCGTCGTGACCGTCAACAAGAACGGCGTCGACATCGACGTGCTCACCGAGACCAAACCCCAACCCGCACCGTCCTTCTCGGTCAGCCTTGACCGTCCCATCCAGGTGGCCGCGCAGAACGCCGTCAACGCGCGGGTCGAGCAGGCGATGATGGTGGTGCTGCAGCCGTCCACCGGCGCGATCCTCGCGGTCGCGCAGAACAAGGCGGCCGACAAGGACGGTCCGGTGGCGACCACCGGCCTGTACCCGCCCGGTTCCACGTTCAAGATCATCACCGCGGGCGCGGCCATCGACAACGGTCTCGCCCAACCCGGTACTCCCGTCGGCTGCCCGGGACGGATCGTCATCGGGGAGCGGTCGGTGCCGAACTACAACGAGTTCGCGTTGGGCACGGTGTCGATGAGCACCGCGTTCGCGCGTTCGTGCAACACCACCTTCGCGAAGCTCGCCAGCGAGATGAAGCCCGACGCGTTGACGGTGGCGGCCGCGCGCTACGGGATCGGGCCCGACTACGACGTACCCGGTCTGCCAACCGATTCCGGATCCGTTCCACCCGCGCCCGAGCTGGTGCAACGCACCGAGGACGGTTTCGGGCAGGGCAAGGTCGTCGTCAGCACCTTCGGAATGGCGCTGGCGGCGGCGACGATCGCGAACGGGTCGACGCCGGTGCCGACGCTGATCTCGGGGGAGGAGACCACGATCGAGGGCGCCCACCCGCCGATCAGCCCGGAGATGGTCGAGGGCCTGCGCGGGATGATGCGCGACGTGATCGCCAGTGGTACCGCAACCCGGATCGCCGACCAGGGCGAGGTGTACGGCAAGACCGGTGAGGCCGAGGTCGACGGCGGCTCGCACGCCTGGTTCGTGGGATACCGCGGCGACATCGCGTTCGCGACACTGGTGGTCAGGGGCGGCAGCTCCGACAACGCGGTGGCCGTCACCCGGGACATGTTCGCGGCGTTGCCCGAGGGGTACTGAGGCGGAGCTGCTCAACGCGTGGTTACAACGATCGTTGTAATTGTGTGGCAGGATGGCGTCACGACGACGTACGAACCGGCGGGCACGCGCGTCCGTGGTGGGAATCCGGCCCGCTTCGGGTCCGCGGTGAACGCGCCCGCTTCGATCGCCTGAAGGAGGATCCGTGCGATACCGATTGCTCGGCCGGACCGGGCTCCGAGTCTCCGAACTGTTCCTCGGGACAATGGGTTTCGGTGGACAGGGCGCGCAGCCCGATGCGTGCCGCCGCATTCTCGACCGGTACGACGACGCGGGTGGCAACGTCGTCGACACCGCGATCAACTACCGCGATGGCGAGAGCGAGAGCATCCTCGGCGGGCTCCTCGGCTCCCGCCGGGACCGTTTCGTCCTCGCGACGAAGTACTCCGCTTCTCGCGACGGCAGCGACCCGAACGCGGCCGGCAACCATCGGAAGAACCTGATGTCGTCCCTGGAAACCAGCCTGCGACGGCTGCGCACCGACCGCATCGACCTGTACTGGGTCCACCTATGGGATCCGCACACGCCGGTGGAGGAGACGATGCGGGCGCTCGACGATGCCGTGCGTGCCGGAAAGATCCAGTATGTCGGCATCTCCGACGCGCCGGCCTGGGTTGTCGCGCAGGCGAATACGCTCGCTCAGTGGCAGGGCTGGACGCAGTTCGCCGGCCTGCAGGTGCCGTACAACGTGCTCAGCCGGGACATCGAACGCGAGTTGCTGCCGATGGCGGAGGCGTTCGGGATGACGGTTGCGACCTGGGCCCCGCTCGCCCACGGAGCGCTGGCGGGCAGGGCCGGATCCGAACCCGCCGATGCCCGCACGCGGAAAGCGGTGCGCGCGCTGCGCGAGGTCGCCGACGAACTCGGCGCCACGCCCGCGCAGGTGGCGATCGCCTGGACCAGGGCTCGGTCGCGGGCGGTCCACCCGATCCTCGGGGCGCGAACCGTGGCGCAGCTCGAGGACAACCTGGGAGCACTCGCGGTCTCGTTGCCGGACAACGCGATCGAGCGGCTCGATGCGACGGGGGAGTTCACCCTCGGGTTCCCCGGCGACTTCCTCGCGGGTGCGGGCGCGATGGCCTTCGGAGAGGTCTCCACTCGGGTCGACGGCAGGTGACGCTCCGGCGCCGTCAGCCGCTCACGTACACCCTGCACTCGGTGACGTTGAGGGTCTTGCGGTCCAGGTAGGCGAACAGCACGGCGTGTGCGCCGTCCACGGTGCCGGACGCGGTGACGGCGTCACCGGCGGCGATCACCTTGGTCAGATCGGTGATCGCGTTGCCGCCGAGCATCTTCAGAGCGTGAGCGTCGCCGCGCTGCGCCGAATCGACCAGACGCCGGACCGCCGCCTTGCCCTTCTCGCCCACGCTCAGGGCGGCCTTGCCGAAGGCGACCGAGCCGCCGAGACCCTGCAGTCGCAGCATCCGCGCGCTCATCGACGCGGCGACCGCCAGCCGCCCGGGGCTCACACCGGCGACCTGTGCGAACATCGGCGTCACCTCCCAGTGTGCGGCGATTCGGCGGATCCGGGGCTCGCCGTCGTCGAGGGTGGCCTCGTAGAGCAGGTGCATCGGCGCCCGCGCCACCACGCTCGCGGAGAGCCGGGTCTCGATGGTCACGTCGCGGACCACGTGCAGGCCGTCGACGATGTCCTCGCGTTCGATGTCGAAGCTGATGTCGTTGGGCGCGATGAAGGTGTCCCAGAACCGGGCCAGCGGGTCGCCGCCGCGCTTGCCGGACCGCCGGTCGTACAGGCCGCCGAGCACCGGCCGGCCGCCGACGGGGTCCTCGATGATGTGCTGCCGTGCGAAGAGACCGAGCCAGGCGGCCTTGTCGTGCACGGCCACGGCGCTGGGGGAGGACCGCGCCAGGGCCAGCAGGTCGTCGGCGGTCGGCTTGGCGGACATGGCACCCCTGGGATTCGGCGTCGGACGGTCGATCCGGAGTATGCCAGGAAAGGTAGAACTTGTTCTAGATCCGGCCTGGCGTTGTGTCAGTTCATCGGTCCGGGCGGGACGCCGTCCTCGCCGAGGAACTCGGGCCGCAGTTCGGCCTTCACGCCCAGTTTCTTGTTGATCAGGTAATTGACGAACCACAGCACCACGCCGATCGCCAGCAGCACGCTCGCGATCGCGTACTGGTCTGGGTTGCGGTCCGTGAAGGGGGTGGCAAGGAAGGCGCAGCTGATCGCACCGACCACCGGCAGCACCGTCGGCGCCCGGAAGTGCTTGTGGTCCACCGTGTCCTTGCGCAGCACCAGGACGGCGACGTTGACGACGGTGAAGACCACGAGGAGTAGCAGCGCCGTCGTCCCGCCGAGTTGCGGCACCTCGCCGACGACCGTGATCAGGCCCAGTGCGAGGAGCGTGGTGAACCCGATCGCGACGTACGGGGTGCGGCGGGTGCGGTGCACCCGGCCGAGCTGTGGCGGCAGCACGTGCTGCCGGCTCATGCCGTAGAGCAGCCGGCTGGCCATGAGCATGTTGATGAGAGCGGTGTTGGCGACCGCGAACATGGTGATGAACGCGAAGATTCCGATCGGGAAACCCGGGGCGCCGGCCTCGACCACCTGGAGCAGCGGGGTGTCGCCCTCGCCGAGCTTGTCCGGGGGCACCAGGGCGATCGCGGTGATCGACACGAGCACGTAGATCAGGCCGGTGAAGAGGAGGCCGATCAGCAGAACCTTGGGGAAGATCCGGCTCGGCTCCTTGCATTCTTCGGCCATGTTCACCGAGTCCTCGAATCCGACCATCGCGAAGAAGGCGAGGGTGGTCGCGGCTATCACGCCGCCGAGCGCCGTCCGATCACCGGTGTCGAACTCGGTGGCACGCGAGAAGTCGCCCTCTCCGATACCCAGGGCCCACATGCCGATGCAGATGATGATGAGCAGACCGGACAGCTCTACGCAGGTGAGCAGCACGTTCACCTTGACCGATTCGCCGACCCCGCGGAAGTTGATCGCGGCCACGACGAGCATGAACGCGATGCCGAGCAGGGTGATCCCGATCCCCGTGGACAGGTCCAGGTCGAAGGCCTCGGCGAAGTTCGCGGCGAATGCCCGCGAGGCGGTCGATGCCGAGGTGATGCCCGAGCACATCACCGCGAACGTCACCATGAAGGTGAAGAACTGGATGCCGAACGCCTTGTGCGTGTACAGCGCGGCGCCCGCGGCCTGCGGGTACTTGGTGACCAGTTCGAGGTAGCTGAACGCGGTGATCAGCGCGACCACGAAGGCGACCAGGAAGGGCAGCCACACCACGCCGCCGACATCGTTGGCCACCTGCCCGGTCAGGGCGTAGATGCCGGTGCCGAGGATGTCGCCGACGATGAACAGCAGCAGCAGCCACGGGCCCATCACCCGCTTGAGGGTCGGTTCGTCCTTCGATTCGCTCAGGGCTCCCGGTGGATTAGTCATTGCCCGCCCCCTCGTGAGTTGCTCCGATGACCGACCGCCGCCACTCGATGATCTGATGCTGCCACAGTTGGGACGGCGATCAGCGGCGAAACGGGTGGTCGCGGAGGTCGGGCAGGCATGGATTCGAACCGTGGACGTCAGGAACTGCGCGGGGCGACCAGACCGGATTCGTAGGCGAGAACCACGAGTTGGGCGCGGTCGCGGGCGTGGAGCTTGGTCATGGCTCGGTTGATGTGGGTTTTGGCGGTCAGCGGGCTGATCACCATGTGGCCGGCGATCTGGTCGTTGGACAGGCCCTGTGCGACCAGGGCGACGGCCTCGCGTTCGCGGTTGGTCAGTTCTTTCAGCCCCGTACCGGTAGCGGTGTTGAGCGGCTGGGTGACGTACCGGTCGATCAGGCGGCGGGTGATCGACGGTGCGAGCAGGGCGTCGCCGCGCGCGGCGACGCGTACGGAGTGGAGGAAGTCTTCCGGCTCGATGTCCTTGACGAGGAATCCGGCCGCGCCCGCGCGCAGCGCGTTGAAGACGTATTCGTCCAGGCCGTAGTTGGTCAGGATGACGACGTGCACCCCGGCCAGGGTCGGGTCCGCGGCGATGCGCCGGGTGGCCTCGATGCCGTCGATCACCGGCATCTGAATGTCGATGAGCGCGATGTCGGGCAGGTGTTCCCTGGCCAGCGCCAGGCCCTCGCCACCGTCGGCGGCCTCCGCCACCACCTCGATGTCGTCCTCGAGGTCAAGGAGCGCGCGGAATCCGCTACGAATGAGTGGCTGGTCGTCGACCAGCAGGACACGGATCATGACGTTCGGTCCACGGGAAGATCCGCTCGCACAGAGAAGCCGCCCTCGCTGCGTGGTGCCGCCAGCAGGAGACCTCCGAGGGCGGTGACTCGTTCGCGCATCCCGAGCAGCCCGACCCCGGGCACAAGCGCGGTGTCCGGGGTGGCCTTGCCGTCGTCATCGACCTGAATGACCAGGGCGTCGGGACGGTACTCGATCCGGACCGATGCCGTCGCGGCGGCGGCGTGCCGGGCGATGTTGGTCAGCGACTCCTGAACGATCCGGTAGCCCGTCCGGTCCACGGCGGCCGGCACGTGCTGGCGTTGTCCTTCGATCGTCAGCGTGGCGTCCAGGCCGGTCGTCCGGGCCCGCTCCACCAGATTCGGGACGTGGGCGAGTCCTTGCGGCGGACTCTTGCCGTCGTCGCGCAGCGCCTCCAGGGTCGCGCGTAGTTCCCGGGCGGCCTCGCGCCCGGCCTCCCGAATCGCAAGCAGGGCCTCCGGTACCTTTTCGCCCCGCTTGCGGGCCACGTGGACGGCGGCTTCGGACTGCACCTTGATGATCGAGATCTGGTGGGTGAGCGAATCGTGCAGCTCCCGTGCGATGTGCAGCCGCTCCTCGTCGGCGCTGCGCCGCGCGGTCTCCTCCCGGGTGCGTTCGGCCTCGTCCGCCCGACCCTCGGCCTGCCGCAGCGCTTCCCCCGCCGCGCCGGCCGCGATCAACCACGCGATCTCGAGGGCGTCTCGGGCCTGCGCGAAGGCTTCGCCCGTGTCGTGCAGGGAGACCAGGGCCGCGAGCGGGAGCGCGGCCAGCAGGGTCACCGACGCCGCCACCGTGATCATGCGGTGTCCCGCCCGCACGGCGGCGTACACCGCGAACAGGAACGCGACGGCAGGCACGTCGAAACCGACGGCCTGGTAACCCAGCGCGCACAACCCGGTCACGGCCAGCACGGTGACCGGCGCCCGGCGGCGCGCGGCCAGTGCCAGACCGCCGATTGTCAACAACGCGTAGCCGATCGGGTCGAGATCAGTCGGGGCGTGTTGCCTGGACAGCCCGGCGACCAGCAGGATCGCCGCCACTCCCACGGCGATCGCCCAGTCTCCGATCCGTCCCCTGCTCATGCCTGCACCCTAGCCGGACGTTCGCGCGGGCAAATCCTGCAAATGGATGATCGGCCGCCTACCGCACACGCGGTACCTTCGCCGGCTCCTGCAGCGTCCGCAGCAGCCGGCTACGGCATAGGAGGCAGCGCGAATTGCCTACGTGCGCACGATGATCGGCGGTGTGTCCGACGCGCATGATCGGGCGACGTCCAGTCCTACGATGAAGGAGCACCTCATGTCCGTCCGAAACCTGCTTGCCGTCGCGGCGGCCGCCCTGCTCGGCGGTGTCGCGTTTGCCGCACCGGCGGTCGCGCACGCCTCGGTCCAGCCGGTCGCCGCCAGTTACGGCATGACCTCCGGGCGACTCGGGCCCACCCTGGCCGCGCTGGTGGGGCTGATCGGCGTGGTCATCGGTGGGCTGGCGCTGGCCCGCTCCGCCGGTCGTCTCGGCACCGGCGGCGGGGGAAGAGGGGCCATGGCGGCCCTGGTGGTGGGGCTGATCAGCGTGGTCATCGGTGGGGTTTTCGCGGCCACCGCCGACGGTGGCCCCGGTACCGGCAACGGGATCGTCGGGGCGCTCGCGGCCGTGTTGTTCGGGCTGATCGGCACGGCCCTCGGTGGGCTCGCGCTGTCCCGGTCCCGCCGCGCTGGGCTGGCCGACTAGGGAAGTAGGCCGAGTTTTCTGGCGGTGACCACGGCCTCGTGCCGGGAGTGCGCGTCGAGCTTGCCCATCGCGGCACGCAGGTAGCTCTTCACCGTCTCCGGCTGGAGCGAGAGCCGATGGGCCACTTCGTTGTTGGTGCAGCCGAGGGCGATGTGGGCGAGCACATCCAATTCCCGCGGGGACAGGGCGACCGGGTTGTCGACGGGATCGGCCTCGTCGTTGACCAGCGCGGCCAGCTTCTCGGACACCGCGCGCAGCCGCCCCCGGAGCGGTCCCTCGGGTACCGACTGCGCGAGCCCGCGCAGCTCGGCGTGGGCGTCCCGGATGCCCTCGGCCACCGCGCCGCTCGCATTGCCGCGGTTGCTCTCGAGCACCCCGAGCATCTGCAGGCGCCGGTCCACCTCGTCGCGGATCGCGATCTCGGTGGCGAGCCGGCGGCCGGCCTGGACCAGGATCTCGGCGGTGTTGTCGCCGATCGGCGTCGATTCCCGCACCGCCGCGTAGAGGACCGCACGCGAGGCGCCGTCGACCAGGACGGGGACCGCGAGCACCGAGCGGATGCCCTCGCCGAGGACCGGCCGGTCGTAGTGATGCGTGATCGACATCGCGCTGCCGTAGTCGGGCACCGAGGCCGGGTGACGTTGCAGGACCACCCGCCCGCCCAGTCCCGAGTTCGGCGGGATGACCAGGCCCTTGAGCCCATTGGTCCGGGTCCCGAAGAACTCGGTCAGGTGCAGCGTGCCCTCGGCGACCTCACCTCCGAACAGCACGGGCACGTTCGCCCGTCCCGAGACCGCGCGCAGCTCGGCGCGCAGGGCGTCGCCGTCTCGTGGCCGCAGCAGGGGTGGGGTGCGGGAGAGCATTCGGTTACCCCTTTCCGGGGGTGGTGCGCGGTCTTTGTGAGCTAGATCATAGGGCCATGGAGAAGTCCGGCGCGTGCCGGACCGCTGTTGAAGGAGTCAAACCATGGGCACCGATGCCACCTCGCGGGTGCGCGAGCTGCTGGAGCAGTACGACACGCCGGAGGCCTGCGCCGCTGACCTGCTGTGCGACCGGCATCCCGACACCGATGTCGCGTTCACGGTGATCGAGGGCGATCTCACCTCGCGTGACCTGAGCTACGGCGAGCTGCGGGCGGAATCGACCAAGTTCGCGGCCGCGCTGGCGGAGCTCGGCGTCGAGCCGGGCGACTGTGTGGCCACGCTGATGGGCAAGTCCGCGGAGCTGGTCGTCGCGCTGCTCGGAATCTGGCGACGCGGCGCGGTGCACGTGCCGCTGTTCACCGCGTTCGCGTCCCCGGCCATCGCGTTCCGGCTCGGCTCGAGCGGGGCCAAGTTCGTCGTGTCCGATCAGAACCAGCTCGCCAAGCTCGCGCCCGGCGAGGACATCCCGGCTGACGCACCCTGGCGGGTCATCGTCGCCGCGGGGGAGCCCGAGTCCGACGACCAGCTGCGCTTCGCGGACCTGCTGGCCGCGCACACCGCCGGGGACCCGGAGGGCGCCGCGGTCGCGGTCGGCGGCAACGGCCCGATGGTGCAGCTGTTCACCAGCGGCACCACCGGGACCCCGAAGGGCGTGCCGGTGCCGGTGCGCGCGCTCGCCTCGTTCCACGCCTATCAGGAGTTCGGCCTCGACGTCCGCCGCGACGACGTGTTCTGGAACGCCGCCGATCCCGGCTGGGCCTACGGGCTGTACTACGCGCTGCTGGGCCCGCTGGCGGCGGGCACCCGCAGCCTGCTGCTGCACTCGGGCTTCTCCGCGCCGCTCACCTGGCAGATCATCGAGAAGTTCGGCGTCACCAATTTCGCGGCCGCGCCGACCGTCTACCGCAGCCTGCGCGCCGACACCAGCCCTGTGCCGCAGGGGCTGGCGCTGCGCCGCGCGTCCTCGGCGGGCGAACCGCTGACCCCGGACGTCGTGGCCTGGTCCCAGAGCACCCTCGGGGTCGAGGTGCGCGATCACTACGGGCAGACCGAGCACGGCATGTTCATCGTCAACGCGTGGGCGGACGGCCTGCGTGAGGGCGTGCGGCCCGGCTCGATGGGTCGGCCGCTGCCGGGCTGGAACTGCGCCGTGCTCCTCGACGACGCGGACGAGGTCGCGCCGGCAGGAACCCAGGGTCGCGTCGCCATCGACACGCTGGGCAGCCCACTGATGTGGTTCACCGGTTACGTCGACGCACCCGAGAAGACCGCCCAGCGGTTCACCGCGGACGGCCGCTGGTACATCACCGGCGACGCGGGCAAGACCGACGAGGACGGCCACTTCTTCTTCTCCTCGCGCGACGACGACGTCATCATCATGGCCGGCTACCGGATCGGGCCCTTCGACGTGGAGAGCGTCCTGGTCATGCACGAGCAGGTGATCGAGGCGGCCGTCGTCGGCATGCCCGACGAGCTGCGCGGCGAGGTGCTCGAGGCCTTCGTGGTGCTCCGCGACGGCATCGAGGGCACCGATGAGCTCGAGGCCGAGCTGCAGACGCTGGTCAAGAAGAAGTTCGCCGCGCACGCCTACCCGCGGACCGTGCACTTCGTGCCGTCGCTGCCGAAGACCCCCAGCGGCAAGGTGCAGCGCTACATCCTGCGCCAGGGATAGGCGGCTGCGCCGCCCGTGCGCGGTTGACGAGTCCCTGGACTCGTCAACCGCGCACAGGCGCGTCAGCGCCTATCGCCTGCGGATGCGGCCGACGATCAGCAGGGCGACGAGCGTGACCGCCAGCAGCAGGGTGGTGTCGGCTGCGGCGAGGAACACCTGGCCGCGATCGGTGAGCCCGAAGATGGTCACCGGCAGCGTCTTCCAGGTGGCCGGGTACACCATGATGGTCGCGCCGAGCTCACCCATCGACAGCGCGATCGCCAGGCCCGCGGCCGCGCCGAGCGCGGGCAGCAGCAGCGGCAGCGTGATCCGCAGCAGCACCCGCGTGGGTCCGGCGCCGAGCGACTCGGCCGCCTGGCGGTAGGCCGGGTCGAGCCGGTCCAGCGCCGCCGAGACGGCACTGAACGCGAAGGCCAGGACCAGCACGGTGTGCGCGAGGATGACGATCCACTTGGTCCCGCCGAGCAGCAGCGGCTCGGAGTTGAACGCGATCAGCAGGCCGAGGCCGATTGCGACCGACGGCACGGCGATCGGCAAATGGAACACGGCGTCGGTGCTCCTGCGCAGCCAGGCGGGTGCCTCCCGGGCGGCGAGTGCCGCCCAGGTGCCCACGAACAGCGCCAGCGCGCCCGCGATGAACGCGGTCTGCAGGCTCACCGTGAGGCTCGCCAGGTTCTCATCGGACAACGCTGCGGAGAGGTTCTCCGCACCGAGGTCCGACGGCAGCGGCCCGGTCCAGGCCCCCGCGAGGGCCGCGGCGACCACGGTGGCGATCGGCGCGACGAAGACCACGCCCACCACGACGGCGAAGACGGCCAGGGTCAAGGCCCTAGCGCGGGTGGTCCACAGCAGCACGGCCGCCTCCCAACAGTCGGTTGAACAGGAATCGGTAGCCGCAGTACAGCGACAGCGACAGCGCCACCTGGACGCTCGCGATCACCGCGGCGCCCGGCAGGTCGAAGGTGACGATGCCGCGGGTGTAGATCAGCACCGGCAGCGTCACGACATCCTTGGCCCCGGTGAACAGCACGATGCCGAACTCGTTGAGCGTCAACAGCAGTACCAGCGAGCCGCCCGCCATCAGTGCGGGCCAGGCCTCTGGCATCACGACCGTCCTCAGCACCCGCATGGGGGAGGCACCGAGGCTCGCCGCGACATCGAGCTGTTCGCGCGGCATCTGGGTGAACGCGGCCAGCAGGGGCCGCACCACGAACGGGGTGAAGAAGGTGATCTCGGCGGCGATCACGCCGAGCGGGGTGTTCAGGAAGTTCAGCGGCCCGCGGTCGGCGCCGGCGAGCCGGGCGATGAGGGCGTTGACCGCACCCGCGGTGCCGTACAGGAACGTAAACGCCAGCGTGATGAGGAACGAGGGCAGCGACAGGATGGTGTCGATCAGCCGGCCGACCACCTTCGACCCGGGGAAGGGCACGAAGGCGAGCACCAGCGCGAGGAAGGTGCCCAGTACCAGGCAGCCCAGCGTGGAGGCGACCGCGATTTCGATGGTGCGCCACAACGCGTTTCGGAACTGCGCGGACGTGAGTGCCTCCGTCCAGGTGGACAGCCCCCTGCCCTCGTCGGTGACGGTGGACTCGGCCAGCACGCGGGCCATCGGGTAGACCGCGAAGCCGAGCACGAGCAGCAGCGGCGGCAGCGCCCAGGCCACCGACCGCCACCGGCTCGGCTCGGGCCGGACCGGAGGGGGGTCGAGGTGTACCCGGTCGAGGACGGCGGTCATGACGCCGACCCCGGCGCGGGGACGAGCACCGCGCCCTGGTCCGGGAAGCGAACGCCCACCGCGGTTCCGGCCGGCCGCTCGTCGTGTCCGGTCACGTCCACCTCGAGCAGCGCGTCGGGCAGGGCGGCGAGCGCGACGGTGTGCCTGGTGGTGGAGCCGCGCCACACGCTGGCGGTGACCCGTCCCGGGAGCGCGCCGCGTTCGGTGGGCGAGGTGAGGGAGATCGCGTGCGGGCGCAGGCAGAGCAGGGCTCCGGCGTCGGACTCCCACTCGGTCGGGCTGATGTCCGGCCGTGGGGCGTGCGCGGTGACCGGTGTGCCGCCGACCGACACCAGGGCCGAGGTGCCGATCACCCGGGTCACGGTGCAGGGCAGCAGGTTCGCGCCGCCGAGGAAGGCCGCGGTGAAACTGCTCGGCGGCCGCTTCCAGAGGTTCTCCGCGGTGTCGATGTCGACGAGCCGGGCGTCGCGCATCACGGCGATCCGGTCGGCCAGCGCCAGGGCCTCGCTCTGGTCGTGCGTCACATAGAGCATCGCGGTGTCCGGCAGGGCCGCCCGCAGCTGCTGCAGCTCGGCCAGCATGCTCTGCCGGAGTTGAGCGTCGAGCGCGGCCAGCGGCTCGTCGAGCAGCAGCACCCTCGGACGGATGGCCAGCGCGCGGGCGATGGCGACCCGCTGCTGCTGCCCACCGGACAATTCGCGGGGCAGCCGTTTGCCGTAGGCGGACATGCCCACCATCTCCAGCGCCTCGGCGACCCGCGTGCCGATCTCCGCGCGGGGCACCCGGTGCGAGCGCAGGCCGAACGCGACGTTCTCCGAGACCCGCATGTGTGGGAACAGCGCGTACGACTGCACGACCACGCCGATGCCGCGCCTGGCAGGGGGCAGGTCGGTGACGTCCCTGCCTGCCAGCCGGACCGAGCCCGAGACCGGCCGGGTGAAGCCGGCCAGAGCCTTGAGCGCGGTGGACTTGCCGGACCCGCTGGGCCCCAGGAGAGCCACCGTCTCCCCCGGGGACACCCGTAGGTTGAAATCGATCAACGCCCGGGTGGCGTTCTTGCCCCGCCCGTAGGCCACGTTGACGCGGTCGAAGGTGATGGCGGGGGCGGAGTAGTCGGTGGCCCCGAGGATGCCGGATTCGGCGGTTCTCGTGGGAGCCGATCCGATTCTCGGCCAGGCCTGCTCGGTGTTGATCTTCCTCATGTCAGTTCCCGGTGGCCTTCTGGTAGGCGGCGACGTCGGCGTCGAGCTCGGTGATGACGGTGTTCCAGTTCGGGGTCCAGACGGTGACGCCGTTCAGCAGGCCCGCCGGGGTGGACTTGTCATTGACATCGACGGTCGCGGCCTCGCGCACGTCCTTGCGGACCGAGACGCCGAGCGCGTCGGAGCCGACCGTCTTCTGTGCCTGCTCCGAGAGCAGGTACTCCATCAGCTTCTTGGCCTGCTCGGACTGCGGCGCGCCCTTGGCCAGTCCCATCACGTAGGGCAGCGCCACGGTGGTGCGGGCGCCGTTCGCCTCGGCCGGGAAGAAGATGTTGAACTTCGAGCCGTCGTCCGCGATGGATGCGAGGTTCATCTGCACGTCGCCGTTCGCGACGAGCAGCTCGCCGTTGCTGACCTTCGGCTGCAGCTTGCCGGTGGAGGAGGACGGCCCGACGTTGTTGGCCTGCAACTTGTTCAGGTACTCGAGTGCGCCCTCCTTGCCCTTGAGATGCTGGAGCAGAAGCAGCACCGCGGTGCCGTCGCCCGCCTGGCCGGGGGTGGAGTACTGCAGCTTGCCCTTGAACTGCTCGCCGAGGAGGTCGTCCCAGGTCGCGGGGGCCGGGTTCGCGCCCGGGTTGGCGATGAAGTTGAGGTAGTTGTTGACGACCGGGACGTACTTGCCCGCCGGGTCCTTCTCCTCGGTGGGGACCGCGGAGGTGTCGATCCCGCTGGGCTGGAGCAGGCCCTGCGCGTCGGCCTTCTGGATGAACGGCGGCAGCGTGACGACGATGTCGGCCTGCGGGTTGGACTGCTCCTTCTCGACGCGGGAGACCACCTCGCCGGAGCCGGCCTCGACCAGGTTGACGGCGACGCCGGTCTCCTTGGTGAACTCGTCGAACCTGGCCTTGTACCAGGTGCTCAGGCCGTCGGCGCTGTAGACGGTGACGGTCTCGGTGTCGGAGCTCGCGGCGGTGCCGGTGCCACCGCAGGCGGTGGTCAGCGTGAGCAGGGTCGCGGCCAGGGCGGCTGCGGCCAGGCTGGGGCGGATGCGCATGACGGATTCCTAACTGTGGGTGAGGGATTCTTCGTGTGCTGAGCGGTGGAGCGGTGGTGCCGTGAACCGGAAGTGCTAGGAATTCAGGAGGAGCTGGGCGAACTCGCGCACCGAGGGCACGACGTGGGTGGCGCCCGCCGCGCGGAGCTGGACCTCGTCGTGGGCGCCGGTGAGGGTGCCCGCGACGATCGACGCGCCCGAGCGCAGCCCGCTGGTGACGTCGTTGGACGTGTCCCCGAGCACGGCAACGCCTTTCACGTCATCGACCTCCAGGCGCAGCAGCGCGGTGAGGATCAGGTCCGGGTAGGGCCGACCGCGACCGGCCTCGGCGGGGGAGAGGGTGAGGTCCGCGATGGTCTGCCAGCCGAGCGCGGCGAGCAGCTTGTCCTGGGTGCCGCGACTGAACCCCGTGGTCAGTGCGACCTTGATCCCGGCCTCGCGCAGCGCGGTGATCGACTCCGCCGCGCCGGGGATCGGCTCGGCATTGCCCTCCTCGATCAGCCGGTCGTAGGCGGACTCGAAGGCGGCGTTGGCGACCTGGGCGCGGTCCTCGTCGCCGAACAGGGCGCGGAAGACGACGATCTTGGACTGGCCCATGGTGCCCTGGACGTACCGGCGCGCGTTGTCGGCCTCGGCGCCCTCCGGGGGCAGGCCCGCGGCGTCGGCAGCCGCGGCGAAGGCCCGCAGCACCAGCCCGTCGTCGGAGACGGTGGTGCCCGCCATGTCGAGCACGGCGAGGGCGATGGGGGTGACGGTCACGATTTCTCCTGGGGCGTTGGATGTATCGGTGATTCAGAGGCCGAGCTGATCGGCGGTCTGTTCGGCGAGGGCGGGGCCGAGGGTCATGCCGCGGCCGCCGGGGCCGGCCACCACCCAGACGTTGTCCGCGGGGCTGCCGCGGTGCACGAGCTCGCCGGGATCCAGGCACTGGCTGTAGACGCCGGCCCAGCGCTTGACGATCGGGGGCAACGTGCGGCCGAGGAGTTCCTCGACCACCCCGGTCAGGTGCTCGTACGGTTCCTCGTCGACATCGAAGTCGAACGGCTCGTCGTACTCGTGGGTGTCGCCGATGGTCAGGCCGCCGTGCAGGCGCTGCACGGCGAGCAGCTGCATCCGGTGCCGCTCGGCGGTGGGGGCCTGGGGCTGAGCAACTCTCAGGTTCTCGAGGGCGGCGCCCGCGAAGCCCGGGTAGTACCGCAGGCTGTCGCCGTCGGCGATGGCCGTGGTCAGCTCCTCGCCGAGCGGGGCGGTCTGCATCATCTGCAGCCGGACCCGGCGCAGCGGCAGCTCCCCGGCCAGGTCCCTGGCCAGACCGCCGAGGGTTGCGCCGGGGCAGATGACGGCCAGGTCGGCGTCGAAGGTGCGGCCGTGGTCGTCGCGGATGTGCACGCCCGCCCCGTCGGAGGTCACCTCGCGGGCCTCGGTGCCGGCGTGGAAGGTGTAGCGGCCGCTCGCCTCGAGGTGGCGGCGGATCGCGGGCAGGGCCACGCGGGACTCGACCGCGCCGTCGCGGACGCAGTGCAGGCCCGCGAGGAACTTGCCCCGCAGGGCGGGGTTGACGGCGAGCACCTGCTCCGGGTCGAGCAGCGCGAAGCCGCGGGCCTCGGCGTCGGGCCGGGTCATGGCCTCCTCGGCGACCGCGACCTCTTCCGGGGTGCGCAGCAGCGTCATCGAGCCGGCCGGGCGGAACCCGATGGCCGGGACCCGGGCGGCGAGGTCCTCCCACAGTTCGCGCGAACGCAGCGCGGCGTCGAGCTCGTGCTCCGCGCGGCCGGAGACCCACACCAGGCCGAAGTTGCGCACGGTCGCGCCGCGCGCCTCGCTCTCGCGCTCGAGCTGGACCACCTCGTGTCCCCGGCGGATCGCCTCGTCGGCGTGCGCGGTGCCGAGGATGCCTCCGCCCACAATCAGAATTCGCATGGCGAGGAGCATGCATTTTGGTCTAGACCAAGGAGTGATGGCGAGGAGAACGCCGGGTGAACAATTGGTATAGACCAATCTGGGGTACGCTGACCTGCATGAACGACGAGAGGTATCTGGTCGCCCGACGGGTGCGTGCCGAGATGGGGGTGTCGCGATGACCGAGACCGCCCCGAAGTACTACCGGGTGCGTACGGAGCTCGCGGCCATCATCGACGGCCTCGACGAGGGCGATCCCGTGCCCGCGGAGCGTGACCTCGCGGTGCGCTTCGAGGTGTCCAGGGAGACGGTTCGCCAAGCCGTGCACGAACTCCTGGTGGAGGGCAGGATCCAGCGTCGCGGCCGCGGCACCGTGGTGGCCAGCCCGAAACTCACCCAGCCGCTCTCGCTCTGTTCGTACACCGAGGGTGCGGTCAGTCAGGGCCGGGTGCCCGGCCGGGAGTTGGTCACTTTCGAGGACGAGCGCGCCGATGCCGAGCTCGCCGCGGACCTCGGGCTGTCCGTGGGGGCCACCGTGATCCACCTGGAACGGGTGCTGCTCGCGGACGGACTGAAGATCGGGCTCGAGAGCACGTACCTGCCGGCCCGCCGATTCGCCTCGATGGCGCGGTCGTTCGACCCGGGCACCTCGCTCTACGCCGCCATCCGCGCCACCGGGGTGGCGTTCGACGCGGCCACCGAACGGATCGAGACGGTGCTGGCATCGCCTCGCGAGGCCACCCTGCTCGACTCGACGACCGCGATGCCGATGCTGTTGCTGAACCGGATCTCTCTGGACGCCGACGGCGTTCCGATCGAGCGGGTCCGCTCGCTCTACCGCGGCGATCGGGTCGCGTTCCTCGCCACCTTGCGGGAGTGAGTGCCTGCTGCGCGACTACGCCGGTAGGGGCTGGCAGTTCTCGAGGGTGCGCTGTGTCGCCGACCGCACCACCTCGCCGATGCTGTGGCTGTTCGCGAACGTGTTTCGCTGCCAGATCGCGCCATTGCCCTGTGCGAGTTCACGTTTGAGTGCCGCCTCGACACGGCGGAACTCCCCGAGCTCGTCGAGCGCATCGCGCACATGGTCGAGCAGGAGCTCGACTCGGCGCGCGCACGGGACGGACTCGGACGTCCGCGGGTCGAGGCCCTGACCGGACAGGCCGTCCCTGGCGGCCATCCAGTTGGCGATCCTGAGCGTCTCCAGTCCGATGTCGGGCGGGTGGTCGCCCCGGTCGACGGCCGATACCGCCGTCATGACCAGGGCTCGCACCAGGGTTGCGATCAGCACTGTCTGGTCCACCGTCGGCATCACGTCGCTGACCCGGACCTCGACGGTGGGCAGGTGGGAGGAGGGGCGGATGTCCCAATAGACCATGCGCTCGTCCAGCAGGCAGTCGCAGTCGACCAGCATGGCGACCAGGTTGTCGTACGCGTCGGCCGAGTCGAAGAACGGTGGCGGTCCGGAGACCGGCCATCTGGACCACAGGATCGTCCGCCAGCTCGCGAAACCGCTGTCGACACCCCGGTGCAGCGGCGAGTTGGCGCTCAGCGCCAGCAGCGTCGGGAGCCAGGGCCGAGCGTGGTTGCAGACCTGGACCCGGGTCTCGCGGTCGGGAACGTCGACGTGCACGTGGCAGCCGCAGATGCCCTGTTCCAGGGCGAGGGTGCCGAACCGCCTCGCCATTGCGTGATAGCGGTCGCAATCGCTCACCGGCATCCGGGCGGGACCCGCGGGGAGGGTGCCGGTCGCGAGGAGCCTGCTGCCGTGCCGGGCCGCCGCGGTGGCCGCGATCGTGCGGGCCTCGAGCAGGTGGGTGCGCAGTCCGCCGCTGTCCCAGCACACCGGGGAATTGGTCTCGACCTGGCACTGGGAGAGCTCGAGCTGGAGCGGTACCCCGAGCTCGGTCGCGGTCGAGACCACCGCCGAGTTCCGCATCTGCGGGAGCCCCGTTTCTGGATCGACCAGCAGGAATTCCTCTTCCACACCCACCGACGGGCACGTGGGGTGGCTCATGCGGGGGATCGCCCCACTCCGGGCATCGACATCAACTCGGATCCGTGGAATCGGAAGGTCCTGACTTCAGCTCAATTCAAGCACTCGGCGCAGACCGCGGAAAGGGTCGCCGGAGCGCCATCGCCATCGGACCCGACGCCTACGAGACGCGTGCCGGGCGCGCTGCCGAGTCCGCGCAGCGGCAGCCGAGGGGCACGTCGCCGCAGTCCAGGGCCAGTGGGTGTCGCATCGGGGCCAGGTCGACGCACTCCTCGTCGGTGCACTCGGCCGGGTCGGTCCGATGCACGATCAGGGTTCCGTGACAGTGATCGAGAGTGTCGGTACACGCGGCGCAGGCCATGGGTGGTACCTCCGTGTCGGGGTGATCGGCATCCTGCCCCCGTTGGTACCACCTGGCGCCGACAGCGCGGGGATTCCCCGTGGCGTGTCAGTCGACCGGAGAAATCGGACCTGGCGCTTTCGCGGAGGTGCCGTGGGGCGGACAATCGAGGGGCAAGAATTGACGGCCTCGACCGACGGAGGAGGGGCAACGGTGAACCGGACCGAGCTCCCACAGACAGTGCGGCGATCGTCCAAGGAGGCGCAAGCGGTCTTCGCGGCGGCACGTGACACGGCCATCAAACGGTATGGGGAGGGCGAGGACGCACTGCGCGCGGCGTACGGCGAGCTCAAACACGATTTCGAGTTGGAGGTCGATCACTGGGTGCCCAAACAGGGTTGACTTCGGCGCACCACGGGTCGGCGTCGCGGTAGGCCGGCGACGCGGTGCGTCTGATCGTGTGCGGACGCGGTGCGTCTGATGCTGTGCGGATGCGGTGGGTCTGATCCTGTGCCGACGCGGTACGTCTACCCTTGTCCGTATGCCAGTTCGCACCCAGCTCAGCCCCGGAACCGTCGCTGCGACGCTCGCCGTCCCCGCCAACATCGAGCGGCCGGAGTACGCGTGGAAGCCGACCGTCAACGAGGGCAACGAGCCGTGGGTGCAGACCCTGGAGACCATCGAGGCCATGCGGGTGGCGGGCGCGATCGCCGCGCAGGCCCTGCAGGAGGCCGGCAAGGCGGTCGCGCCGGGTGTGACCACGGACGAGCTCGACCGCATCGCGCACGAGTACATGATCGACCACGGCGCCTACCCGTCCACGCTGGGCTACAAGGGCTTCCCGAAGTCCTGCTGCACCTCGCTGAACGAGGTCATCTGCCACGGCATCCCCGACTCGACGGTGATCCAGGACGGCGACATCGTCAACATCGACGTCACCGCGTACATCGGCGGGGTGCACGGCGACACCAACGCCACCTTCCTGGCCGGCGACGTGTCCGAGGAGAACCGGCTGCTCGTCGAACGCACCCGCGAGGCGACGATGCGTGCCATCAAGGCGGTCAAGCCGGGCCGCGAGCTCAACGTCATCGGCCGGGTCATCGAGGCGTACGCCAACCGCTTCGGGTACGGCGTTGTGCGCGACTTCACCGGTCACGGCATCGGCGAGACCTTCCACAACGGGCTGGTCATCCTGCACTACGACCAGCCGAACGTGGACACCGTCATCGAACCGGGCATGGTCTTCACCATCGAGCCGATGATCAACCTCGGCACCGTCGACTACGACATCTGGGACGACGGCTGGACCGTGGTCACCAAGGACCGCAAGTGGACGGCCCAGTTCGAGCACACGATCGTCGTCACTGACACGGGCGCGGAAATCCTCACTCTCCCGTGAAAGGTGCGCTGCTCGTCGCCGGAACGACCTCCGACGCGGGCAAGAGCGTGCTGGTGGCCGGGCTGTGCCGGATGCTGGCCCGGCGCGGGGTCTCGGTGGCGCCGTTCAAGGCGCAGAACATGTCCAACAACTCGGTCGTCACCCTCGACGGCGGGGAGATCGGGCGGGCGCAGGCCCTGCAGGCGCGGGCCTGCGGGCTCGAGCCCAGCGTGCGGTTCAACCCGGTGCTGCTCAAGCCGGGCAGCGACCGCACCTCGCAGCTGGTGGTCCGCGGCCGGGCGGTGACGAACGTGGGGGCCCGCGACTACATCGAGCACCGGGAGTGGCTCCGGGGCGTCGTCGCCGACGAGTTGTCCTCGCTGCGAGCGGAATTCGACGTGGTGATCTGTGAGGGCGCCGGCTCGCCCGCCGAGATCAACCTGCGCGCGACGGACCTGGCGAACATGGGGCTGGCGCGGGCGGCGTCGCTTCCGGTGATCGTGGTCGGGGACATCGACCGCGGGGGAGTGCTGGCACACCTGTTCGGCACCCTCGCCGTGCTCTCGCCCGAGGACCAGGCGCTGATCGCCGGGTTCGTGGTCAACAAGTTTCGTGGCGACGTGGGACTGCTGGAGCCGGGCCTGGCCCAATTGCAGGAGATGACCGGCCGCCCGACCCTGGGCGTCGTGCCGTTCGCCGAGGGGTTGTGGATCGACGCCGAGGACTCGCTTTCCATGGTCGCCGATGCCCCGGTCGGCAGACCCGCCGCGCCCGCGGGACGGGGGTGGCTGCGGGTGGCCGCGGTGCGGCTACCGCGGGTGTCCAACTCGACCGATGTCGAGGCACTGGCCTGTGAGCCGGGCGTCTCGGTGCACTGGGTCGGCGAGCCGTCACGGCTGCAGGACGCCGACCTGGTGGTGATCCCCGGCAGCAAATCCACCGTCACGGACCTGGCCTGGTTGCGATCGAGCGGGATCGCGGACGCGCTGGACGCACGCGCCGCGGCCGGGCTGCCGATCCTCGGCATCTGCGGCGGCTACCAGATGCTCGGCAGCACCATCGTCGACGAGGTCGAATCGGGCTCGGGGACGGTGGACGGGTTGGGCCTGCTGGACATGGACGTCGAGTTCGCGCCCGAGAAGGTGCTGCGGCAGGTCACCGGGACCGCCGACTCGGTTGCGGTGTCCGGCTACGAGATCCACCACGGCCGCGTCGTCCGCAACGCAGACCCGCCGCTGCTGCGTGGCACGGACGGCGAGCCGGAGGGCAGCGTGCGGGGGCAGGTGTTCGGCACCCACTGGCACGGTCTGCTCGAGTCGGACGAGTTCCGTCGCGGGTTCCTGACCCGGATCGCGGCCGTCACCGGGCGGCCGTTCACCGTCGCGCCCGACACCTCGGTGGCGGCGGAGCGGACCGCGCAGCTGGACCTGCTGGCCGACCTGGTGGAGCGGCACCTGGACGTCGACGCCGTGCTCGCCCTCGTCAAGGACGGTGCGCCCCAGGGTCTTCCGGTGATCACGCACGCTCCGGCGGCGGTGCCTCGAGCTCGCTGATCGAATGCCCGAAGTGCGCCGCCCAGGCCGCCGGGGTCGATCCGAACCGTTGATCGCTGACCGACGGGTCGGCGCCGAGGCCCAGCAGCAGCACCACCAGGTCGCGGTTCCCGGCCCCGGCCGACGCGTGCAGCGCGGTCTCCCAGGGCTCTTCGATCGGTAGATCCGCGCGGCCGAGGGCGTTGACGTCGAACCCGAGTTCGGCCAGTAGTTGCACCGCGTCGGCGTTTCCCGCGCCGGTGGCCCGCAGGATCGCGGACGGATGGCGTGCGGCAGCGGCCGCGGCGAGTCCGGGTTGCGCGTCGACGAGTGCTGCCGCGGTGGGTCGGTCCGCGATCATGCCCGCCGCCATCAGCCGGTCGACGGGGTCGAGTTCGGGGCCGGTGGCGCCCGCGGCCGTCAACAGGCGCGCCGCATGGGTCTTCCCGTAGACCGTGGCGAGCTCGAGGGGCGTCCGCCCGTTTCGGAGCCGCCGGTCCGGTTCCGCGCCGCGGTCGAGCAGCAGCGCGATGCGGGCGTGGTGCTCGTGGAGGATCGCCCAGCCGAGTTGATCGCCGAGCAGGCTCGCGGGGCTCTCCGGTCCGGCGCCCCGACGAGAGGTCCACGGTTCGCGGTCGCCCCGACCGAGGCCGAACTCCAGCAACAGCGTCAGGTGGTCGTCGTCGCGGCCGAACATGCGGTTGTACAGCGCCTGGCCGTCGTTGGGGTTAGCGCCCGCCTCCAGCAGCAGGCGGGCGAGCGCGATCGAGTGAGGGTGCCGGGGTTGGTTGTCCTCACCGCGCTCGCCGCCACCGAGCGCACCGGTCAGCGCGGTGAAGGGGGGACTCTCGCCGTCCCAGAGGTAGCCGGCGTTCGGATCGGCCCCGGCATCGAGTAGCAGTCGAGCAGCGCCGACCGCCGCGGCCTCGGTGACGGCGGCGTCGTGCCGGGCATAGGTGAGATACAGCAGCGGCGGCCAGTCGAACGGCCCGCCGTCGGTGCGAACGAGCGTCCGGTCTGCGCCGAGCAGCCTCCGCAGCGCCCCGACATCCGCGCAGGCCGCGGCGGTGTGCACGGTGGCGGTCCGGATCTCGGGGTGGGCATCGAGGAGTGCCGAGGCGCGGCGCCACCGGTCCTCGCCGTCGTCGGGGGAGTAGCGCAGGCAGGCCAGCAGCAGGAACTCGTCCGCCAGGGTGCTCGCCGTCGCCATGTCGGGACGCCGGTCGTACGGCCGGGCCTGGCCGCCGGTCACGGTGTGGCCCTGCGCAATGCCGTCCACGCGACCGCGAAGGCGACCGCCGACAGGCCGAGGGGCAGCACGGCCAGGGGCACCACCCGGGGCACGTTCTGGAACCACGCACCGATCGCGGGCCACCACCGCGCCCAGGTGATCAGGATGGCCGCCAGGCCGCCGGCCCCGAGCAGCCCCACGCCCGCCGCCATCAAGCCGGTGACCCGCCAGCGCTGGTAGATCGCCCCGGCCGCCATGGCGACGGCGGCGACGAGGAGCAGCGACGAGAACAACGCGAGGAACTGCAGGACCGGACTGTCGGTGAGGTAGCGGGCGAGGCCGAACATCCGCATCCGCACCCCCCAGCCGTCGGTGGCGGCCTCCACGATCGACAGCAGGTACAGCACGATGGCGAAGACCGCGGCCTGGGCGAGCGCCAACAACATTGTGGCGGTGAAGAATTCGCGCCGAGTCACGCTCATGCCGAGCGCGAAGGGGAAGGTCTGGGTCATCGCCTGCAGGTAGAACGCTATGACCAGGCCATAGAGGGAGAAGACGCCACCGGCGAAGCCCTCGTCCTGATCGTTCTGGACGATGAAGTAGATCGTGTAGCTGAGCAGGAAGGAGACGGCGAGGAGGCCTACCGGCCAGGCGATCAGCAGCGGCCACGCCACGGTGTGCACCCGGAGCACGGCGCCGATCCGGGAGGCGGACTCCGGCTCGGTCCTCGGTGGTGTCGTGGTCGCGTCGACGGTCTGGGTGGTCATGCGGTGATCTCCCGTGTTCCGGTGGTGGTCGCGATGACGAGGTCCTGCATCGATACCGGTTCGAGCTCGACGCCCGCCGCGCGCAGCCTGGCGCGCTCCGGCTCGGTCGCCGTGCGTTGGACCGTGGCGCGGGCCTGCGAACCGAGCGATTCGCGGTGCAGCACCCTGGCGCCGGCCGCGAAGGCGTCGACGGCCGCGGCGGGCCCCGTGGCGACCACGGCCCGTCGGCGCAGCGCGTCGGCGTCGTCGTCGACGACGATCCGACCGCGGTCGACGACGATGACGTGCTCGAGCAGGTCGCTGACCTCGTCGATGAGGTGGGTGGACAGCACGATCGTGCGAGGGTGCTCGGCATAGTCGGCGAGCAGTCGGTCGTAGAACAGGTGCCGGGCCACGGCGTCGAGTCCCAGGTAGGGCTCGTCGAACAGGGTCAGCGGTGCCCGCGCCGCGAGGCCGATGATCACGCCGAGCGTGGACCGCATTCCCCTGGAGAGCTTCTTGACCTTGCGGCCGAGCGGGAGCTGGAAGTCGTCGAGCAATCGATCCGCGAAGTCGCGGTCCCAGCCGGGCATCAGGTGTCCGGCGGCGGCGAGGACGTGCTTGACCCGAAGGTCGTCCACGTACGTCTGACTCTCCTTGATGAAGCAGATGTTCCGCAGCACGCGCGAGTTCTCGAACGGCGTGCCCCCGAGAACCGTGACGTCGCCGGAGGTCTGGGTGTCCTGTCCGGTGAGGATCTGCATCAGGGTGGTCTTGCCCGCGCCGTTGCGGCCGAGCAGCCCGTAGATCTTGTCGCGGTCGATCGTGAACGAGATGTCCTCGAGTGCGGTGACGTCGCCGAATCGTTTGCTCACGCCGCGAACCGACGCGATCGGTTCGGGATCGATGGCGGTCGCTGTCATCTGTTGGCCTCCCGGTTGTCGAGCATGGACTTGAGCTCGGCGATCGACATGCCGAGCTTGTCGGCCTCTGCGATCAAGGGCTCGATGTATTGACGTGCGAACTGCTCGCGGCGTCGGAATCGCAGCGCGTCCCGGGCGCCCACCGTCACGAACATTCCGATCCCTCGCTTCTTGTAGAGGATCCCCTCGGCCACGAGTTGGCCGAGTCCCTTGGCGGCTGTCGCCGGGTTGATCCGATGGAACGTGGCGAGCTCGTTCGTGGAGGGAACCTGGCCGTCCTCCGGTAGGGAGCCGTCGATGATGGAGTTCTCCACGAGCTCGGCGATCTGCTGGAACAGCGGCCTACCGTCGTCGTTCACCGGAACCGCCGCCCGCCAGGCTCACTGGTTCATTACTCATGTAATGAACCATAGAACTAGCGGGCTCGGTGTGCAACGGGTGGTGGGCGCAGTCGCATGGCGTACCGTCCGTAGCCATGGAATTGACGCAAGTTCCCGTCGGGGAGGGCACCTACACCGTTCGCGTCGACGGTCCCGAGAGCAGACACACGGTGCTGCTACTCCCGGGCGCGGGAGAGTCCGCCGCCGTCTTCGATGCGGTGTGCGAGCGACTGCACAACTCCGACCTGCGCACGGTCGTGCCCGAGTCGATCGACGGACTCGACGAGACCGGCGCGATCGAGTTGCTCGACGCGCTGAAGCTGCCGTGGGTGAACCTCGCAGGAAACCGCGAGGGTGCCGCGCTGGCCTGGCTGCTCGCCGCCAAGACCTTCGGCCGGTTCGCCAGCCTCGTCGTGGCGGACTGCCCGCACCCCGCGGTGCCGGACCTCGACGGCGTCGTGCGCGAGTCCGGTTGTGCGCCTGTGGAAATGCCGACCACGCTGCTGATCGGGAACTCACTGGGCCGCCCGATGGCCGACACCAGCGGCCGCCACGTCTACTCCGACTACCGGGTCGTCCAGCTCGACGGTGTCGACTCGGTGCCGCAGGGCGCGGCCGCCGAGATGGCCACCGAGATCGTGCTCCGCACCAGCAGCTGGTAGGCGCTTCGCGCCCGTGCGCGGTCGGCGAGTCCAGAGGCTCGTCAACCGCGCACAGGCGGCGCAGCCGCCTACTACTCGAGCCCGAGCAGGGCGTTCTCGACGACCTCGGTCAGCGCCGGATGGATCCAGTACTGGCCCAGCGCCATGTCCTGCGCGGACAGCCCGAAGTTCATCGCCTGGATCAGCGGCTGGATCAACGTGGAGGCCTGCGCGCCGATGAGGTGGGCGCCCAGCAGCCTGCCGGTGCCGCGCTCGGCGATCACCTTGCACAGTCCCTCGTCGTCCTCCATCGCCCAGCCGTAGGCGACGTCGGAGTAGTTCTGCACCTTCACCGCTACGTCGAGGCCCTGCGCGCGGGCCTGCTCCTCGGTCAGGCCAACGGTGGCGATCTGGGGGTCGGTGAACACCGCGGACGGCACGTAGCGGTGATCCGTCCGGACCAACTCGACGCCGTCCCGCCACCCGTCGCGCAGCAGGTTCGCCTGCACGACCCGCGCCTCGTGGTTGGCCACGTGCTTGAGTTGGTGCGGCGAGGACACGTCGCCGAGCGCGTAGACGCCCTCCGCGGTGGTCCGCTGGAACTCGTCGACCACCACCCGGCCGTCGGCGGTCACCGCGATGCCTGCGGTCTCGGCGCCGAGCCGGTCGCCGTTCGGGGTGCGACCGGTCGCCACCAGCAGGGTGTCGCCGGTGACGACCGTGCCGTCCGCGAGCACAACCTCCACGCTGGCGACGTCACCTCGCACCTCGGCGACCGGGTTGCCCAGGTGCACATCCCATTTGGCGCGCGCCAGGTCGGTGAACCGCTGGGAGACGTCGACGTCGAGGTCGCGCAGGAGTCGGTCGCCGCGGCCGATGACGGACACCTCGCTGCCGAAGGCGGAGAACACGTGCGCGAACTCGGAGGCGATGAAACCGCTGCCGACGATCACCAGGCGCTCGGGCAGGGCCGGCAGCCGCATGATGTCGTCGTTGGTGAAGTACGGGACGCCCGACCGGGCGATCTCGTCGGGGACGATCGGCCGTGATCCTGCGGCGATCACCACCTGGTCGGCGGTGATCACCTCGCCGGTACCGGTCTGGATCGTCCGCGGGCCGACGAAGGTGGCGTACCCGGAGAACACGGTGGTGTTGGGATTCTCGTCGCGTCGGTAACGCTCTCCGCCGGCCGAGATCGGGTCGATCCGGTCGAACACCCGGTCGACGATATCGGACCAGCGGACCTTCTCGACCCGAGCGTCGACGCCGTATCGTGCGGCCTCGCGTACCGTTCGCGCGACCTCGGCGGCGTAGACGAACATCTTCGTCGGGATGCATCCGACGTTGAGGCAGGTACCGCCGAAGGTACCGCCCTCGAGGATCGCGACCTGCATGTCGGCGTACCGGTCGTCGAGAATGGTGTTGCCGGAACCGGATCCGATGATCGCGAGGTCGAAATGGTTCATGAGCCGTGTCCGTGCAGCCAGGACAACCACAGGTCGACCTCATCGAAGGCCTGCTTGCGGGGGACCTCGGTGGAGAGGAACACGTCGTGCCGGGCGCCCTCGATCGGCACGATCGTGGTGCGGTCGCCGAGGCAGCCCGCCCAGCGGGCGATCTGCTTCACGTCGAGTACGAGGTCGGCCTCGTCGGACTTGGACGTGTACCGCGAGGAGTAGTGCGTCTTCTCGGACCGCAGGATCAGCGACGGGACGCCGACGTCGAGCCCGCGGTGCAGTTTCGCGTGCCCCTGCCTGATGGCGCGCAGCCAACCGAAGGTGACGGGGAAGCCGGTCATCGGCTTCCATTCGAGGTTGTAGTCCCACTCGCCGCTGGCGCCGACGTGCAGGCTGCGTCCGTAGACGTCGATCGGCGGCTGCTTGAGGGCGAGCCGGTCCTTGACCCGGCCGACCGCGTTCACGGCCACGGTCCCGACGCTGCGCAGGTACGACGGCCCCTGCAGGTCGAACCACGGACTGTTGAGGATCAGCCCGGCGATGCCTGCGCCCGCGCTGCCGCCGGGACGCCTGTTCAGCCGGTCGAGCCACAGCGGCAGGATCAGTCCACCGGTGGAGTGGGCGACCAGCAGGACGGTGCCGCCGCCGATCTGCTCTCGCACCAGTGTCAGCGCGCGGCCCAGCTCCTCGTCGTAGAGGCTCAGGTCGGTCACGAAGTGCGGGGTCTGGCCCTGCTTCAGGGAGCGGCCGCATTTGCGCAGGTCCAGGGCGAAGAACGAGTACCCCTGGTCATGGAAGTGCTCGGCCATGTGGTGCTGGAAGAAGTAGTCGGTGAACCCGTGTACGTACAGCACGGCGCGCGCGGGTGAGCGGTCGATTCCGCCCTCGGGCTGGTACCGGACCAGTGTGGCGTCGATCTCACCTTCACCGTCGGGATCGATTCCGAGTGGGATGGTCAGCTGCTGATACCCGTCGCCGAGGACGTCGGGAGCCCAAGTAGTCACAGATCACAATGTAATGCGCAGGAAAGCCCCCCGCAGTGGCGCACAATTGGGGGAGGTGAACGTCGCTGATACGCGCGGGTAACCTATCCGCTGCAGTCGGCGCGACTGCGCACTGCCAATGGACAAGGAAGTCGATTTTCCAGTGTCAGACAACAACGCGGTAGAGACCAAGACCGATGTAGTGCTCGTGGGTGCGGGCATCATGAGTGCGACCCTCGGAGCCATCCTGCGGCAGCTGCAGCCGGACTGGTCGATCAGCGTGTTCGAGCGGCTCGATGCCGCCGCCGCGGAGAGCAGCGACCCGTGGAACAACGCGGGCACCGGACACTCGGCTCTGTGTGAACTCAACTACACACCCGAGAACAATGACGGCTCCGTCGACATCGCCAAGGCGATCACGGTCAACGAGCAGTTCCAGGTCTCCCGGCAGTTCTGGGCGCACGCGCTCGAACAGGGCATCCTCACCGCGCCCAAGGAGTTCATCAACCCCATTCCGCACGTGAGCTTCGTGCACGGCGCGGACAACGTGAAGTACCTGAAGGCGCGCTACGACGCCCTCGCCGGACACACGCTGTTCGACGGCATGGAGTACACCGACAGCGCGGACGAGTTCGCCCGCCGCCTGCCGCTGATGGCCAAGGGCCGGGACTTCTCCGATCCCGTCGCCCTGAACTGGACCGAAGGCGGCACCGACGTCGACTTCGGCGCGCTGACGAAGCAGCTGCTGAACCACGTCGCCTCCTCCGGCGGCACCGTGCACTTCGGTCACGAGGTCACTGGCATCAAGAAGCAGTCCAACGGCAGCTGGACGCTCAAGGTGCACAACCGTCGCACCGGCGGCCGCAAGACCGTCAACGCCAAGTTCGTCTTCGTCGGAGCCGGCGGCGGTGCTCTTCACCTGCTGCAGCAGTCCGGCATCGCGGAGGCCAAGGGCTTCGGTGGCTTCCCCGTCAGCGGCGCCTTCCTGCGCTGCACCAACCCCGAGCTGATCGATCAGCACCGCGCGAAGGTGTACGGCAAGGCCGCGGTCGGTGCCCCGCCGATGTCGGTGCCGCACCTCGACACCCGCGTCATCGGCGGCAAGCCGGGCCTGCTGTTCGGCCCGTACGCCGGCTGGTCGCCGAAGTTCCTCAAGGAGGGCCGGGTCACCGACCTGCCCGGGTCGGTCAAGCCGAACAACCTGCTGTCCATGCTCGGGGTCGGCGTTTCCGAGCTCGGCCTGGTCAAGTACCTGGTCAGCGAGCTGGCGAAGAACGCGGAGGGTCGCATCGAGACCATGCGCGAGTTCGTCCCCGAGGCCATCGGAGCGGACTGGGAGCTGATCACGGCCGGCCAGCGCGTCCAGGTGATCCGCCGTGACAAGCGCAAGGGCGGCGTGCTCGAGTTCGGCACCGCGGTCATCAGCGCCGCGGACGGCTCGATCGCCGGTCTGCTGGGCGCCTCGCCCGGTGCCTCGACCGCGGTCCCGGCGATGCTCGACGTGCTCAAGCGCTGCTTCGCGGACCGGTTCGCCTCATGGGAGCCGCAGCTCAAGCAGATGGTGCCCTCACTGGGTGTGAAGCTCTCCGACGACAAGTCGCTGTTCACCGAGGTCTGGGACTGGTCCAGCCGCGTGCTCGAACTCGACACCGACGTTCAGGAGACCGCCTCCGCCGCGGTGTGATAGTCACACCGTATGACGGCAACAGCGGCGCTGCACCGCGCCTGGGCGCTCGATCTGGACCTTCGCACGCTCTATGACCTGCTGAGACTGCGGGTCGACGTGTTCGTCGTGGAGCAGGCCTGCCCGTACCCGGAATTGGACGGGCGGGACCTGCTCCCCGACACCAGGCACCTGTGGATCGAGCAGGACGGACAGGTCGTGTGCACGCTCCGCCTGACGGAGGAGCACGACGGCAGCACCTCGTACCGCATCGGACGGCTGTGCACCCGGGCTGACGCGCGCGGGCACGGACACACCACCAGGCTGCTGCGCACGGCGCTCGCCGAGGTCGGGTCGGCGCCGTGCCTTCTCAGCGCGCAGAGCCACCTGGTGGACATGTACGCCAAGCACGGGTTCACTCCCGACGGCGAGGAGTTCATCGAGGACGGGATCCCGCACGTGCCGATGCGGCGCGGTGGCGGCGAGCCGTGGCGCGAGGTCTAGAGTCAGGACCCGATAGTCCCTGCCGCGGGGAAGTCCTGTGTGAACCAGGCACGGTCCCGCCACTGTGATGGGTCCGGCCCTGCCGGATTCCCGAGTCAGAACACCGCGGCGGCGGATCAAGGTCCGAACCCTCGGCGTGGATACCGGGGAGTGAAGGGAAATGCGCTGTGGCACAAGCTGGTACCGATTCCGAACCGGGTTTCCCGTTCAGTGCGATCGTCGGGCAGGACACGCTACGACTCGCCCTGACCCTCTGCGCCGTGCACCCCGGTATCGGGGGCGTGCTGGTGCGGGGCGAGAAGGGCACGGCGAAGTCGACCGTGGTGCGCGCGCTCGCCGCCCTGCTCCCGGCCGTCGACGACGGCAACGGTGGCCGGCCGGCCCGGCTGGTGGAGCTGCCGGTCGGCGCGACCGAGGACCGGGTGGTCGGGTCGCTGGACCTGGAGAAGGTGCTGCGGGACGGGGAGCGGGCCTTCCAGCCCGGACTGCTCGCCGCGGCCCACGACGGCGTGCTCTACGTCGACGAGGTCAACCTGCTGCACGACCATCTCGTGGACGTGCTGCTCGACGCCGCCGCGATGGGGCGCGTGCACATCGAGCGCGACGGCGTCTCGCACTCCCACCCCGCTCGGTTCGTCCTGGTCGGGACCATGAACCCGGAAGAGGGCGAGCTCCGCCCGCAGCTGCTCGACCGCTTCGGGCTCGCCGTCGACGTGGCGGCCTCGCGCGAGGTGGACGTCCGCATGCAGGTGGTGCGCCGTCGACTCGACTTCGAGGCCGACCCGGCCGGGTTCGCGGCCCGGTACTCGGACGAGGACTCGGCGCTGGCCCGCCGCATCGCCGCGGCCAGGGCGGCCCTGCCCGCCATCGAGTTGAGCGACACCGAACTGCGCCGCATCGCCGCGCTGTGCGCCTCGTTCGACGTCGACGGCATGCGGGCCGACCTCGTGCTGGCCCGCACCGCCACGGCGCACGCCGCCTGGCGCGGCGCGGAGGCCGTCGCCGAGGAGGACGTGCGGGTCGCCGCCGAGCTGACGCTGCCGCACCGGCGCCGCCGCGACCCGTTCGACGAGCCGGGCCTGGACCCGCAGCAGCTCGAGGACGCAATGCGCGACGCCGCCGAGCAGGCGAATCAACCCGAACTCGAGCCGGAGCCCGACCCCGACGGACCCGGTGGCGGCGCGCCGGAGCCCGACGGTGCCGGGCCCCAGAACGATTCCCAGCAGGCCCCCGAGCCGAGCGAGAACGAACAGCCCGGCCCTGCCCGCGCCCCCGAACGCCAGGCCGCGGCGCCCTCAGCGCAGTTCAAGACCCGGTTGCTGACCATTCCCGGCGTCGGCGAGGGCGCGCCCGGCAGGCGTTCGCGGTCGCGCTCCGCGCAGGGTCGGACCGTGCGGCCCACCACCGAACCGGGCCGCGGTCTGCACCTGGTCGGCACCCTGTTCGCGGCCGCCGAGCACCAGGTCGCCCGCGGACGGCGGGACGGCCGGATGCTGTTGGCGCCCGGCGACATCCGCGGGGCGCACCGCGAGGGCCGCGAGGGCAACCTGGTGGTCTTCGTGGTCGACGCGTCCGGTTCGATGGCCGCGCGGGATCGGCTGTCCGCGGTCACCGGTGCCGTCGTCTCGCTGCTGCGCGACGCCTATCAGCGCCGTGACAAGGTCGCGGTGATCACCGTGCGGGGCGCCGCCGCCGAGCTGGTGCTGCCGCCCACCTCGTCCGTCGACGTCGCGGTCCGGCGACTGCGCTCGCTGCGTACCGGCGGCAAAACTCCACTGGCGCAAGGATTCCTGAAGGCCCGCGAGGTGGTGCTGCGGGAGAAGGTGCGCGATCCCCAGCGCCGGGCGATGGTGGTCGCCCTGACCGACGGGCGCGCGACCGGCGGGACGGACCCGGTCCATCGCGCCCGGGTGGCCGCGACCCTGCTCGCGGGCGAGTCGGTTGCCTCGGTGGTGGTGGACTGCGAGTCCGGCATGGTGCGACTGGGCCTGGCCCGCGACCTGGCGACCGCGCTGCGGGGCGCTTACATCCGGCTCGGCGAGCTCTCGGCGGAGCAGGTGGCCGGGGTCGTCCGGGCCGGCACCGCGACGCTCGCGGCCTAGAACGAGAAGAGGAGGAACAGACGATGCCCAAGGGTGTACCGCTTCCCGAGAGCGTCCCGGACGATGGCCTGACCACCCGGCAGCGCCGCAACGCACCGGTCCTGGCCGTGCACACGGGGCCGGGCAAGGGGAAGTCGACCGCCGCGTTCGGGATGGCGTTGCGAGCGTGGAACCAGGGCTTCGACATCGGGGTGTTCCAGTTCGTCAAGAGCGCGAAATGGAAGGTCGGCGAGGAGTCGGCGTTCCGCGCGCTCGGCGAGCTGCACGAGTCCACCGGGGTCGGCGGACCGGTGCAGTGGCACAAGATGGGCGAGGGCTGGTCCTGGACCCGCAAGAAGGGCGACGACGAGGACCACGCCCGCGTCGCGCTGGACGGCTGGCGTGAGGTGGCCCGCCGGATCGCCAACGAGGAGCACAAGTTCTACGTCTTGGACGAGTTCACCTACCCGCTCAAGTGGGGCTGGGTGGACGTCGAGGAAGTGGTCGAGGTGCTGGGTTCGCGGCCAGGGAACCAGCACGTGGTGATCACCGGCAGGGACGCGCCGCAGGCCCTGATCGAGGCGGCCGACCTCGTCACCGAGATGACCAAGATCAAGCACCCCATGGACGCCGGACGCAAGGGCCAGCGGGGCATCGAGTGGTGAACGCCGTTCCTGCGGTGGTCATCGCCGCACCCGCCTCGGGCAGCGGAAAGACCACCGTCGCAACGGGTCTGGTCGGTGCCCTGCGCGCGGCGGGTGACCGGGTGGCCCCGTTCAAGGTGGGCCCCGACTACATCGATCCGGGCTATCACGGCCTGGCGGCGGGACGGGTCGGTCGCAACCTGGACCCGGTGCTGGTCGGCGCGGACCGGATCGGCCCGCTGTACCGGCACGGCAGCGCGGGCTGCGACATCGCCGTCGTCGAGGGCGTGATGGGCCTGTTCGACGGCAAGATCGCGGACCCGGCGCCCGAGGGCGCCGCGGAGGGGTCGACGGCCCAGGTCGCCGGGCTGCTCGGCGCCCCGGTGGTGCTCGTCGTTGACGCCCGCGGCCACAGCCAGTCGCTGGCTGCGGTGCTGCACGGGTTCGCGACCTTCGACAGCGGCGTCCGGATCGGTGGGGTGATCCTGAACCGGGTCGGCAGCGAGCGGCACGAGCAGGTCCTGCGCCAGGCCTGCGATCGCGTCGGGCTGCCGGTGCTCGGGGTGGTGCCCCGGCTCGCGGAGCTGGCGGTCCCGTCGCGTCACCTCGGTCTGATCACGGCCGTCGAGCACGGCCGTGCCGCGACCGACGCGGTGGACGCGATGACCGAGCTCATCGCACAGCACGTCGACCTGGCGGCCGTGCGGGCGCTGGCCCGGTCGAACGTCGACGCGCAGGCATGGAACGCCGTAGACGAGGTCGGTGGCGACGTGTCCGGGCCCGCCCCGGTGGTGGCGCTGGCCGGCGGCTCCGCCTTCACCTTCGGCTATGCCGAGCACCGCGAGCTGCTCGAGGCCGCCGGGGCGCGGGTGTGCACCTTCGACCCGGCCGCCGACCAGCTCCCCGACGGCGCGGCCGCGCTGGTGCTGCCGGGCGGGTTCCCGGAGGAGCACGCGCCCGAGCTGGCGGCGAACATCCCGCTGCTCACCACCGTCCGCGAGCAGGCGCGCCGCGGGATGCCGATCCACGCCGAGTGCGCGGGCCTGCTGTACCTGGCGCGTCGCCTCGACGGGCACCCAATGGCGGGGGTGATCGGCGTGGACGCCGAGTTCGGCAAGACGCTGACGTTGGGCTACCGGGAGGCCGTCGCGCTGGGGGAGTCGGTGCTGTTCGAGCCGGGGACGCGGGTGGTCGGTCACGAGTTCCACCGGACCCGGCTCGAGTCGGCGTCGGTGGACGGCTGGGCCCCGGCCTGGGGCTGGCGGGCGGCGGGGACGTCGGCGCGGGAGGGCTTCGCGGGCGGCGGCGTGCACGCCTCCTACCTGCACACCCATCCCGCGGGAACCCCGGCCGCCGTACGCCGGTTCGTCTCCGCGGCAAGAGCTTTCGAGGTATCCAATGGGTGATCTGGTGGTGGGCATCGGTGCCAGGGACGGGGTGGACCCGGACACGGTGCTGGCCGCGATCAGCGCGGTCGTCGACGACCCGTCGGCGCTGCACGCGCTGGCCACCCTCGAGCGCAAGGCCACCGAGTCCTCGATCGCGACGGCCGCGGCCGAGCTGGGGGTGCCGGTGCTCGGGTTCACGGCCGACGAGCTCTCGGCCGTGGACGTCCCGACGCCGTCCGGACGGGTCGCGGTCGAGGTGGGGACGCCGAGCGTGGCCGAGGCCGCGGCGGTCCTCGGCGCGGGCGGAGGCGACCTGCTGGTGCGCAAACGCGCCCGCGATGGCGTCACCGTGGCCGTCGCCCGTAATGTTTGGTAACCCGAAGACCCCCGACAGCCCAGTCAAGGAGCGCGAAGTGCCAGCAGCGGCCGGAGACGAGCCCAACTACCTCGTAGGGCTCAACCTGACCGATCGACGGGTGGTCGTCGTGGGCGGCGGCACCGTCGCACAGCGGCGCCTCGGCCTGCTCGTCGCCAGCGGGGCGAAGGTGCACGTCGTCAGCCGCGCCGTCACCCCCGCCGTCGAGGCGATGGCCACCGGCGGCCAGATCACCCTCGACCTGCGCGCGTACGTCGACGGTGACCTCGACGGCGCCTGGTACGCCATCGCCTGCACCGACGAGCCCGACACCAACGCCGCCGTCGTCGCCGAGGCGGAGCGGGGTCGCACCTTCTGCGTGCGCGCCGACAGCGCCCGCCAGGGCACCGCCGTCACCCCGGCGAGCGCGTCCTTCGACGGGCTCGAGCTCGGCGTGCTGGCCGGCGGCGACCACCGCCGCTCGGCCGCGGTGCGCACCGCGCTGGTGGAGGCTCTGCAGTCCGGCGGCGTGGTCGATGTCGCCGAGCCGCACGCGCCCGGCGTCGCGCTGGTCGGCGGCGGACCCGGCGACCCGGATCTGATCACCGTCCGCGGCCGCCGGTTGCTGGCCCGGGCCGACGTCGTGGTCGCGGACCGGCTCGCCCCGCCCGAGTTGCTCGCGGAGCTCGGTCCCCAGGTCGAGGTCATCGACGCGGCGAAGATCCCGTACGGCCGCGCGATGGCGCAGGAGGCGATCAACGCCGCGCTGATCGACGGTTACAAGGCGGGCAAGTTCGTGGTCCGGCTCAAGGGCGGCGACCCGTACGTGTTCGGCCGCGGCTTCGAGGAGTTGCAGGCGTGCGCGGCGGCCGGGGTACCGGTCACCGTGGTGCCGGGCATCACCAGCGCGATCGCGGTGCCGTCCGCGGCCGGGATCCCGGTGACTCACCGCGGCGTCACCCACGAGTTCGTCGTGGTCAGTGGGCACGTCGCTCCCGACCACCCCGATTCGCTGGTCGACTGGTCGGCCCTGGCGAAGCTGCGCGGCACCCTGGTGTTGCTGATGGCGGTGGAGCGGATCGAGAAGTTCGCCGCCGTGCTCACCGAGGGCGGCAGGCCGGCGGAGACCCCGGTGACCGTCATCCAGGAGGGCACCACCCGCGCGCAGCGCGTGCTGCGCGCCGACCTCGCGACGGTCGCGGCGCGGGTCCGCGAGGAGAACATCCGCCCGCCGGCGATCATCGTGATCGGGCCGGTCGCGGGCCTGACCGCCGACGCGCAGTAACCTGGGCGACCGTGCCTGACTCCCTCGTCGTGAAGTACCCCGTGACCACACGGGCGTTCGGTCTCGCGATCATCGTCCTCGGCGGTATGCAGTTGATGATGGTGCTCGACGGCACCGTCGCGTCGCTGGCCCTGGCCCGGATCCAGGAGGACCTCGACCTGAGCGACTCCGGTCGTAACTGGGTGATCACCTCGTATGCGCTGACCTTCGGCGGGCTGATGCTGCTCGGCGGGCGCCTCGGCGACGCGTTCGGGCGCAAGCGGGTCTTCATCGGCGGGGTGGTGCTGTTCACGGTGGCCTCGCTCGTGTGCGGGCTGGCCACCGGCGAGATCTCGCTGATCGCGGCCCGCGCGCTGCAGGGCGTGGGTGCGGCGATCGCGTCGCCGACCGCGCTGGCCCTGGTGGCGACGACCTTCGCGCCGGGCCCGGTGCGCAATCAGGCGATCGCGATCTTCGCCGCGATGACCGGCATCGGTTCGGTGACCGGGCTGATCGTCGGCGGCGCGCTGACCGAGGTGTCCTGGCGCTGGATCTTCCTGATCAACGTGCCGATCGGTCTGCTCATCATCGCCCTGGCGTTCCGCTCGCTGGTGGAGACCGGTGCCGAGCGGCTCAAGCTGGACGTGCCGGGTGCGGTGCTCGCGACCCTGGGCTGCACCGGCGTCGTCTTCGGCTTCACCGAGGGTGCCGAGATGGGCTGGACCAGCCCGGCGGTGGTCATCGCGCTGGTCGCGGGATTGGCACTGCTCGCGGCGTTCCTGGTGGTCGAGCGCAGGGCGGAGAACCCGCTGCTGCCGTTCTCGCTCTTCCGTGACCGGAACCGGGTGGCCACGTTCGTCGCGATCGCGCTCGTCGGCGCGGTGATGTTCAGCCTGGCGCCGTTCGTCGCGCTGTTCGTGCAGGACATCCTCGGCTACAGCCCGCTCGATGCAGGGCTGGCGTTCGTGCCGTTCGCCTTCGGTCTCGGCGCCGCGGCCTTCGTGGCGTCGAAGCTCGCGGTCCGCGTCCAGCCCCGGTGGCTGATCCTCGTCGGCACGGTCCTGACCGCGCTGGGCCTGCTGTACGGGTCCACGCTGGACACGTCGGCGACGTACATGGGGAATCTGTTCATGCTCGTGGTCGGCGTCGGCTTCGGTGTCGGCCTCGCGGTGGTGCCGCTGCCGCTCTGCGCGATCGCGGGGGTCGGGCCGCACGAGATCGGCCCCCTGTCCGCCATCGCCCAGGTGGCGCAGGTGCTGTTCGGCCCGATCGGTCTGGCGATCGTCGGGGCGATGGCCACGTCGCGGACGCTCTCGCTCGGCGGTACGTCCGGCGTGGCGGCGGGCATGAGCCCGCTCCAGCTCTCGGCGCTCAGCGAGGGATACACCTTCGCGCTGCTGGGCTGCGCGATCTTCGCCGCCCTCGCCGCCGTCGTGGCCCTGTTCATCCGGTTCACCCCGGAGCAGGTGGCACAGGCGCAGGCCGCGGAGAAGGCCGCCCAGGAAGCGGCGTAGGCGGCTGCGCCACTGAGCAGACCAGCGACATCGCCGCACACCTGTGCGGGCGCGGCCTGTGCCAGGAGATGCTCGTGTGGGAGTCCGCCGAGCAGACCATGTCCGGCGGGGTGGAGCTGGAGTTCGCCCGGATCGAGTCCCGGACCTTCAACTCCCGCGTTGTCTACCTTCGCTACCAGCGCACGCGCTGAGCCCGGCACACGGGCTGTGGCATCGCGCCGGGGCCTTGACAATCTACAACCATTTGGTTGTAGATTGGTGACGTGAACGGAGATGACGAGGACCGGGCAGACGCCCTGTTCCATGCGCTCGCCGACCGGACCCGGCGCGACATCATGCGCCGCGTACTGGCCGGGGAGCACTCGGTCTCCGTGCTCGCGGCGAAGTACGAGATGAGCTTCGCGGCGGTACAGAAGCACGTCGCGGTGCTGGAGAAGGCCGGCCTGCTGACCAAGCGGCGCAGCGGCCGGGAGCAGCTGGCCAGCGGCGACGTGGCGGCGGTGCGATCGGTGGCGTCCATGCTCACCGAGCTGGAGCAGGTGTGGCGCGGCCGCATTGCACGCATCGACGAACTCATTGCATCCGGCTCGACCAAGGAGGACTGAATCATGCCTGTGACCAATGTCCAGCAGGACCTCGACAACCTGACCCTGACGATCACCGCCGACTTCGCGGCGCCGGTGGCGCGGATCTGGCAGGTCTACGCAGACCCGCGCCAGCTGGAGAAGGTGTGGGGACCGCCGACGTACCCGGCGACGGTGGTCGACCACGACCTCACGCCCGGCGGCCGCACGACCTACTTCATGACCGGCCCGGAAGGCGAGAAGTTCGCCGGGTACTGGCAGATCACGGCCGTCGACGAGCCGACGAGCTTCTCGTTCGACGACGGCTTCGCCGACCTGGACTTCAACTCGAATCCCGAACTGCCGGTATCGAAGAACGTCTTCACCTTCGCCGAGCACGACGGTGGGACCCGCGCAACATACGTGAGTACCTACGAGTCCGCCGAGGCGCTGCAGCAGGTGCTGGACATGGGTGTGGTCGAGGGGGCCACGTCGGCGATCAACCAGATCGACGAGCTGGTCGCCTCCTAACCGGCGCGCCGCAGCAGCCGGGATCACCGCACCTGATGCTGCTGCGCCGAACAGGGCCGAGAACGGGCCCCACGCCGATTCGGTGTGGGGCCCGCCTCGTGTCGGCGAATCGGCGCGCCGCAGGTATGCACCGCCGGTGGATGGATTGTCCCGTTCAGTGGGAGGTTTGGATTGAGGAGGGCGGGCGGCGGTTGTTGTCTGGCTCACACCGAACCCCAAGGTATTGCAGAAGGTGATGTGAATGGTGATGAATGCTCACGCTGATACCTCTTGGTCAACCGACTCGGCGACTGGTGCGCTTGCGCGCTATGCCCCGGAGGCGGAGGCGGCACTCAATGAGCTGATCGCGCTGAGTCCGGCTCGCTTGGGGCCGCTGGTGGGTTCCGTGCGCGAAAGGTGTGCCGTGACGTTGTCGTTGGCGCCCGTTCCAGCACCCGACCTGGGCGTGGCGACCCCGGCGTCCCGGTCGAAGGGGCACCGAGTGGCTCTCGAATTCGCCGAGCAGTTCTGTGTGGATGTCTCGTCCGTCGGCGCGGACATGCGCGAGGCGCTGATCGGCGCGCTGGGCTCGCGGACCGGAGCGTTTGTGACGACGCTCTATGTCGCGGACTGGGCGCCGCGGCTCCACCGGGTCTTGGATGAGCTGTTCGGGCCGGACCCGTCCGGGTGGACGGGTCCGGCCCGGTGGAACGAATCGGATGATGATCCGTGGCCTGCGGTCGATGCGTTCCTGCGTAGTGTTGGTCGTCTGCGCGCCCTCGACTCTGTCACGACCGAACTGGTCCGGCTGCGCCAAGCGCGGCAGCACAACTGCCGCATCTGCAAGTCGCTGCGCAGCAGGTCAGCACTCTCGGCTGGAGTCGGTGAAGGGACCTTCGGCGAGGTGGACCACTATCAGGACAGCACACTCTCCGAGCGGCACAAGGCGGCGCTCACGCTAACCGATGCCATGATCTGGCAGCCCGGCTACATCAGCGATGACGTCATTGATGATGTGCGGCAGCATTTCTCGCCCGTCGAGGCCGTTGAGCTCGTCCTCGACCTGACGCGGAACGCCAGCAACAAGATCGCGGTCGCGACCGGTTCGGACGAAGCGCACGTGAGCGAGGGCGTCGAGATCTACGACGTCAAGGAAGACGGCACGCTCGACTTCGGACTGTCTGCGCCAACCGGATAGGCGCAACCTGGCGATGGGTCCTGCATTCAAGGGGCCTTGGGCACTCGTCATGCCGCTGATCAACTCGACGTGGCGTGGCTACTAACGGCAGGCGGACACACCGTCAGTCGCAGAGGTTCGGTCGTGGATCGGCTATCGAGATATGACGCGTGCACATTGCCCGACGGTAGTGGTGACAAGAGTGTCAATCATCGCGAAGCTCGATCAGCGATAGCGCTGCATCAATCGCAGTCGCATTGTCGTGCAATGGAGTGGGCAGCAGCTCATCTGCGCGCACAAGCCGACGGTCGATCGTGTTGCGGTGGGCAAACATTCGCTCAGATGTGCGAGAACGGTTGAACCGTTCGCGAACGAAGGTGCGGACTGTGTCGCGAAGTATCTGATCCGCATCGGCGAAATCACCGAGAGTGTCGGAGATGAACAGTTCGGCCTCAGCCGGATCCGCTGAGATAAGCGATGCGAGATGTACGTCCTGAAAGCAGACGACGCGACGACGCGACCCGAGTCGCTCCACGAGGCGCTTGGCTGAGGCCGCGTCGAGGTGACTGCGACGAAAACCTAGCACGTCGGCGGCCGGTCGTCCGAAGGCCACTCGTGCAGCCGGGGTGGAGGCGAGTACGGGGGAGATTTGGGAAGCCACAACTGCTGTGCTGGTAGGCATCCACAGCCACACGGTGGTTAGGCCCGCCCCAATCGACAGGCGGTCGGGGGCGTGAGTCGCCCTCGCGATCTGTTCGGCAGCTTGGGTGGCTTGGGAGGCGGCGTCGACCGAGTCGACCCATACGATCGCCGCCAGGTGGCTGCCGGTGAGGACGTACCCGAGTTGGCTTTCGGCTCGGTCGCGCGGGATCGGCGCACCCTCGAGCAGGAGCTGGACAGTCGACTGACGTCTTAGTTGGGTCGCTGCGCTGAGGTCTTCGCGAGTCGCCTTGATGTGTTCGTCGAGCCGTGCCATGGAGTCGTCGATGAATGCCGTCAGTGAGGTGGCCGACAGGTCGATCAGCTCTCGCAGTACCTGCGGGTCGGCGCCGGCGCGGAAGCACGCGTTCACCCACCAACTCCAGCTCACGCGTTGTGCAGCACGCCAGGCGCTGATCTGGTTGACGAAGATGCCGCGCATCACGAGATCGCGGGCGTACAGCGCGAACTCCTCGACGTCGGCGGCTGGCACCGGCCGCCCGGGCGTGTCGATGTTCGCCGCGAGCCAGTGCTCGAGGTTGGCGCGAGTAAGGCGACGGTCGACTTCTGCGAGCGGGGAGTCCGGGCTGAAACCGGGGTCGGCGGTCGTCTGGTACTGGGCTGCCGCCAGATCGTCGAGGATCGACTCGGTCTGCGGCAGCAGTGTCCTGGCCACGGAACGGAATAGATCCTTCGCGGCGTCCGACGATGCCGGCCAACCGGCTTCCAGTTCACTCATGTGCTGCTTCCGTGCAATAGCGTGCGACGGTACGAATGTACTCCATCTCCCACGATGAATAGACGAGATCGCGCGCGGAGACTGGTGGGCTTTATTTCAATAAGGGCGCAGCCTGAAAAAGGCTTGCTTCGGCCGTGTGGCTACGGTTTCGTTTCGACTTTATTAATTGGAATTCGACTTGGGAGCGTGTGGAAAAGTCCTTTCCGGGCGAGGCATGCAGGTGGATTACGTCTGCACTTCCGATGCGTGATGCTGATCTCAGTATCGGATGACGAGGTGGGGATCGCTACGACGAAAACGCGCGATACTGGCTCGGTAGCGGTGCAAATTGCCTCACTGCTCTGCAAAAGTCCAGCGTAGCCGCGCGGGAGCTCGCACCTGGTGTTGCCGAAATGAAGATTCTTTCCGAAATGATTGCATAAGGCAGATCGCGTGAGTACAGTCCGTTTCATTCGAAGGCTGATCGTGGATTGGATCGTCTCGGATTCTTCCGGCCATTAGGCCTCCATCATCTGGATTGTTCGCGTATTCGCCTGGCCGGCTGTGGCGGCCACGGTTCGTGCGGCGGCGAATTGAGCAGAACCGTCATGTCGTGAATCGCCAGTGCCAGACCTACCAAGGAGTTGCAGTCATGAAGGTCGTCATCGTCGGAGGGGCCGGGCGCGTGGGAACCCGCATCGCCCAGGAGCTTTCCCGGCACTCACACGTCGAGGTGCGGGTCGCCGACAGGACGCAACCGCGAGACCCGGGTCTCGACTTCAGCGAAGTCGACCTTGCCGACGTGGCAACGCTCGACACCGCGATCGCGGGCGCCGACGTCGTCGTGAACACGGCGGGACCGTTCGACCGATGGGGCACCGTCGTGCTGGACGCGGCGATCGCGAGCGGCGTGAATTACGTCGACGTCTGTGACGATCCGATCCCCACGGCCGAACTGCTCGACAGGGACGACGCCGCCCGCGCCGCCGGTGTCCGCGCCGTCATCGGTCTCGGGATGAGCCCGGGGCTGACGAACTTTCTCGCGGTCGTCGCTGCGCGCCAGCTCGACTCGGTCGACCTACTGGCGACTTTCTGGGGAGACCCCGGCGAAGGAAAGAGCATGGCCGAGGCGGAGACGATGGCTGCGGCCATGGCCTCGGCATTCGAAGAGGGACGCGCGGCGTTCCACCATCTGATTGTCCAGGCCTCCGCGATGGCGCCGATCTGGCGTGACGGCCAGCAAGCTGAATGCAGGGCCTGGAAGGAGGCCTACCGGGTCACCACCTCGAGCGGCGCGACCGGAGTGTTCAGGATGATCGGTCACCCGGAACCGGTCACGCTGCCGCGCGCGGTTGACGTTCAGGAGTGCGTCAACGTGGGCACCATCGACGCGGGGTCCGACGCGCTCATGCTTCCGACGCTCGACCGAGTCAGTCGAGGCGAGATCGATGTCCCGACTGCACTGAAGTTTCTCGCCGCACAGCTCCGGGCCAGGCCCCAGGTCCTCGCGACACCGCGGGTGGGGCCCGCTCTGTCGGTGTTCGGTGGCGCGGCGGTGACCGGTGAGCGTGACGGCCTTCGGAGTGGGGTCGTCGTGCTTCCGGGTGGACCGGTCGACGGTTCGATGAGCTTGGAGACCGCACGGCCTGCCGCTGTCGGAGTGTTGAGCATCGACAGTGCCGAAGTCGGTGTTCATGCACCGGAGTCCGCTTTCGATGCGGACGCCTTCCTGGCGAAGTTCTCCGACATCTACTGGGACGGCGTTCCGGGCTTCGTCGTCGATGAAGCCGGCCCCGACGCGATCGTCCGCGTCGAACCCTGAGACCCCACGACCCGAGGAACCATCATGACAAGGCAACTTCCCGAGATCCATGCACGGCCCCTTATCGGCGGCGAATGGACCGACCGAGACCTGGAACGCAGGAATGTGTACAGCCCCGTCACCGGTGCAGCATTAGGTTCAATAGCGCTGTGTGACAGCAGATTCGCCGACATGGCGCTCTCTGCTGCCAACCGTGCGGCGGGCGACTGGTCGCACACCACCGTCTTCGAACGCATCGAGGTGTTCGAAAAGGTCAAGCAGGTTCTCGCGGCGCGCCGCGACGAGATCGCGACAGTCATCGCCTACGAGGTGGGCAAGGAGTTCGCACACGAGTCACGCGGCGAGATCGATGAGGCGATCGCACATTTCGACGAGGCGATCACCGGGTGCCGGGATCTGGAGGGCAGGCTGCTCCCGTCGGCTGTGCCGTCCTGCCGGAACTACGCGTATCGCGTCGCCCGCGGCACCGTGGTGGCGATTCAGCCGTGGAACTTCCCGATCGCCATGGCCGTCCAGCACATCGCTCCCGCACTGGCGGGTGGAAACACGGTCGTCATGCTTCCGGCGCCCACCACCACACTCTCGGCGACCCTGCTCGTCGAGTGCCTCGTCGAGGCGGGCCTGCCGGCCGGGGTCCTCAACCTCGTGACCGGCGACGGGGCCGTCATCGGTGACGCACTGACCAGGGACGAGCGCGCCGACGTCGTCGCCTTTACCGGATCGACCGCCACCGGTCGGCTGATCGCTGCCAATGCACACAATCGTGCCCAGATCCTCGAGCTCGGAGGCAACGGCCCGATGGTGATCCTCGAGGACGCCGACCTCGACAAGGCGGCCGAGGGCGTGGTGATGTCGTCCACCGTCGCGTCCGGGCAGGCCTGCACGTCGGCCGAGCTGATCCTCGTGCACAGCGAGGTCTACGACGCATTCGCCGCGCGGCTGGTGGCAGAGGTCGAGAACACCACCCGCGTCGGTGACCCGTTCGACGAGCAGACCACGATGGGTCCGCTGCAAAACGAGTCCACTGCGATAAAGGTCGCGACCCACGTTCGGGACGCCATCGACAACGGCGCCAAAGTCCTGACCGGGGGATCACCACTGACCGGGTTCGACACAGACCTGTACTGGCCGCCCACCGTGCTGACCGGTGTCACCAACGACATGTTGATCAGCCGTTCGGAGACCTTCGGGCCGGTGATGCCGCTCCAGCGGATCGAGTCCGAAGACGAGGCGCTGGCCATCATCGACGCCTCGGAGTACGGCCTCGCATCGTCGGTGTACACCCGCGATATCGGTCGCGGACTCCGCTTCGCCGAGCGTGCGTCGACCGGGATGGCGAATGTGAATCTGCCGAGCGTGTGGTCCGAATACCACCTGCCGTTCGGTGGCCGATCCGGCAAGGGCAGCGGTACCGGACGCGTGCAGGGCCGCTTCGCGCTCACCGACGTGTTCACCGAACTCAAGACCATCATTGTCGATCTCGGTCAATGACCGACGGTCAAGGACGGACAGAAACATGAACACAGGGAAGCAGTCCTCTGGTGCTCACCCGGGGCGACCGGTGGGACCGAGTTACTCCACCCGGGGCGAAACAGATGCACTGATCATCGGCGCCGGCCCGTCGGGAACGACAGCGGCTCGGCTGCTCGCCGAAAGTGGTTACCGCGTCACGGTGCTCGAACAGGGCACCTGGCCGGACGTCTATCCGAGCACCCTCCCCGAGCGGGAACTCGTGCAGGCCGGGCCGTGGAACCCGAACCCCAACATCCGCAAGTTGCCCAGCGACTATCCGATCAACGAGGACGAAGCCGACATCCACACGCTCCAGTTCAGCGGGGTCGGCGGCAGCACAGTGATGTTCGGCGCGGAATGGCCGCGGCTGATTCCTTCCGATTTCCGGGTGAGGACCCTCGACGGGGTCGCCGCGGACTGGCCGATCACCTACGAGGACCTCCAGCCGTACTACGAGATGATCGACGAGATGATCGGCGTCTCCGGCGTCGGCGGGAACACCGCCTACCCGCCGGGGGAGGATCCTCCGCAGCCACCATTGCCGATCGGCCGGATAGGACAGGTCGCCGCACGCGGTATGAACGCACTCGGTTACCACTGGTGGCCGGGAACCCATGCGATCCTGTCGCGGGCGCACGACGGCCGCTCTGCCTGCGCCCGCTGGGGGACATGCGTGGCCGGCTGCCCCGAAGGGGCGAAGTCGTCCTGGGACGTCGCGATGTGGCCGGCCACCCTGGCCGCAGGCGTCGAACTGATCACGGGCGCCAGAGTCCGTGAGGTCACCGTGTCCCCGCGTGGCCTGGCGACCGGCGCCACCTGGATCGACCGCGACGGAACCGAGCACCACACCGCCGCGCCGGTCGTCATCGTGTGCGCCAACGGCGTCGGCACGCCGCGGTTGCTGCTCATGTCGGCCTCGTCGCGATTCCCCGACGGACTTGCCAACTCCTCGGGCTACGTCGGCCGGAATTTGATGATGCACCCGACGGCGACCGTGCTCGGATGCTACGAGGAGGATCTCCAGGCGTACCTCGGCCCGGTGGGGCAGCCGATCTGGTCGATGCAGTTCGCAGAGACAGATGTGACGCGGGGATTCCGCCGGGGAGCCAAGTGGACGATCGCCCCCGTGCCGGGACCGGCGGAACTGCTGCAGCGCATCGCAGGCCTGCCGCTCAGCCAGCGCAGTGGTATCGCCGGCCACGAGTTCGTCGAGAGGTTCACCGGCCGCGCCTTCGAATGGGTCGCCGCGATCGAGGACCTGCCCGAGTTCGACAACCGGGTCACCCTCGACGACACGCTCGTCGACGGCGATGGGCTGCCTGCGCCGAAGCTGCGCTACAAGCTCTCCGACGAGAGTATTCGCGCACTCGACTGGCACATCGCCAAACTCACCGAGGTTCATGAGATTTCGGGGGCGGTCTTCACCCACCGGGTCGACTACATGCCGGAGGTCGGCTGGCACCTACTCGGCACGGCCCGATGCGGAGACGATCGCGAGACATCGGTGGTGGACGGATACGGCAAGTCGCACGACGTGCCGAACCTGTACATCTTCGACGGCAGCGTCTTCGCGACGTCGTCGGCCGTCAATCCCACCTCGACGATCGCCGCATTCGCTCTGCGCGGCGCCGAGCACATCGTCGAGACCGCAGCCGAGCAGAGGACTCCATTGTGAACGAACCACTCACCGTTGTGAACGCAGCACTCACCGAGATCGAACAGTGGGGTCTGCAGCGTCTGGCCGATCTGTGGTTCCCCGGGACCGACACGTCTCCGGCGATGAGGGCGTTGCCAGATTACGAGTCCGTCGTCCGCACCGCGCTGGCGGCGAACGACGAGGTCGCCGCGGCGCTGCGCGAGATCGCACGAACAGCGGCCGACGCCGCAGATCTCACGCCCGAGGTCGTCGACAGCTGGCCGACCGAGACGGTCGAGGCGGCGTACCTGTTCGTGATGTGCGCCTACTACATGTCCAAGACTGTGCGGGCCGCCATCGGATACCCGGGCCAGACCAGGGTTCCGGTGGCCACGGCCACGCCGGATCAGGTGTTCACCGACGAACTGCTCGCCCCGGTGATCGCACGGGGACCGATCTATGTTCCGACTCCGGGGAGCACAGGCGATGAGTGAGGGATCGATGAGTGAGAGATACGGTCTGCGGAGTCCGGTCGACTTCCTGCTCGACGCCGAGGCCGAGGGCCCGGATGCACCATTGCTCAGGCATGCGGGGGGCACCGTCACGGTGACCGAGTTCGCGTCGCTGGTACGACGGTGCGCCACCGACCTGATCGACCGGTTCGCCGTCGAGTCGGGTGATCGGGTGGCCCTCGTCGGGCGCAACTCGGTACATCGCCTCGCCTGGCAGTACGGCGCGTACTGGATCGGCGCCGTGGAGGTCTCGCTGAACTTCGACCTCAAGGGCCCGATGCTCGCGCATGTGCTCACCGACAGCGAGCCGACCCTGATCCTGACCGACGACGAATTCCGCGCGGAGGTGACTCGACATGCCGGATCGACGCGGATCGACGCGCTGACCGGACCGGTCACGGAGCAGACAGATGTGCCGCCCGGCCTCCGCCGCCATCTCGACGCACTGTCGCGGGACCACCTGGCGACCATCCTGTACACGTCGGGGACGACGGGGCCGTCCAAGGGCGTGATGCTCCCGCACGGGTACCTCGCGAACAACGCGGATGCGGCCCAGGAGATGATCGCTCTCACCACCGACGACGTCGGGCACAGCGCCCTGCCGTTCTTCCACGTCGACATACACGTCATCTTCCCGGCGATCATCAGGTCCGGGTCGTCGCTGTACTTCACCGAGCGTTTCAGTGTGAGCCGATTCTGGGAGCAGGTCACGACGCACGGCTGCACGTGGGCGATGGCCGTCGGCTCGATGCTGGCCGGCGTCGCGCTATCGACGCCCCCTGGGCGAGCAGACATTCCGTTGACGCGTGTGGTCGGCGCTCCGGTGCCGCCGGAGGTGTACGGGTACTTCGAGGACCGGCTCGGGGTGCCGGTCCTGAGTACCTACGGGCAGACCGAGGCGCACGGTATCTCGATCGAGACGATCGACGCCCGGCGTCGTGGAAGTGCGGGACGGATCTGCGATGCGTTCGACGTGGCGATCCTCTCGCCGGACGGGCGCCGTCTTCCTCCAGGGACGGTGGGGGAGATCTGTCACCGCCCGAATCACCCCGCCATGGTCTTGCTCGGCTACTGGCGGCGCCCAGCGTCGACCGTCGCCGCGTGGCAGAACCTCTGGTACCACACTGGGGATCTCGGCCTCATCGACGAAGACGGTTTCCTCTTCTTCAAAGGACGACTCACCGACTCGTTGCGTCGACGCGGCGAGAACATCTCTGCCTTCGAACTCGAAGCGGTGCTGCGGACCGCTCCGGGTGTCGTCGACGCCGCGGCGATCGGTGTGGTCGATGAGCTCGGCGGAGAGGACGAGATCAAGGTCTTTGTGGACTGCGGAGACACCGGCGTCCTTGACCCGCAGAGCTTCTTCGATTTCTGTGTCGCGAACCTGCCGCGGTTCGCGGTGCCGCGGTATGTCGCGCAGGTCGACGCCGCGTCATTCGTACGCAGTCCCGGCACCGGTGTGATTCAGAAGCATCGGTTACCGACCCGAATCACAGGTGCCGGTGTCTACGACCGGCTCGCCGAATCGGGATCGGCGAACAACTTCAGCTTTTCGGAAAGGAATCACCATCGTGGCTGAATTCACGTGGGAATCTGCACTCGCCGAACTCGATCGACGGCGGGCAGCCGCGCGGGAGCTCGGTGGTCAGCGGCGCATCGATCGCCAGCACGCCCAGGGAAGGCAGACGATCCGAGAACGGATCACCGCTGCTGCCAAGGAGTTTCACGAGATTGGCGAGTTTGCGGTCTTCGAGGAGCGCTCGGCGACCGGTGAGTTGCTCGGAAAGATGCCCGCGAGCTATGTCTGCGGTCTCGCACAGTTCGGTGGGCGGACCGTCGCGCTCGGCGGTGAGGATTTCACCGTACGGGCCGGAGCCCCGCAGTCGTACCTCGATCGGATGAAGGGCGGCCTGGGTGGGTTCGTGGAAGACCTCGCCCACGAGTACCGAATCCCACTGGTGCTGTTCATGGAGGGCATCGGCGGTGACGTCGCAGCTCAGGCGGAGAAGGGGCACTCCTACCTCGTGTCGTCGATGAGCTGGCAGCGCTCGTACGAGCTGCTCTCCGAGGTTCCGGTGCTCGCAATGGTCAGCGGGGCCGCCGCCGGCGGCACCGCGGGCCGCACGGTGCTCAGCCACTTCAGCGTGATGACCAAAGACTCGGTGCTCTTTGCCGGTGGCCCTCCGCTGGTCAAGCGTGCACTGGGAATGGACGTCGACAAGGAGCAGCTCGGAGGCGCCAAGATCCACACCGGTGGGTCCGGTGCCGTCGACAACCTCGCTGAGGACGAAGCCGATGCGATCGAGCAGATGCAGACGGTTCTGAGCTACCTGCCGCAGAGCGTATGGGAACTGCCGCCGCGCGGTGAACAGACCGACCCGGTGGATCGTCGCGGCGACGAGATCCTCAAGATCATCCCAGAGAACCGCCGGCGGCCGTACAAGGTGCAGAAAGTGATCGGCGAGATCGTCGACCGCGGGTCGTTCTTCGAGGTGGGAGGGCGCTGGGGCAAGAGCGTCGTCACCGGGTACGCACGGATGGACGGAATCTCGGTCGGCGTCGTCGCAAGCAACTCGATGCATCTCGGTGGCGCGCTCGACGCGGCCGCGGCCGAAAAGCAGATCCGGTTTGTTGACATCTGCTCCACCTTCCATCTGCCGATCATCTATCTCGTGGACGTCCCCGGATTCATGGTCGGGCCCGACGCCGAGCGTGGAAACGTCATCCGTTGGGGGATGCGAGCGATTCAGTCGATCATCGAAGCCGAAGTCCCCGTGATCACCATTCACGTCCGCAAGGCTTACGGGATGGCCGTCTCTGCGACCGCTAACCCCGACTCACTGTGCCTACGACTTGCCTGGCCCACCGCGGAGTGGGGCGATCTGCCGGTCGAAGGCGGTGTGGAAGCAGGCTTTTCACGTGAGATTGCCGCCGCCGAGGACCCTGCTGAGTATCGCCGCGCGGTGGAGGACCGGATGCACGCACTCGCCGACCCGTGGGGAACGGTCGAGGCGTTCGGTGTGGAGAACATGATCGACCCGCGTGAGACACGGGAGATCGTCTGCGCGTTCATCAACGCGTCGCGGGGACTGATGGAGACCAAGCGTGGACCGCAGCAGCGGCGTTGGAGCCTGCGGCCCTGACTGGGGCGCGCATGTCAAAAGACACAGATGAAGCAGGGAGAGAAACGATGAGTGAGATCACCGCGGAGATGGCCGCATCGGTCTGGAAAATTGAAAAGGCCGTGGGCGACCGGGTCGAAGTCGGCGACACGATCATGATCCTGGAGTCGATGAAGATGGAGATCCCCGTCGACGCCGAAGAGACAGGCACCATCGTCGAGATCCCGGTCGCCGAGGGCGACTCGATCGGGCTCGATGACATCCTCGTGAAGCTCTCGGACTGAGTGGGGAGGCAAACGTCAGTGTTCACATCAATACTTGTCGCCAACCGAGGCGAGATCGCAGTCCGGATCTTCCGGACGCTGCGCGCAATGGGCATCGAATCGGTCGCCGTCCATTCGGACGTCGAAGCCGATGCTCCCCATGTCCGCGCCGCAGACCGCGCCGTCGAGATCGGTGGCGGCCCGGTGAACGAAAGCTACCTGAAGATCGACGAGATCATTCGAGCGGCACTGGAGACCGGAGTCCAGGCGATTCACCCCGGTTATGGGCTGCTGTCGGAGAACAGTGATTTCGCGAGAGCCGTCGAGGCCGCGGGATTGACCTTCATCGGGCCGTCCGCCGACGCCATGGACCGAATGGGATCCAAAGTCGCCGCCCGGCAGACGATGTCAGCGGCCGGGGTGCCGGTGGTGCCGGGCTCGCCGGATGCGGTCTTCACGGTCACACAGGCAGCTGAGGTCGCTGCCGAGATCGGCTATCCGGTCGCGGTCAAGGCCTCCGGCGGCGGCGGCGGCAAGGGGTTCCGGATCGCGCGCAATCCCGACGAGATCGGTGCAGCGTTCGAGGGTGCGAGCGGTGAGGGCGAGCGTTTCTTCGCCGACCCCGTCGTCTACCTGGAGCGCTATCTCGAAAACCCGCGTCATGTCGAGGTTCAGGTGCTGGCGGACGGATGCGGGAACGTGATCCATCTGGGCGAACGAGACTGTTCGGTACAGCGCAGACACCAGAAGCTGATCGAGGAGTCGCCGGCACCGGCCGTCACCCCGCAGCTACGTGAGCACATCGGGGCCATCGCGGTGCAGGCCGCGCGCGCAGTGGGGTACCGGTCGGCGGGAACCGTCGAAGGGCTTCTCGTCGACGGAGACTTCTACTTCCTGGAGATGAACACCCGCATCCAGGTCGAGCACGGTGTGACCGAGATGGTCACCGGGATCGACCTCATCGAGGAGCAGGTACGCATCGCAGCGGGGGAACCGCTGCGGCACACCCAGGAGTCGGTGTCGTTGTCCGGGCATGCGATCGAATGCCGCATCAATGTCGAAGACGCGGCGAAGGGCTTCGTCCCGCGACCGGGTGCCATCGGCACCTACCGGGAGCCGGTGGGCGAGCACATCCGGGTGGACAGCGGTGTCACCGAGGGATCGGAGGTCCATCGTTTCTACGATCCGATGGTTGCCAAGGTGCTCGTGTGGGGCAGTGACCGGGAGGAGGCGACGAAGCGGATGGTCGCCGCACTCGATGACTTCGAGATCGGCCCCGTCGTCACGCTGATTCCGTTCCATCGGGCACTGCTGCACACCCTGCAGTGGCAGCGTGGTGAAACGTGCGCCGACCTGGTCGCCGATCGCGCCTGGCTGAAGGAGAACGTCGTCCATGGCTGAATCGACTGGCTTGCTGTCGACCCGGCAGCTCGTCGCACTGGTGGTTTCATCTGGGATCCCGGCGGTGGGAATGGCCTCGTTCCCGATGCTGCTCTTCGGAACCGCCGGCTGGGGGAGCTGGGCGGCGGCGTTGCTGACGACCGTGGTTGGGTTCTCCCTGGGCCGGGTCATCATGGTATTCGCCCGGCGATCGGTGGCCTCGGGGTCGTTGTCGTCCTACGTGGCGGAAGTCTCCGGGGAGCGCTCTCGTGCTGTGGTCGCCGGGGCACTGCTACTGGGCTATCTCGGGCAGATGGTTGCCATCCAAGTGCTTGCCGCCACCTATGTGACCAGCTTCTTCACCAGCACGGGGTTCGGCTTCGCCGGCACCCCGGAATCGTTGATCGTGATCTTCCTGCTCACGGGACTGGTGCCGGCGGCGATCGCGTGGCGTGGTCTCGACGCCTCGGTCCGGTGGGCGGTCACGTTGACCGTCATTTCGGTCCCCGTTGTGCTGACGATCAGTGTCGCCAGTGCATGGCACACCGGACTGCAACTCGGGCAGCAGCTGTCGATGGAAGGCTCGACCTGGGGCGGAATTCTCGTCGGCTTCGGTGCGGCGGCCTCGTGGCTTGCAGGCTTCGAAAGCGGAGTGACCTTGGCTGAGGAGACAGCTGAACCAACGAAATCAATGCCGGTCGCGGTGCTGGCGGTTCCGGTCGTGACGATCGGCTACCTGCTGGTGACGATGATGCAGATCCCTGGACTCATGCTCGTCGGCGATCAGATCAGGTCGGGGGTGTCGGCACCTGCTGCCCTCGCCGAGCTCGCAGGACTCGGCCGGGGCGTCGGACAGGCATGCGATCTGCTCCTCACCGTGGGGGTATTCGCGGCACTGATCGGTTTCACCAACTACCTCTCTCGCCTGGTGGTGGGGTACGCGGCGGAAGGGATGCTGCCGTCATTGCTCAGCCGTCACAACCGTCGCCATGGAACGCCGACTTCGGCGATCGCCGTAGCCACGGGGATCTCGACCGTTGCGCTGATCATCGTTGTCGCGGTCAGCGACGAGTGGGGGCTCACCGTCTACACGATGGTGTCGACCTCGATTGTCTATCTGTGGGCGGTCCCGTATGCGTGCATCAGCGTGGGTGTACTGGTGCTCTTGGCACGTGAGCGTGCGATGCGTGTGCCGATTATCGTGTGCGCACTGATTGGTGGCACCGGCATGCTGTGGCCGTGGGTCAACAGCCTGGTCGATCCACCGCCCAGCCCGATCAATCACGTGTCGTATGGGGCGGTGATTGCGGTCGTGGTGGTCGGTACCGCGTTCTACCTGCAACGCGCGCGCCGCGGCCGCGATGTTGCGGACCCTGTCGACACAGCGGGAACGGACCCTGCCGGCGAGGTGGACACGGTTCACTGAACAGCAAGCAAGCGCGGATACAGGCCCGGCCTCTCGGCGATGACCGAGAGGCCGGGCCTGCCTGCTTCGCGTGGGGGCGGTCGCCATTCACCCGTCGATCGGCCAACGGATCCCGCTCCCTGAAGCGAACTTGCGGAGCCGATGTCCTCGGCGAGAATCAAGAGTCGAGTGCAGGGCTGGCTGTGCCACTCGGACGCCCGGCGGTGCGACCCAGCGCCCCGGCATCGCCCCCCAGAATCGCACCCAACGACAACTGCCGTATGCGCTTGCTACGCGCCGCAACGACCCTTCGCGCAGTAGCGTTCGAGCTGTCGGCCTTCGAGGATCAGTTTCACCGTCGCGTGTTTGTTCAGGCACACCCGCCCAGTTCGACAGCTCGGGTCCGTTGCCTCGATGTCGGCGGGAGCGCGGCTCACGTGTCGTCGGGTTCAGCTCGAGTCGTACTCCGACGCGCTCACCGTCGGCAGCGGTGGAATCGCTGACGGCATCAATGGTCCCTCACACCTGCGGCGGAAGGCGCTCGGCGATATCGTCGATCGGGCGCCGCAGCTACCGACGGGATCGGCCACAACTGCGCCGTCTGATCCATCGCCCCGGGTCCGGGTTTACCGCTGCCAGGGTCCGAGGCGAAGGCGTGTGATGCGGCGGGACCCCACAGCAGAATGCACCGCCCGTTGAAGGACGGCGCATTCAGCCGGTATGAGTCGTGGGGGACGGATTAGAGGCCCAGGTAATCCGCCACATCCGCGACGTCTACTGTCCAGATGCCGGGCGAACCGATCGGGTACTGGGAGCGGAAGCCGAGCAGCCGCTGGATTCGCTCCGGAAGCGTCTTCACCAGTTCGAGGTCGACCATGAGGGGGAAGGCCTCCTCGCCGACGAGGTAGCCCGGTGACATCGCGAAGGCAAGTCCGCGTCGGTACTGGTCCGAGGTTACGTTCGCCCCGCCGCCGTGCACGGTCTTACCGCTGAACAACAGTGCGTCGCCGGCGTTCATGACGGCCGGGATCGTCTGCTCCGGCTCGCCGCGATCGGTGAAGTCCTCCCAGTGATTGCTGCCGGGGATGACTCGCGTCGCGCCGTTCTCCTCAGTGAAGTCCGTGAGTGCGATGAGGAAGTTGGCTACGGCTTCCGGGCCCGACGGACCCAGCGTGACGAAGGGCGGCCAGCTCTCGAGATCGCGATGCAAGAACTGGGCGCGATTGCCGGGGCCGATCTCGATCAACTGGGAGGAGGTCATCCAGTACGTTCCCGATTCCTCGAGGAAGATGGCGTCGCAGAGAGCGTGGACAAGGTCGTGGTCGACGATCTTCGTGCGGTAGGTCTCGCTCAGAGTGATCATGTTCGTCAGGCGCTTGGTATTGGCGCCGTGGAACTCGGCAACGAGCTCGTCCGAGTGCTTCCCGCCCGGTGCCATCGCCCGCAGCTTGGGTTCGATTTCCGCATTGAAGCGCTCGATCTGGTCGGCGGTCAGCAGTCCCTCGATGATGACACCGCCATCCTTACGGAAGACACTCAGGATCTCCTCGACCGGCGCAGTGGCCGGAACCTTTCGCAGCGTCGTATCCGTCGTATCCGTCATGGAGTTCCTCTCGTTCCAGGCCGGCGGGACGGCGCTTTGCCATTGCCGGGCTGCAGTGTGGCGTACATCTCAATAGTCGTGCGTTCGTGGGGGACGTAACAAGGTCGAAAGGACGCATGGTTACGAGCTACGTGGTGCAAGATGCACATGTCCGCGTCCGGTGTTTCGCGGCAGATGGGGCCCGAGAGCTGTCGCCCGGCCGGCTCAGTTGCGGCGTTCCACCAGCACAAGGGTGCAGTCGACTGCACTCGCGTTTACGAGCGGCCCCGGCAGCCCTAGCCGCGCTCGTAAGGAGCTGGCCCGTCATGCCAGTCGCCTTGTTCGCCCCCATTCGCGTGCCCCTCGACAGTGCCGGAGCTGTGCCTGCACCGACGTGGTCGGGTGAGGATTCGCCAGGTGCGCTGAGATGGTGTGCGGGTCCTGCTCCCGCATCTGGCAGGTATCGATGAGTCGGTGTGTGGGCGAGTCGGATCGACGACACTGACTGCGGGGGCAGAACTTTCGCAGATCAGATCGCGGGGGCTGACGCAACGGTGGCGTCGGCGAACACCGGCGGGGGACAGCGATTGATCGACGCGCTCGGTCTGGCCGCGGCAGGCTCGGTCAGTGGCACGCCGAGCGACTTCACACTTGGTTTACCGAACGACATCGCCGATTCGAGGAGCTGCAGGTCGAGTACTCCGCGGGAGTGGCAGTGCCACCGATGTCCAGGCTGTCTGAACACAGACGAACACGTCGAGGTCGTCGTCATGATCGACATGTCATCTGAGCAATTCGTGCGAACTCACGCCCGCTGGCAGGGACCGCTCACCGACACAGGTGGTCGTCGGGCGAGCGGTCCCTGCCTCGTGGCAGCGCAGGAGTCAACGCGCGTGCACGTCGGCCAGCGCCTCGGTGATCGCCTCGGCGAAACGCACGGATGCACGCAGGCTGGTCTTGCTGATCGCAGTGAAGGAGACAAAGCCGTGGACCAGTCCGTCCTCTCGAAGGAGGCGGGTCGGTACACCTGCGTCCGACAGGCGTTCGGCGTACGCCACTGCCTCGTCACGTAGAGGGTCGAAGCCTGCCACGGTGATAACAATCGACGGAAGACCGCTGACGTCGTCGGCACACGAGGGAGACAGTCGAGGATCACGTCGATCGGCCCCTGCCGGGATGTACTGATCCTGGAACCAGTCGATCTGCTTCCGGGTCAGAGCGGGGGAATCGGCGAACTCGATCTGAGAGCGGTATTCACCTGCGAAGTCGACCGTCGGATAGAGCAGTGCCTGGACGGCCGGCCGGACGTCCTCGTATCGCAGCTGTTGGGCCAAAACCGCGGCGATGTTCCCGCCGGCGCTGTCACCGGCCACGACGATCCGGTGCGGATCCACTCCCCAGTCGACACTCTGGGCGACGGCGTACTCCCACGCTGCAAAAGCGTCGTCGATCGGGGCAGGGAACGGGTGGTCCGGTGCCAGTCGGTAGTCAACGGACAGCACGTCCAGCCCGGTGTGGACTGCGAGCAGGCGAGCCGGCGAATCGTATGCCGCACAGTTCCCGAAAACGAATCCGCCGCCGTGGAAGTACAGGAGCAACCCCTTGGAGGAGTCCGTCGCGCGGTAGCGGACCGCCCGCAGTCCGGCCTTGATCGTGACGTGCTGGACGAGATTCAAGGAGGGAATGTTCGCAGCGAACGTCGCGGTCTCAGCGTCGACGGACTCCCTCGCGCGAGCCGCGGGCTGGTCGGAGAAGTCGGGGCCGGCAGCCGCCATCTTCATCAGCAGGCCGATCTCCGGCGCCATGACGTTGCCGGCCTGATTTGTTTGGCTTCCTCCGGAGAGGATGCGAAGAATGTTCGGCGGCAGCTTGCCGAGTCCAACCCCGATACTGCGGGCGATCCGCTGTGAGCCGGTGAGTTCGATGGACGATGACATCAATATCCTCCCTAGTTCGCCGCAGCCGAGACCGACGGCGAAGGATCGACCGCCGCCACTGCGAGGTCATCGCGGCGCGATGGGGGCGCCGCTTTGGAGAACCGGAGATTGCTGTCGACAATGTCTGTCCGCATCAGCTTCCGGTCGTGGGGAACGTGAGTGAGTACCCGCCATGGCAGCTCGGTTCCCTGCTGCGGCATGAGATGCTTGCCGCGGTTGGCGTATCCAGACTTCAGATCCAGAAACGGTACGGTCTTCATTCCTGGTTCGGGCTGGGGAACCACCGCGTCGTAATCGTGTGCCTCGATGTACTTGATCATCTCGATCACGAAGTCGGCGGTCATGCGAACCTTCATCGTCCACGAAGCGGACTTGGTGTACCCGAACGACATCGCCCAGTTCGGCAGTTCAGAGACCATCATGCCGCGATAAGTGACAGTGTTGCCGATGTCGACTGGCTGCCCGTCGACTGTGTGGGAGATGCCTCCGAGCATCTGGATGTTCAGACCGGTGGCAGTGACGATGACATCTGCCTTCAGTTCCTCATCGTTGGCCAGCAGAATGCCATCCCGGGTGAAGCGTTTGATCGATTCGGTGACGACCTCGGTGTGTCCGTCACGGATCGACGCGAAGAAGTCGCCGTCGGGCGCCTGACACATGCGCTGATCCCAGGGTGCGTAGGGCGGTGAGAAGTGCTTGTCGATGTCGTAGCCGGCGGGCAGGTCCTTCGCATTCATCGAACGCACCAGTGATCGTGCAGCCTTCGGGAACCGTTCCATGAACTTTACGGTGAGAAAGTCGCGCCACATGTTCTTTTCCCGGGTGGCCCAGTATCCGCGTTCGGCCCCGAGGAGCTTCGTCAGTCGTAGCGCATTCTTGTCGACGCGGGGTGACGACACGATGTACGTCGGCGTGCGCTGAAGCATGGTGATGTGCGACGGGGGTTTCTCGCTGTACGCCATCGCGGGGATCATCGTGATCGCGGTGGCGCCGCTGCCGATGACCACTACCCGCTTGCCCGAGTAGTCGTAATCCTCGGGCCAATGCTGGGGATGGATGATCTCCCCTGTGAAGTCGTCTCGGCCGGCGAAATCAGGCGTGTAGCCCTTGTCGTAGTTGTAGTAGCCGGTCCCGCCGAAGACCCAGCGTGCTCGAATCTCCTTGGGCCCATCAGGGGTGTCCACGGACAACGTCCAACGAGCGTCCCGGCTCGACCAGTCTGCAGTCTTGACTTTGTGGTTGAGCTTCAGCATCGACTCCAGGCCGAAGTCGTCGACAGCCTCATGCATGTATTCGCGGATCAAATGGCACTCGGCGATCGCTTCCCGATGCCTCCACGGCTTGAAATCCCATCCGTAGGTATGCAGATCCGAATCTGATCGGATGCCCGGGTACTTGAACAGGTCCCATGTACCGCCGATATCGTCTCGACCCTCGAGCACGGCGATCCGCTTGGTCGGAAAGGCGCGGCTGAAGTAGTAGGCCGCCCCCAGGCCCGAGACTCCTGCTCCGATGATTGCGACGTCGATGTCCTCGGTCGGACGCGCCTTCCCCTTCGCCATATCTGTCTCCTTGCTGATCGTCGGCTACTGGTGGTGTAGACGATCCTGACAACAGCGAAGTGACTCAGGCTACATCGGAAGGTTGCGAGGTTTCAGGGTTGGTGGTGCAGCATGCACCGTTGGGTACGCAGTTTGGCCGCTTGGTGCATGGTGCACCGGCGGGGTCGTCAGGTGGTTGCATCGTGGTGTAGCGAAGCGGGTCACACCCAGAAAAGAATGTAATCGCAGCTTCAAGCATTCGAAAACCGAGAAGTTCGGCTCTATTTGAGATCAACGATACGACGGGACCAGAACTGTGCACCAACTCGCGGGCCTCATCGACGACCTGGAAGCCGAGCAGATCGCTCTCGACGATGTCGTGTCGACTTTTGGCAACGATGAGTGGAACCGCCTCACCCCGGCCGAGGGGTGGACGAGTCGTCATCAGATCGCTCACCTCGCCTTCTTCGACAGCGCAACCGAGATGTCGCTCACCGATCCGGACAACACGTTCGCCGAGCAGCGACGTCGAGCCGATCAGGATCCGGACGCGTACAGCATCGCGGTGCTCGACCCCTTGCTCGAACTGTCCCCCGATCAACTCCTCGAAACGTGGCGACAGGGCCGTCGATCACTCCTGAATGCATTCCGTTCGGCCCCGGCTGGCACGCGTCACCCGTGGTACGGACCGTCGATGAGTCTGGCGTCGATGATCACCGCCCGGCTGATGGAGACTTGGGCCCATGGACAGGACATAGTCGACGCCGTCGGCGCTGCGCGTCCGGTGACGTCTCGGTTGGAGCACATCGCCCGGATCGCCTGTCTTGCGTTGCCTTTCAGCTTCGTCAACCGGGGGATGCTCGTGCCGGATACTGGTGTGCGGGTGAGTTTGTCTCTCCCCTCGGGTGGGACATGGGAATTCGGCGAGGAGCGCTTCGCGGATTCGGTCAGTGGGGCGATCGAGGACTTTTGTCTGGTGATGACCCGTCGGCGCCACATGACTGATACCGCCCTGGTCACCACCGGACCCATCGCCGGGAAATGGGTCTTGGTCGGCCAGGCCTATGCGGGCCCGGCCGGACACGGGCGGGCGCCGGGACAGTTTGCGCGGCGGGGCGTTCCGGCGTCGGGTCGGGGGAAGAACACCCTGGACGCGGTATCTGTACGGCCGTAAGCCGGCACGAGATCGGCGTTACGAAGTCAGATTGGCGACGCTCGCTCGACGATACTTGAGCAGTCATATACGGCCGTCGCGGGACTGTTCCACCACCCATGAGGCGATTTGGGCTCGGGAGGTGAATCCCAGTTTGGTCAGGATGTGTTCGACGTGTCCTTGCGCGGTGCGTGGCGAGATCACCAGTCGGCCGGCGATTGCCTTGTTGGTGAGCCCTTCGGCCACCAGTTCAGCCACCTGGTGCTCACGTTTAGTCAAAGTTGTAGTCGGACCGGCTGTCGGCGCGGTGGCCGGAAATGTTTCGTCGAGGGCGAAGCTGACGGCTGCGCCGAAGTTCATGGTTCTGCCCTCGTGGCGGGCAGCCTCGAATTCTTTCTCGCCGAGCAGCGTGCGGGCAGTTCGGGTGCACCCATGGTGATGGACGAGCAGGTTCGGGAGCAGGACGGTGGAGGTGCCTACTATCTGGCCTAGCGCTTCGGCGGCGCCCATCAGCGTCGTGGCGCGGCGGCCATCGCCTCGCTCGGCGGCGATCCAGGCCAGTACCTCTGCGCTGATTGCGGCGACGAGTGGATCGTTGACCAACCGAGCCAGGTGAAGACCTTCTCGCAACAGTTGCAGGGCGCGATCGGAGTCACCCTGGTGCCAGTAGGCGATTGCCATCGACCACAGCGTCCACGACCGAACGATTGTTTCGCCGTGGGAGTTTTCCAGGGCGAGCGTGTGCTGATAGCAGGCGAGGGCGCGGCGGGAATCTCCGCGGAGTTCGTACGCCCACCCGAGGAGTATCACTCGCTCGAGCTGAAGGGCCGGTTCTTTGTGTGCGCCCAAGACCTCGTCGGCACCGTCGAGGTGCAGGATCGCGCGGTCCGGATCTCCACCAACAAGGGCGGTCAACCCGTCGGCAACCGCGGCCAGCGTGGCAGTCGGCCGGTCGTCGATCTGCTCGGCCAGGGTGCGGAGCTCCGCTGCCCAGGAGGTCGCTGCCGATAAATCCCCCTGGCCCGCCGCCATCGAGCTGGCCGCGTAGAGCGCCCGTGCCCGGTCCTGGCTCGGTGCCCCGGAGTACGAAGGATGTGCCAGCGCACGATCGATCCATGTGCGCCCCTCGCTGAGCCGCCCACCGAAGGGCCAGAACGAAAACAACGCAGTGACGATCCGCAACCCGCCCTCACCACCTTCACGCAGACTGAACTCCAGCGCCCGCCGCAGATTTGGCAATTCCCGGGTCAGCCGGGATATCCACTCCAGCTGGCGGGAGCTGATCCACTCAGCCTCCGCCGCGCAGGCCAACCGCTCGCACCAGTCCCGGTGCCGCCGACACAGCTCCAGGTGCTCACCGGCGTCCTCGAGTGCATTCCTGCCGTAGTCCTGCACGGACTCGAGCATCCGCAACCGGACCGCGGCATCGGATTCCTCCCGGATCAGGATCGACTTGTCCACCAGCGCCGACACCGAATCGAGCAGGTCCGGCCCGGGCAGATCACCGCCACACACCTGTTCGGCGGCGTCGAGCTCGAAGCCGCCGGCGAACACCGACAATCGCGCCCACAGCTGCTGCTCGCTGGGTGTACATAGCTCGTAGCTCCAGCCGATGCACCACTGGAGGGTTTGCTGCCGTGTCGGGGCGCCCCGACTGCCGCGGGTCAACAGCCCGTATCGATCGTCGAGCCGCTGCAAGATCTGCGCGGTCGACATCGACCGCAACCGCGCCGCGGCCAGCTCGATCGCCAACGGCAACCCGTCCAGCCGAGCACAGATGCGAGCGACGTCGAGCCGGTTGTCCTCGGTCAGCTCGAAGCCCCGGACCGCCGCGGCCGCGCGTTCGGTGAACAGGGTCACCGCGTCGTAATGGGCCAACTCCCTCGGCGTCGGCTCACTGGCCGGGTCCGGGAACTCGAGCGGTGTCACCGGTAGCACCGCCTCGCCGCCGATGCCGAGGGCCTCGCGGCTGGTCGCCAGGATCGACAGGTCGGGGCAGGTTCGCAGGAGCGACTGTGCAAGCTCCGCCGCCGCCGCCACGACCTGCTCGCAGTTGTCGAGCACCAGTAGCAATGTGCGTGTGGACAGGAACTCCGCTAACACTTCCAACATCGGGCGATCGGTCAGGTTGCGCACGCCCACGGCGGCGGCCACCACATCCACCAGTAATGCTGGGTCGCGGAGTTCGCCCAACTCGATCAACCGCACGCCGTCGGCGTAACTCCGTCGCACCTTGCTTGCGGCCTGGAGCGCGAGCCGGGTCTTGCCGACCCCGCCGATCCCGGTCAAGGTCACCAGACGCGACCCGGTCAGTACGTTTCGCACCTCGGACAACTGTGTGCGCCGCCCGATAAAACTGGTCATCTCCAGCGGCAGCCCTCCGGTCTGGCCCCGGGCGGGAGCGACGTGCGGCACGGCTGCCGGTGCCACAACGTGCTCCGGTTGTTGGCCTGGTTGCGGACGGAGCGCCATCTCCTCGACCGGGTACCCCCGGTCTCGCTGGACCTGCTGCAGGTGCCCGCCCAAGGCGGCGGCGGTGGGCCGCCTCGAGGGGTCGCGAGCCATCGCTGATTCGATGACGGCGGACACGGCGTCGGGGATGCCCTTCTCGCGGAGATCCGGTACCGGTTGGGTCGTGATGCGCAGGAACTGCGCCACCACCTGCTCGCCACTGTGGCGCTCGAACGCGGCGTGCCCGGTGAGGGCGCAGAACAGGGTGGCGCCGAGTCCGTAGACGTCGGAGGCGGGGGTGGGGGGATCGCCGCCGAGGACCTCGGGCGCGGTGAACGCGGGTGAGCCGGTGACCGTGCCGGTCGCGGTTTCGAACCCGCCGGTGATGTGGGCGATGCCGAAGTCCGTCAGGGCGGGCTGGTCGAAGTCGGTGAGCAGGATGTTCGCCGGTTTGACGTCCCGGTGCAGCACGTCGACGCGGTGCGCGGTCTCCAACGCCCCGGCCAGCAGCACCCCGAGGCGCAGGACGGCCCCGACCGGTAGAGGGCCGTCGTGTCGGATCCGCGTGTCCAGGGAACCGTGGTGGTGGTACTGCATCACCAGGTACGGGTGGCCGCCTGAGAGTTCGCCGACCTGCAGCACGCCGACGATGTTCGGATGCCCGGTCAACCGGCCCATCGCCCGTTGTTCGCGAAAGAACCGTTCTCGGTTCTCCTTCAGGTCGCCGGTGAGCACCTTCACCGCGACGGTGCGGTCAAGGCCGACCTGGGTGCAGCGGTATACGACGCCGAAACCACCGTGCCCGATTTCGACGGCGCCCTCGAATCCCTCCGCGTCCAACTGCGTGACGACACTGACTGCGACATCACGCTGTGTCTTGGACGGGTCGGTCTCGGCCACGGATCTACCCGGGATTCACATATTTCTGCACATCAGCCAGGATATCCTTGGCCACCGGTGGGGCCAGCGCGATCTCGCGATCACCGATGACAGTGGTGGACTCGCGGTGTTCATCGCCGGCAGCGGCGGCATCGACGCCCTCGAATGGCGGCCCGGCCGGCCACCGGATTCGACGGAGGTGTCCGCTCCGCGGCAGCGAGATACTGCCGAGGTCACGCGCTCTTGAGGGCGTCTCAGCGCCATGGTGGTCATTCTGAGGGCAGCCGCTGTTTTCCGTGACATGGGGTCTAACGGTGGAATCGGAAGAGTGGTTCGGCGACACAGACGGGTTTGTCGACGGAATCACATTCGACGGTCGCTGCGACCACGATCTGGACGCCGCCGCTGATGTCCTGTGCCGAGGCTATCTCTGCCTTCAGTCGGACCTTCGATCCCACGGGGACAGCGGCGGGAAACCGCACCTTGTTCAGGCCATAGTTCACCGCCAGGGACAAACCCCGAACGTCGAGAACCTGCGCGAACATGGCGCTGAGCAATGACAGGGTGAGATAACCGTGGCCGATGGGCCCGCCGAACGGGCCTTCCTTGCTCGCCCGTTCGGGGTCGACGTGGATCCATTGGTGGTCGTCTGTGGCGTCAGCGAAAGTGGAGACACGGTCTTGGGTGATCTCGAACCAGTCACTGGGGACCAGTGTGGTGCCGACGAGGGTCTTCAGTTCGTCGACGTTCGTGGTGGTGGGCATGGCGACTACTTTCGACGTGAGGGGCCTGCGGGTGCGGTGTGGTCAGGTGATGGTGATGCCGCCATCGACTGCGAGGGTTTGACCGGTCACGTAGCCGGCGGCGTCGGAGGCGAGCCAGACGAGGGTGGCGGCGAGCTCGGCAGGATCGCCGGTGCGCCCGAGCACCATCCGGGCGGCGAGGCCGTCGAGGTAGCCGTCCTGGTACTGGTCGGTCATCTCGGAGGCGAAGAATCCCGGGGCGAGCGCGTTGACACGAATACCCTTGCGGGTGCCCCATTGTTGGGCGAGGTCTCGGGTCAGACCGACGATGCCGGCTTTGCTGGCACTGTAGGCGGCCTGGGGCAGACCGGCAGTCGTGAGTCCGAGGATGCTGGAAATGTTGACGATGGAGCTGCCCGGTTGCATCACCCTGCCACACGCCTGGGCTGCCCAGTACGAACCGGCCAGGTTGATGTCGATGACCGAACGAAACTGATCGGGGGTCTCGCGGGTAGCCGGGAAGGCAGTCGCGATTCCGGCGTTGTTGACGAGAACATCGACGCGGCCAAACTCCGCCATCGCCGAGTCGACCATCGCCGTGCATTGATCCGGATCGGCGATGTCCGTTGCCACAGCGAGAGCGCGGCGTCCGCTTGCCCGAACCATCGCGGCCGTGTCATGCAGCTTGTCGACGCGCCGCGCCGCGAGGACGATGTCCGCGCCGGCCTCGGCGAGGGCCTGGGCGAAGGCAACCCCAAGGCCGGACGAGGCGCCCGTGACGATGGCAACGCGGCCGTCGAGGCGGAAGGTGTCGAGTACGCTCATGTGTGGCCTTCTTTCGGTCAGAACCATTGGGGGTTCATTTCGGCGGCGGTGCGGTCTCCGCTGGCCAGGAGATCGAGTTGCGGACCGACCTTGGGTAGCTCGTGGGCGAAGAAGTAGCGGGCGGCCATGCGCTTTCCGTCGTAGAAGTCACCGTTCTTGCCGTAGGTGGCGATGAGTTGTTCGAGCCACATCCACGCGATGACGGTGTGCCCGAATGCCTCCAGATACACCGACGAGTTCGCCAGCGCGGTGGTCGCATCGCCGGAGGCCCACAGCGCCTCGGTGACGTCGAGGATCCGATTCCAGACGGTGTCCAGGGCGTCGGCATGGCGCTTGGCCTCGCCACCGAGGACACGTGCCCGCACAACGGTGGCGGTGATCTTCGAACCCAGCACCCGCAGTCCGGCGCCGCCCTGCATGGTGACCTTGCGGCCGAGCAGGTCGAGCCCTTGGATCCCGTGTGTGCCTTCGTGGATCGGGTTCAACCGGTTGTCGCGGTAGTGCTGTTCGACGTCGTAATCGCGGGTGTAGCCGTATCCACCATGCACCTGGATCGCCAAACTGTTCGCCTCGAGGCACCACTGCGAGGGCCAACTCTTCGCGATCGGAGTCAGCACGTCGAGGAGCAACGTTGCCTCGTCGGTCGTTGCTGCATCCACGGCGGTGTCCTGTTCGTCGACCAACCGTGAGCAGTACAGGCCCAGGGCGAGAGCACCTTCGACATAGGACTTCTGAGCGAGCAGTAGTCGGCGGACATCAGGATGGTCGATGATCGGAACCGGCGGGGCGGCGGGATCCTTGGCGCCCAAGGGGCGGCCCTGGGTGCGGACTTTCGCGTACTCGAGTGACTTCCGGTACCCGACGTAGCCGAGGGCAATTGCCAGGAAGCCGACACCGATTCGGGCCTCGTTCATCATGTGGAACATGTAGGACAGACCGCGATGTTCCTCGCCGACCAGGAAACCGACGGCACCCGATTTCCCGCCAGGGGTGTGGGTGCCGTCACCGAACGCGAGCATGGTGTTGGTGGTGCCGCGATTGCCCATCTTGTGGTTCAGACCCGTCAGGGTCACATCGTTTCGCTCGCCGAGTCCGCTGTCGGCACCGGGCAGGACCTTGGGCACGATGAACAGTGAGATGCCCTTGACGCCGGGCCCGCCGTCCGGGGTCTTGGCCAGGACCAGGTGCACGATGTTCTCGGTGAGCTCGTGGTCGCCGCCGGAAATCCACATCTTGGTCCCGGTGACCCTGTAGCTGCCATCGTCCTGGCGCACCGCTCTGGTGGTGATATCCGCCAACGACGATCCGGCCTGCGGCTCGGACAGGCACATCGTGCCGAACCACCGGCCCTCGAGCATCGGACGGACGTAGTCGTCGATCTGCTGGTCGGTGCCGTACGCGGCGATCAGATTGGCATTGGCGGCGGTCAGAAAGGGATACGCCGCGGTGCCGGCGTTGGCCGCCTGGAACCAGGCCATCGCTGCCCGCGCCACTGTGGTGGGTAGCTGCATCCCGCCGACGCTCTCGTCGAACTGCCCCGCGATCAGTCCCGACGCTGCGTAGGCGTCCAGCGCCGCCTTGACCTCCGGGATCATCTCGACGGTGCCGTCCGAGCGCATGGTCGGCTCGTTCGTGTCGGCCTTCTTGTTGTGGGGGGCAAAATGCTTGTGCGCGAGGTCCGCACTGAGGTCGAGCACCGCGTCGAAGGTGTCCTTTGAATGTTCCGCGAACCGCTTGCGGGCCGCCAGCGCGGGCACCTCGAGCCACTCGTACAGCAGGAAATCGAGATCGCGGCGAGAAAGTACATCAGTCATGAGGTTCAGTTCCGTTCAGAAATTGGGCACTCAGATGGAGATGCCGCCGTCGACCGGGAGGACGACACCGGTGATGTAGCCCGCCTCCTCGGACGCGAGGAAGGCGATGGCGTCGGCCATCTCGGACGGGTCGGCGAATCGCGAAATCGGGCCCGTCAGCTCGGCGACCTTCTCCTCCGGGATGGAGGCGGTCATCCGGGTCGCGGCGTTCGGGGAGATGGCGTTCACGGTGACCCCGAAGGCGGCGAGTTCCTTCGCGGCGGTCTTGGTGAACCCGATGATGCCGGCCTTGGCGGTGGCGTAGTTGGCCTGCCCGCGGTTCCCGTGCAACCCCGTGTAGGAGGTGATATTGACTACCCGCCCGAACTCCTGCTTCCGGAAGTGCGGTACGCATGCCCGCGTAAATCGGAATGTCCCGCCCGCGTGCACATTCAGGACCTGGTCCCAGTCGTCGTCGGTCAGCTTCCAGAGCACCTTGTCGCGCAGGATCCCGGCGTTGTTGACCAGGACATCGACCCGCCCGGTCTCGGCGATCACAGTGGAGACGACCCGTTCGACGTCGCCGGTGCTGCTGACGTCGGCGGGGATGCCGATGGCACCGACCTCGCGTGCGGCCTTGTCGAGTTCGTCCTTGTCGAAGTCCACCATGAACACCGTCGCATTGGCATTGGCGAAGTGGCGCGCGAGGGCCTGTCCGATGCCGCGGGCGGCGCCGGTGACGATGACCGATTTTCCGGTGAAGTCGAAATTGATGTTGCCCATTGAGTTTTCCTGTTCTCTTAGTCAGCTGAGGCGTTCGAGGACCATGGCCATGCCCTGGCCGCCGCCGACGCACATGGTCTCGACACCGAACTGCTTGTCGTGGGTTTGCAGGTTGTTGAGCAGGGTCGCGGTGATGCGCGCGCCGGTCATGCCGAAGGGGTGACCGAGGGCGATCGCACCGCCGGAGACGTTGAGCTTGTCCTCATCGATGCCGATCTCCCGCGCGGAGCCGAGCACCTGCACCGCGAAGGCCTCGTTGATCTCGAACAAGTCGATGTCGGAGACCGACTTGCCGGCCAGGGCGAGGGCTCTCTTGGTGGCTTCGATCGGACCGAGGCCCATGATCTCGGGCGAGAGGCCCGAGACCCCGGTGGACAGGATCCGCGCCAGCGGTGTCAGGCCCAATTCTTTGGCCTTGGTATGGGACATGATCACCAATGCGGCGGCGCCGTCGTTGAGCGGGCACGCGTTACCGGCGGTAACGGTGCCGTCCGGCCGGAACACCGGCCTCAGCTGGCTGACCGCCTCGTAGGTGGTGCCGGCGCGGGGGCCGTCGTCCTTCGACACGATCGTGCCGTCGGGCAGCGTGACCGGGGTGATCTCCCGCTCGAAGAAGCCGTTGTCGATCGCTACCTCGGCGCGGTTCTGCGACCGCACCGCCCAGCGATCCTGCTCCTCGCGGGTGATGCCGGTGAGCTGGGCGACGTTCTCCGCTGTCTGACCCATCGCGATGTAGGCGTCGGGAACCCGCCCCTCCGTGCGGGGATCGACCCACTGGTGCCCGCCCTGCGCGAGCTTCTCGGTGGACGCTCGTGCGTCGGCATAGAGCGGGTTCTCGGTGTCGGGCAGGGAGTCGGAGTTGCCCTTCGCGAACCGGGACACCGTCTCGACCCCGGCGGAGATGAACACCTCACCCTCCCCAGCCTTGATGGCGTGCAATGCCATTCGGGTGGTCTGCAGCGACGACGAACAGTAGCGGGTGATGGTGGTGCCGGGGATGAAGTCGTAGCCCAGCGCGATCGCGACGGTGCGGCCCATGTTGAAGCCCTGCTCACCGCCGGGAAGACCGCACCCGAGGATGAGGTCATCGATGTCGGTCGGGTCGAGTGCGGGCACCTTGTCGAGCGCTGCCTGCACCATCTGGGCGGCCAGATCGTCGGGGCGCATCTCTTTGAGCGAGCCCTTCATGGCTCGTCCGATCGGTGAACGCGCGATCGAGACGATGACGGCTTCGGGCATCGTGCCTCCTGGTTGCGGTCGCCTAGTGGCGGTGATGTGGGTTGCTACAGCCTGTAGCAAGAAAATATGCGAGCGCATAGGTTGTATGCGCTCGCATATACTGGCTCGGTTGGCAGAGGCCTGTCAACCCCCCACCAACCGAGAGGCGACAGTGCGATGAACGCACCACAATCCGCCGTTGCCAGCGAGCTGGGTACCTCGAAGGCGGCTGCGCGGATACGCGCCGCGGCAATCGAGGTTTTCGCCGCCAAGGGCTACGGCGCCACCACCACCCGGGAGATCGCCGCCAGCCTCGACATGAGCCCCGGAGCCGTGTACCCGCACTACAAGACCAAAGAATCCCTCCTCTACGCCATCAGCCTCGAAGGGCACCATGCGGTACTGACGGCCATCACCGCAGCTGATCGCCCCGACCTCTCGGCGACCGACCGGCTGACATCGACCGTGAACGCGTACGTGACGTGGCACGCCGACAACTACGCCAGCGCCCGGGTCGCCCAGTACGAACTGCGGTCGCTCTCGCACGATCACTTCGCAGTTGTTGCGGACATCCGCCGATCCACCTCGAAAGTGTTCAAGCGGATCATCGAAGCCGGCGCAGCATCAGGCGACTTTCAGCCCCTCGACATCGAGGCCGCGGTACTGGCAATCACGTCCCTGGGCGTCGATGTCAGTCGATGGTTCCCATCCCATGCCTACTCCGACCCAGATGCCCTGGCGGCGCGCTATGTCGAGCTCGCCCTGCGAATGGTCGGTTGCGCCGACCGGCGCCCGATCGACGAGTCCTATTGATTCACGGTTGGCCGACTACAGGATTCGGGAGTACGTCTCAGTCGAGGGGCAGAACCTAACCCTGTCCAGTGGACATGGATAACCGAACTCGCATTCGCACCTATGAGTTCACAGGTGCCGAGTTCGGCCCACCTGGTGTCCTATCTCCACAATGCGTGCTGTACGGATCACCGGACGCCCACCTCATAGGCCAGTGCGGGATACTCGAGATTCATCCCCGCGATCGCAATCCCGAATTCCCTTGTCGTGAATTGCCGAGGGCAGCCGGCGGCTCACTACTGATTGACACCGGCGAAGTCGGGTTTTCTCTTGGCCACGAAGGCATCGACGCCTTCTCTGCCGGTCTTGCTGTTTGCGGCGATGGCGATGCCGTCCCGTTCGGTGTCGAGTTGTTGTTTCAGCGTCGTGTCGGGTGATTGGGCCAGAAGTTGTCGTATCGTCGTGTAGGTGACGCGGGGTCCTTCGACGAAACTGCGGGCGACACGGAGAGCTTCGGTATGGATCTCGTCGTCGCCGACGATTCGGCTGAGCAAGCCGAGGCGCACAGCCTCGTCGGCGCCGATCACGGTGTCGGAGAGGAGTATTTCTCTAGCGCGGCGTGCCCCCACGATGCGGGGCAATGACCAGGTGATGCCTCCGTCGGGGCTCAGTCCGATGCCTGGATATGCGGGGCGCAATGTGGTCGACGGGCCGCCGATTGCGATGTCGGACGCGCAGACCAGGCTCATGCCGGCGCCGGCCGCCCAGCCCTGCACGGCGGCAACCACGGGAGTGGGGGCCGCGGTGAGCGCTTCCACGAAGTCGTGCAGCGCGGTCGCCTTCTCGTGGAGGTAGGCACCGCGGTCGTCGGCCGCCGCGAAGTGGCGGACGTTGCCGCCCGCGCAGAAGTTGGCGCCCGTCCCTGTCAAAAGGATCGCGCCGATCTCCGCGCCGTAATCGCGCAAGGCCTCGGTGGCCTCGTCGATCAGGGTGAAGTCCATCGATGTTCCCGCGGCCGCGGTGGAGATGGGCAGCTGCAGGACACCGTCGACGAGTGTGGCGGTATCAGTCGGTTCGGTGTTCTTCATGTCGGACTCCTACTTCCCCGCAGCTTCGTTCGCCCGGAGATCCTTGCGGAGGATCTTGCCCGCCGCCGACTTGGGCACGCGGTCGATGAACTCGACCCTGCGGACCTTCTTGTGCGGGGACACCCGCTCGGCGACGAATGCGATGACCGCGTCCTCGTCGAGGTCGTCGGCGCCCTGCTGCCGGACGACGAACGCCTTCGGCACCTCCTCACCCTCGTCGTCGAGGACCCCGATGACGGCGGCGTCGGCGATCTGCGGATGCGTCAGCAGCAGCGCCTCGAGCTCGGCCGGCGGCACCTGATAGCCCTTGTACTTGATCAGCTCCTTCATCCGGTCCACGATCGTGACCACGCCCTCGGCGTCGACGGTCGCGATGTCACCGGTGTGCAGGTACCCGTCCGCGTCGAGGGTCTCCGCGGTCGCCTCGTCGTTGCCGAGGTACCCGACCATGATGTTCGGTCCCTTGCACCACAGCTCACCTGGCTCGCTGACCCCCGCGGTCGGGTAGGCGATCTCGTCACCGGTGCCGGGCTGGACGAGCTTGCAT
>NZ_JBHTCS010000008.1:0-55423 GCF_042665615.1 Rhodococcus daqingensis | reverse complement strand
TGCCGTTCGTCGCGGGCGCGGCGGTGCCGTTCGTCGGGGCGGGCGCCGCGGGCACCGTGGGGGTGCTCACGCCGTTGCCGGCTCCGGAAGCATCGGGCGTGTAATCGGTGAGGAATTCGTGCCAACTCGCGTCGACGGATGCCGGGTCCTTTTGGAACCTCTGGTACATCTCGTCGACCAGCCACTGGTTCTGTCCGAATTGTGACGTAGAACTGCTGCTCACGGCAGGTGTTCGCCTCGTTTCTCTCTTGGTCCCAGATCAGCGCGGATAGACCTGAGGCTAGCCCCCATCTGTGACGGGCGCGCACCGGGCGCCCGTCGAGTGAAGTACATCACTTCAGGCCGCCGGGTTCACTACTATCGATGACGGTTAGTCCTCGCGAATTATTCCCGGCCTGGCTCTGCGCTGCATCCCAGAGGCGCTCATAGTGACCACCGGCACGCCGCAGCTCGCCGTGCCGCCCGCACTCCACGATCCGTCCGTCGTCGATCACGACGACGAGGTCGGCCTGCGCGGCGGTCGCGAGGCGGTGCGCCACGATGACGGCGGTCCGGCGGCGGGTGAGCAGCCTGCCCGCCTCGAGCACGGTTCGCTCGGTCGCGGGATCCAGGGTCGCGGTGGCCTCGTCGAGCAGCAGCAGGTCGGGGTCGACCAGCTCGGCGCGGGCCAGGGCGATCAGCTGTCGCTGCCCGGCGGACAGGCCCTGACCGCGTTCCCCGATCGGCTGGAACATCCCGCCCCGGAAGCCGGCGATGGTGTGCAGTGCCCCGACCGCGCGGGCCGCGGCGACGATCTCGTCGCGAGTGGCGTCGGGCCTGCCGTAGGCGATGTTGCTCGCGACGTCCCCGGAGAACAGGTGCGCCTCCTGGGGGACCACGCCGAGCCGGCCGCGGTACCGGTGCAGCGGATAGGACCGCAGGTCGACGTCGTCGACGCGGACCGAGCCCTCGGTCGGGTCGTAGAACCTGGCGAGCAGCTTGACCACGGTCGACTTGCCTGCGCCGGTCTTGCCGACGAGGGCGACGGTGCGTCCGGACTCGATCCGCAGGTCCACTCCGCTCAGCGCGTCCCGTTCGGCGCCGCTGTAGCGGAAGCTCACCCCCGCGAAGGCGACGTCGCCGCGCAGGTGGCCCTCGATGGGAACGATGTCGGATTGGGTCGCGGTCTCGATCGAGCCGGCTTCCTCTAGAGAGCTGGACGTACGCAGGAGGTCGCCGATGCGGCTCAGGCCGACCCTGGCCTGCTGATAGCCGTCGAACACCTGCGAGAGCTGCTGGATGGGCCCGAACAACAGCCCCAGGTAGAGCACGAACGCCACGAGCGTCCCCGCGGTGGCGTCGCCGCCGGCCACCTCGCGGGCGCCGACCAGCACGACCGCGGCGAGCGCCAGGTCCGAGAGCAGCGTGATGAACGGGAAGAAGATCGAGATCGCGAGCTGCGAACGCATCCGGCTGCGCCGATAGCTGTCTGCCCGCTCCGCGAAGCGTTCGGCCGCGAAGTCCTCGCGCCGATACGCCTGGGCGGCGCGCAGGCCGGCGATGTTCTCCTGGAAATCGGCGTTCACGAGCGAGATGCGCTCGCGTGAGACCGAGTACGCGACGGAGGACACTCGCCGGAAGACCAGTGTGGCGACGATCAGCGGCGGCACCACCGCGAGGGCGACGAGCGCGAGGACGACATCCGTGAGCAGCAGCGCCACCGAGATGCCGACGACGGTGAGCACACTGACCACGGCCGTGGACAGGCCGGTCTGGAGGAACGTCGACAAGGCGTCGACGTCGGTGGTCATCCGGGTCATGATCCGGCCGGACAGCTCGCGCTCGTAATAGTCGAGCCCGAGCCGCTGCAGGTGGGCATAGCTGCGCACCCGCAGGCCGTAGAGAACCTTCTCTCCGGCCCTGGCGGTGATCACCGTCATCACCGCGACCACCGCCCAGTTGGCGGCCACCAGCGTGACGCCCGCGAGCGTCGCCCACCACAGCGCCGACGGCTGGTCGGGGACCACACCCTGATCGATGGCGAACTTGACGATCGACGGGAACACCACGCCCGCCAGCGAATCGAGCGCGAGGCAGGCGATCACCGCGGCCAGGATCCAGCGGACCGGCCGCAGCAGCGACGACAGGCGGAAGTCGCGGTCGGGCTCGCGCAGGCTCACCTCGTCCATCCGCGGGTCCTCGACGGCGGGTGGCAGTGCCCGGACCGCCGCGCGCAGCTCGGGGGTGGCCGCGACATCGCCGAGGGCGCCGGCCATCGGTCCGCCGCCACCGCCACCGCCACCGCCGCGGCCCGGGGCGCCGCCGTGTCCGTGCCCGGCCGGCGGGGCCCCGTTGTCGGCAACGACCGCGTCGAGCTCGGCAAGGGGCACGGTCTCGGGCCACAGTTGCGCGTCGGTGGGTTCGGGTCCGGTGGGCACCGGCGTCGGGTCCGAGTGCGCGCCTTCCGGATCCGGGTCGGCGAGCAGCGCCCGGAACAACGGACAGCGTGCGTCGAGCTCGGCGATCGTCCCGCTGTCGATGATCCGGCCGTCGTCGAGGACGGCGACCCGGTCCGCCAGGGTCAGCGTCGAGCGCCGGTGCGCCAGGATCAGCGTGGTCCGATCGCGCTGCGAGCGCAGGGTGTCGAAGATCGCGGCCTCGGTGGCGGCGTCGACGGCGGAGGTGGCGTCGTCGAGGATGAGCAGCTGCGGTGCGACCAGCAGCGCCCGGGCCAGCGCGACCCGTTGTCGCTGACCGCCCGAGAGGGTCAGCCCCCGCTCGCCGACGACGGTGTCGTATCCGTCCGGCAGCGCCTCGATGAACTCGTCGGCCTGCGCCATCTTCGCCGCCATCGCGATCTCCTCGGCACTCGCGTCGGACCGGCCGAGCGCGATGTTGGCGGAGATGGTGTCGGAGAACAGGAACGGCTCGTCGAAGACCAGCCCGACGGCCTCGCGCAGCTGATCGCCGCGCAGGTCGGCCACGTCGAATACCTGCCCCTCCACGGTGAGTCCCACACTGCCCGCGGCGGGGGCGTAGAAGCGGGGGAGCAGCAGCGACAGTGCGGTCTTGCCGGCGCCGGCCCGGCCGACGACGGCCACCGTCTCACCCGGGGCGAGGTCGAGGTCGAGGTCGCGCAGCACGTCGCGCCCCGGCTCGAAGCCGAACGTGACCCCGCGCAGCCGGACACCGATCGGTCCGGACGGCAGGGGGACCGGGTGCGCGGGGTCCGCGACCGCCGGCTCGGTGTCGATCACCTCGTAGACCCGTTCGACGGCGGCACGGGACAGCTGGGCCATGATCACCACGGACGACAGGAGCCGGGTGACGTTCGACATCGTCGCGACGTAGGTCGCGAAGGCGAGAAAGGTGCCCACGGAGATCGAGCCGCCCAGCGCCAGCGCGCCGCCGAGGGCGATCACCCCGACCAGGCCGAGTTGGGGCAGCGCGGCCATCGTCGGGGTGAATCGGGAGTTGATCCGGGCGGCCCGCATCCGCTCCGCGTACAGGTCGCGGCCGAGATCCTCGAGGCGTTGTACGGCCCTGGCCTCCTGACCGAAGCCCTTGACCACGCGGACCCCGGTGACGGTTTCCTCGACATGCTGGGCGAGGTCGGCGGCACGTTGCTGGGCCGACCAGGTGGCCGCGAACAAGGTGGGCCGGATCCGCCAGACCACCAGCGACACCGCCGGGACCACGAGCAGCGCGACGACGGTGAGCAGCGGGGAGAGGTACGCCATCACCACGACCGTGAGCAGGAACTGGATCAGCGCCCCCGCGGACAACGGGACCATGGCGAGCAGGCCCTGCACCAACTGCAGATCCGTGATCGAGCGGGACACCACCTGCCCGGTGCGGATCTGGTCCTGGCCGGCGCCGTCGAGGCGTTGCAGCGAGCCGAGCAGCCCGAGCCGGAGGTCGTGCTGCACGTCGATGGAGAGCCGCCCGGCGAGCATCCGGCGGCCGAACTGGCAGCCGAACCGGACCACGGCCAGCGCCGCGATGGTCGCGGCGACGGTCGCGATCATCTCGGTGGCGCCGCTGGTGGCGTCGTCGATCGCGATCCGGGTCAGGAGCGGGAACGAGATGTCGATGATCGCGGCGATCACCGTGACCGTGAGCGCGCCGAGCACGACGGTCCGGTGGGCCCAGCATTCGGCGGCCAGCCGACGTATCCAGCCGCGTTCGTTCTCCGAGTTCGCCATCGAAAACCACGGTAGCCCCGGGGTCCGACGCGAGTGTTTCAGGCCTATGTGATGTCGCGGGCCCGCGTCAGCCACCAGCCGAGGCCGCCGGACAGCGCCGCCCAGGCCAGCAGGGCCACCGGCGCGAGCGGCCACGGCGCGGTGTCGGCGAGTCCGTCGGTGGCCGCGCCCAGCACGGTGGACAGGGTGAGCGCGCCGGGCAACCACGGCACGACCGATCCGGCGCCGAACCCCGCGAGGACCGTGCCGACGATCATCTCGCCCACCGGATACCAGGCGAGCAGGGCGATCGCGGCGCCGACAGGGGATGCGAACGCCAGCCCCAGTCCGGCCCCGAGCAGTGACCAGGCGACCGATGTCAGCACCCCGGTCGCGAGCAGTCCCGTCAGCGAGCCGTCGAAGTCCGCGGCGCCGCCGAACGCCGTCAGGCAGATCACCGCGACGGCCAGGGCCGCGATCGCGTACAGCCCTCCGAACGCCGCCGTCACGATCAGTTTCGCGGCGAGCACCCGATCCCGGCCCGAGGCGGTGAGGAAGGTGGGAGTCAGTGTGCTGAACCGGAATTCGGTGCCCGTGTTCACCGCCCCGAACACGCCTGCGAACAGCGCGACCCACCCGATCGTGATGAAGAGCCCGACGTTCGCCGCGCTGGTGGTCAGTTCCGCGTCGATGGTGGCGAGGCTGTCGTCGACGGCCGCGAAGATCACCCCGGAGAAGAGCGCGACCGCCAGCGGTGCGATCGCGAGGGCCCACCAGAAGCGCAGCGTGGTGACCTTGCGCAGTTCGGCGGTGAGCAGTGCGGTCATCGCGGACCCCCGTACGCCTGGCCCTGCGGGTACCCCGCCGCGTACCGGCCGGAGGTCATCGACAGGAACACCTGCTCGAGGTCGACCGGCTCGGCGGTCGCGCCGAAGATGCGGACCCCGGCAGGATGGGCGATGGCCGCGATCGTGTCGAGTTCCGCGCCGGTGACGGCGAGGCGGCCGTCGGGCAGCACCTGGGCATCGGTGATGCCGGTGGCGGCCAGGGCGATCGCCAGGGTCGCGGGATCGGAAGCGGCGACCAGGACCCGGCCCTGACGCGAGCGTCGCAGTTCGTCGAGGCCACCCTGGTAGACGAGGCGGCCCTCGCTCACGATCACGAGGCGGTCGACGGTCTGCTCGACCTCACGGAGGACGTGGCTGGAGACGAGGACGGTGCGGCCGGATCCGGCGAACGCCCTGAGGAAATCGCGCAGCCACGCGATGCCCTCCGGGTCGAGGCCGTTCGCGGGCTCGTCGAGGACGAGGATCTGTGGGTCGCCGAGCAGTGCGGTCGCCAGCGCGAGCCGCTGGCGCATGCCGAGCGAGAAGGTGCCGACCCGCTGGTGTGCGGACTGTTCGAGCCCGACCAGCGCCAACACCGCTCGCGCGCGGGAGTCCGGTAGCCCGATCGCGGCCGCGTAGACGAGCAGGTGTCCGAGCGCGGCGCGGTTCGGGTGCAGGCTCAGCGAGTCGAGGACCGCGCCGACCACCCGGGCGGGCTGCGCGAGTTCCGCGAACGGCACACCGGTGACGGTGGCGCTGCCCGCGGTCGGCCGCACCAGGCCGAGCAGCATGCGCAGCGTGGTGGTCTTGCCCGCGCCGTTCGGGCCGAGGAACCCGGTTATCGATCCCTGCGGCACGGTGAAGCTCAGATCGGACACGGCGTCAACGGTTTTGAACCGCTTGCTCAGCCCGCTGGCCTCGAGTGCCGCCGGGTATCCCACTGCGCTCATGCCGTGCCCTCCCTCCGTGATTGGCGTCAGCCTATCCGCGGAGGGAGGGGCGGGCCGATCGCCCGCGCGGTTTCAGTTCTGCAGGCCGAGCGCCGTGGCGAGCGCGGTGAGGGCGGGCAGCTGGTCGCCGTCGACGGGGAGCGCCTGGATGGCGACATGGTTTGCGCCCGCGTCGAGGTGTTCGGTGAGGCGGGCGGCGATCGCGGCGGCGTCGCCGTGCGCGACGAGGGCGTCGATCACCCGGTCGCTGCCGCCGTCGGAGAGTTCGGCCTCGGTGAATCCGAGCCGGGTGAGGTTCGCGATGTAGTTCTGTAGGTGCAGATACGGGTTCTCCACGACGGGGCGGCCGATCGCCCTTGCGGCCGCGGCGTCGGTGTCGAGCACGATCTTGTGCTCGGGCGCGAGAAGTGGTTCGGGGCCGAGCAACTCGCGCGCTTCGCGGGTGTGCTCGGGTGTGGTCAGGTAGGGGTGCGCGCCCGCGGTGCGGTCCGCCGCGAGCCTGAGCACGCGCGGTCCGAGGGCCGCGAGGACGCGGCGCCCGGCGGGGACCCCGGCCGCGTCGAGTTCGTCGAGATAGGAGACGAGTGCCTGGTAGGGCTTCGCGTAGACCTGTCCGGAGTGCTCGGGATGACCGGCGCCGATGCCGAGCAGGAACCTGCCCGGGTGGCGCGCCTCCAGTCGGTGGAACGACGCGGCGACCTCGGCGGCGGGGGAGACCCAGATGTTGGTGATCCCGGTGGCGACGGTGAGACCGGTGGTCGCGTCGAGCAGGGACTCGGCGGTCGCGAGGTCCGCGGGTGGGGAGCCGCCGAGCCAGACGGTGCCGTAACCCAGTCGTTCGAGCGCCTGCCCGAACTCGGGAGTCGCAAAGTACGCGGGCTGCCACACACCGATTCGGCCGAGGTCTGGGGTTTCTTCGATGACGCTCATGGGCTCTCCGTCCGATTGGCTCGCCATAGGGGTGCTTTGCGCAACCTCGCGACGCGGGAGTTCATTCCGGCAGCTGATTCGGCGATTCTCGGCGGGTCGTAGCCTGCTGGTCATGGTGGTTACCGGGGGCAACGATCGGCTGCTCGTGCTGCGGGCGAGCCTCACGCTGGCGGTCGCGATGGGGCTGGGCCGGTTCGCGTTCACGCCGATCCTGCCGTTGATGGCGGACCAGGCGGGCCTGACCGCGGAGTCCGCCGCCACCCTGGCGACGGCGAACTACCTCGGCTACCTGGTCGGCGCGGTGGTGGCGATCTTCGCGCACTGGATTCCCAGGAGCCGCCCGGCATTACGGGTGTCGCTGGTGTTGCTGGTCGCGACGCTGGCGTTGATGCCGGCGGCCGAGTCGATGTCGCTGTGGCTGACCCTGCGGTTCCTGGCGGGCGTCGCCAGCGCGGTGCTGTTCGTGTACACCGCGCGGGTGGCGCATCAGCAGGTCACGGGCGGCGGGGACGGTGTCGGCTGGGTGTTCGGTGGGATCGGGGCCGGCATCGCGCTGTCCGGCTGCGCGCTGCTCGCGCTGGGGTCCGGCGGATCATGGCGGGTGAGCTGGCTGGTGGTGGCCGTGCTGGCGGCGGTGCTGGCGCTGTTCGCGTGGTCGCTGCCCGGTGGTGATCCCGCGACCGCTGCCTCGGCGGGCCGGGCGACGCCGGTGTCGCGCCGGGACCGGACGAGGTTCGCCTGGCTGATGTCGGCGTACTTCTGCGAGGGCGTCGGCTACATCGTGTCCGCGACCTTCATCGTCGCCGCGGTGGCGTCGATCGGAACGTCGGCCTGGCTGGGGAGTGCGGTGTGGATTGCGGTCGGGTTGGCCGGACTGCCGTCCTGTGTGCTGTGGATCAGGCTGTCGCGCAAGCACTCCCGGGTGGCGATGCTCGCGGTGGCGTACGCCGTCCAGGTGGCCGGGGTGGCGGCCTCGGCACTCTTCGACTCCACGGTGGTGCAGTTGGTCGCTGCGCTGGCCTTCGGCGGCACGTTCATGGGGATCGTGATGCTGACGCTCGCGGAGGGCACGGAACTGGTGGGCCCGCGTGCCCCCGCCATCGGCACGGCGCTGTACGGGCTCGGCCAGGTGCTCGGCCCGCTGATGGTGGCTCCGTTGCTCGACACCGGCTACTCGAGGTCCCTGGCCGTCGCGGCCGGAATCCTTGTGCTCGGGTTGGCGTTCGTGGTGCCGCTGTTGAGGGCCGGGCGGGTGGAAGCGCCGGAACCCGAGCAGGTCATCTCACGCTGAAACCCCATTCCTGTCGGCCCTCAGGGGTATTGTCGAATGTATGTTCGAGTACGGTGGTGGGGTTCAGGTGGGCGAGGTGAGGGCCGGTGCCGAGGCGGCGGCCGCGTCGTTGCTGGCTGATGTCGCCGCCCTCGACGAGGTCGGTCGGTCGTGGCGCGTCGAGAATCGGTGTGCGGCGCGGAAGGTGTTGGCGGCGGGCCGGTTCTGGGAATCGTGGATCGAACGCGATATCCGGTTGGGGTCGGGCGACATCGTCGACTGCGGCAACAATGCGATCGCCGAGCTGGCGGTGCGGATGGGCTGCTCGAAGACCGTCGCGGAGTCGTTTGCGTCGCTGGGGATGGACCTGCGGCTGCGGCTCCCCCTGGCCCGGGCGGCGTTCGAGGCGGGTGAGCTGGACCTGCCGCGGGTGCGGGCCATCGCGCGGGAGACAACGGGACTGACACCCGAGACCGTCGCGGTCCTGGAACCGGAGATCGTGGCCGCGGCACGGCACCTGACGCCCGGCCCGCTGGCAGGGGAAATCAGCCGCCTCATCTCCGAGTTCTCGGCGGAAGAGGCCGCCGCGCAACGCGAAACCGCCCAGCAACTGGGGCGGCGGATCATCAAACGCGGCCGCGGCACCACCACCTCCACCATTGAGGTCACCGTCTCCCCCGAGGAGGCCGAGCAGGTGATGCAGCTGGTCGCCGAGTTCGCCGCCACCGTGTGCCCGCATGACAAGCGCGGCAAGCAGTGCCGGCTGGTCGATGCGGTGATGGCGATCATGCACGGCGAGCCGTACCTGCAGTGCAGCTGCGGACGCGAGGACTGCACCCAGGCCGGACGAACCGCGCTGCCGGGCCGGCGGGCACCGCTGACCCAGATCACCATGGATGTGGCGACGCTGCTCGGGTTGCTTTCCGAGCCCGCATACCTGCACGGCCACGGACTGATCGACCCGGAGTTGGCACGCACACTCGCCGCAGACGGGACCTGGCAGGCACAGCTCACCGAAGCCCTCAACCTCGCCGAGGAACTCGGCCTGATCCACCATGACAAGGTCGGCGAAACCGAAGCTGAAACCGACTCCGCCGACCGTGCTGCCGCAGGCCCGGTCAATGAGGCTGCGCCGGAACCGAAACCGGAACCAACGGCGGGCACCGCTGACCACACCGAGACCACCTCACCTAGCACCGAGCCGCCACCCCCAGCATCGCCGCGATTCTGTCTACGCTCATTCCTCGCCCGAAGCAGTCGCCGAAAAGCTGGGTACGTTCCCGACTTCGGGCCCCGCCCACCAACCGGACCATGCACCGGAGCGTCGGACACCCAACCCGGCGCACACACCGCACCACCAGCCCCGACCAGCGTCGGCACCATCACCGAGGCGATCCTCGCCGCTATCGATGCCGACCCGACCCTGGCGCGACCGGAACACCCCGACGGGCACGGTGGATTCGCGACTCCGCCCGACGGCGCCCTCACCTACCGCCCCGACGCCACCACCACCGCACTCGTCCGCGCCCGCGACGGCCATTGCAGATTCCCCGGCTGCACCCGCCCCGCCGCCCAATGCCAGACCGATCACATCGTCGAGTACTGGGCCTACGACCCGGCTTTCGGCGGCTGGACCATCGTGTCCAACCTGCAATGCCTTTGCCAGTTCCACCACCAACTCAAAACCCTCGGCCGCTGGACCGTGACCGCCCTTCCCGGCCACGCCTTGCTCTGGACCTCCCACACCGGCACCACCGCCATCACCCTCCCCGCAGGCGCCCACGGCAGCCACACCCACACCACCCCCAGCCCACACATCACCGGCCGCCGCGGCCACACCCCACCACTGCCACCGCCGACACCAGACCCGCCACCGTTCTGAATGCGCACGTCCCCGCGGCGATCAGGGTGACCACGGGGACGTGCGGCAGGGTTCGAGCGACTACTGCCTGAGTATCGAGTTCATCTGGTTGATCTCGGCCTCCTGGCCGGCGACGATCCTCTTGGCGAGCTCCTTGAACTGCCCACGATTAGCTGACGATGTTTGGCATCTCCGCTAGGGCGAAACGCCCAAGCTCTCCTCGGCGATAGATACGGTAGGGCGGGAAATCTCCCGAAATCAATGAGGTGAACCAAGATGGGTAGCGTCGGAATCGATTTCAATCTGGCATTCGATGCATTTTTGAAGTGGTTGAACGTCACGTTCGGCCTCGGCGGAGGTATCGGAATCGGCTAAATCAGAGCTCTTTGAGCGAATGGCCTTCTGAAACGAATCTCGAATCTTCCAGGGGCCATTCTATTCTTGTGCGGATCGCTGGTCCCGCCGGGCAGATCGTGGGATTCTCCTCTGGTTCAGTACCTTTCACGGCCCGGGCTACCGGGAGGTTTCGGCCAAACCCGCAAGAACGTCCGAACAAGAACCCAAATCTGAACGCGCACGTCCCCGGGGCCACCAGGATGACCACGGGGACGTGCGTTCGAGCGACTACTGCCCGAGCATCGACTTCATCTGGTCGATCTCGGCCTCCTGGCCGGCGATGATCTTCTGCGCGAGCTCCTTGACCTGCTCGCTCTGTCCGTCAGTCAGGATCGCGGACGACGAATCCACCGCGCCCTGATGATGCGCGATCATCATCTCGAGCCACGCCCGGTCGAAGTCCGCGCCCGACGCCCGCTCGAGCTGGGTCATCTGGTCCGCGGTCATCATCCCGTCGCCACCATCGCCATGGCCCATGTCGGCATGGCTCGCGTCGGCGGCCATCGTCGGCGCGCCCCACTCCGCGAGCCACCCCGTCATCTGTGCGATCTCGGGGTCCTGCGCGGCCTTGATCTGGCCGGCCAGCGCCAGCAGTTCGGCGTTCTCGGTGCGGCCCTCGGCGAGCGCCGCCATCTCCACGGCCTGCTGGTGGTGCGGAATCATCATCTGCACCCACATGACATCGGCGTTGTTGTGCGCGCCCGGCGACGCGGACGGTGCAGGACTCGCGGTCGTGGACATGGAGCCCATCGAATCCATCGAATGGCCGGATCCGGAGTCGTCATTGGAGCAGCCCGCGATCAGGGCGACGGCGGCAGCGGCCGCGGCGATCAGGCCGGCGGTCTTGGTACGAGTGTTCATTGTTGTTCTTCCTTGGTCTTTCGAGTGATCAGAGGCCGGACTGCGTCGAGCACGACGCAGTGGCCCTGTCAGACCCGCAGAAGGCACAAGGTGGCAAGGCGATTCGAGGTGGGCGCGGCAAAGGGTGGCCCGCGACCGGTGCGGGCCACGGCGGACCGGCCGCGGAAAATTCGGGGGCCGGCCCCCGACGGCAGGCCGAACGCGATCAGGGACATCGCCAACAGCACCGCCGAGAGCAGGACCGCGACGCACGCGTTGAGCATGTGGTGACCACCCGGGTGGTCGGCGGGCTGCTGGTCGGTGGGCGCCGCGGCGTGGGCCGACGCCTCCGGGTGTGACGTCGGCCGATCCGGTGCGATGGCCGGGGAGGTGGATCGGGTCATCGCGGCGTGGGCCGGGCTCGGGAGGTGCGCGTCCATCGCCGGGGTGCTCGTCGCCGCCCGCGGGACGTGCGCCTGCCCACCCTGCTGCACGGCGGCCGCCACGTGATGCATCGCCAGCAGACCGAACACCAGCGCGCCGAGCAGCAGCGCGCACGACAGTGCGGCGCGCTGCGGGGCGAGGCGGAGCCGATCCATGGCTAAACCATACCCTGCGGGGGTCAGGTAGTAAGCTCCAGCGGCCACCGCGCGGGTGCGGGGCCGAAGGCGTCGCGTGCGTTGTTGATCACGCCCTTGCCGATCACCCGGTTTCCGGTCCCGCCGATCGCCGCGCCGATGCCCGCGGGTACGAGCTTGCCCAGGATCAGCGCGCTCCGGCGTGCCGCGTACTTGGTGACGAACTTGTGGATCAACTTTCGGTTCATCCCCGTCATGGTCTGCGCCGGGAGTCGATTGGTGATGAGCGAGCCCCAGTTCTTCGTGGTCGCGCCGACGGCCTTCTCCACGATCTCCATGCCCGAGGCGCCCAGTGCCACCGCGAGGACCAGGGCGCGCCGCTGCTCGTGCTGCTGCACCGAGATGCCGTGCACCGAGGCGATCGCCAGCGTCAACAGGGCGGAGGCCTCCAGGAAGAACACCGACTCGGCGCCGACCGCCGCGATCGAGCCGACCGTGCCGATGCCGGGCACCGCAGCGGCCGCGCCCACCGCACCGCCGCTGCCGGTCACGGCGGTGAGGAACATCTTCTCCATCCGCTCGATGATCTGCTGCGGATTCTCGTCGGGGTGGGCGCGCCGGACGCGCTCCACATACTTCTGAACAGCGGGTCCCTGCAGCCTGGCGCCGTTGTCGAGCAACGACACGATGACCTGCTCGATTCGTCCCAGCTTGTCCGCCATGGTCTTCCCCTCCGTCACGGCCTGCACCGTCCGCGGCCGAACTCCCTACCAACGGTCGGGCTCGTCGTGTTGTTCCGGGCCCGAGCCCGGCATCGCTGGATGCGACGCAGATCACTGCCTACGCTGAGTTCATGGCCGGGCACTCGGAGGGTAGACGGGCAGCGCCCGCCAGGCCCCTGCGCCCGTACCTCGCCCCGTACGAGGGATATCGGCTGGCGGGATTCGAGCCCGGCTCGCACCTGGGTCTGCCCTCTCCGTACCTGACCGTGATCATCGCGCTCGACGCCCCGCTCGAGCTCGCGCGGATGTCCGATCCTCGGCAGCAGCCCGGCGCCTGGGGCACGCTCGCCAGCGGCCTGTGCACCGCGCCGGTGACGATCCGGCACGACGGCAACCAGCACGGCGTCCAGCTGGCCCTCACCCCGGCCGGTTCCCGGGCACTCCTGGGCGTGCCCGCCGCCGAACTCGGCGCCTGGGTCGTCGAGCTCGAGGACCTGCTCGGCGCCGACGCCACCGAGCTCAGCGACCGGATCGCGGCGCAGCCCTCCTGGGAGGCCAGGTTCGCGGTCCTCGACGAGGTGTTCTCCCGGCGTCTCGGGGACGCCGAGATCGACCCGCATCTCGAGCACGCGTGGCAGCTCCTCACGGCCGCCGAGGGCGTGATCCGGGTCGGCCAGGTGGCCCGCGAGGTCGGGTGGAGCAGAAGGCACCTGGTCGGCCGGTTCACCGCCGAGTTCGGAGTCAGCCCCAAGGAGGCGGCCAAGCTCGCGCGCTTCCACCGCTCGCATCAACTCCTGCGCAGCCGGCCGTCGATCTCGCTCGCCGACGCCGCCGCCCGGTGCGGCTTCTACGACCAGGCCCACCTGGCGCGGGACTGGCGGGACATCGTCGGTATCCCGCCCTCGAGGTGGCGCGCCGAGGAGTTGTTCTCATTCATCCAAGCGGACGAGGCGTCAGAAGGAGCAGTGTCGACGGCATGACCACACAGACGACCAACACGACCACCATCTGGCCGACGCTCAGCTACGCGAACGCGCGGGGTGCCATCGCGTTCCTCGTGGACGCCTTCGGATTCACCCCGACCGCCGTCTATGGGGAGGGGGAGCGGGTCGACCACGCCCAGCTGGACTGGCCGGGCGGCGGCGGCATCATGCTCGGTTCGCAACGTCCGGACTCCGCGGTGGGGGACCTGCCGACGGGGGTGGGCTCGGTGTACATCGTCGTCTCGGACCCCGACGCGCTGTACCGCCGCGCCGTCGACGCCGGGGCGACCGTCGTGAAGGGGCTGACCGACGAGGACTACGGCTCGCGCGGGTTCACCTGCCGCGACCCCGAGGGCGTGTACTGGAGCTTCGGAACCTATGCCGGAGAGCCGCCGAAGACCCAGTGATCGGCCGGGACCACCTCGTCGGGCTTCGGCGGGTGCGGCGGCGTGCCGTCGCCGAACGGACTGCCGCCCAACGCTTCGCGACCATGCGGCTCGGGCCAGTTCGCGAGATCCGGACCTTTGGGGATGATCTGAGTCGGGTTCACGTCGGAGTGCACCACGTAGTAGTGCTCCTTGATCTGTGCGAAGTCGATGGTGTCGCCGAAGCCCGGCGTCTGGAACAGATCCCGCGCGTAGTCCCACAGCACATGCATCTCGGTGAGCTTGCTCCGATTGCACTTGAAGTGCCCGTGGTAGACGGCGTCGAACCGGACCAGGGTGGTGAACAGCCGGACGTCCGCCTCGGTGATGGTGTCGCCCACCAGGAATCGCTGTGTCGCGAGCCGGTGGGTCAGCCAGTCCAACCTCGCGAACAGCCGGTCGTAGGCCGCCTCGTACGACTCCTGCGTGCCCGCGAAACCGCAGCGGTACACGCCGTTGTTGACGTCCTTGAACACCAACTCGGCGACCTCGTCGATCTCCGGTCGCAGCGCCTCCGGGTACAGGTCGGGCGCGCCCTCGCGGTGGTACTGCTTCCATTCGGTCGAGAGGTCGAGGGTGAGCTGCGGATAGTTGTTGGTCACCACCTGGCCGGTCGGGATGTCGACGATCGCGGGCACCGTGATCCCGCGCGGATAGTCGGGGATGCGGGCGAAGTACGCGTCCTGCAGGCGCGGGATCTTCAGCACCGGGTCCACCCCGCCGGGATCGAGGTCGAAGGTCCAGCTCCGCTGGTCGTGGGTCGGCCCGCAGACGCCCATGGACAGCACGTCCTCGAGGCCGAGCAGGCGCCGCACGATGATGGCCCGATTCGCCCAGGGGCACGCCCGCGCGACGACGAGGCGGTAGCGACCGGGTTCGACCGGGTAGCCGTCGCGGCCGTCAGCGGTGATCCGGGTGCTGACGTACCGGGTGTCGCGGGTGAACTCCTTGCCCGCCTCGACGTACGCGCCGGTGATGCTGTTCTCGTCGGTCACTGTTCATCAACTCCGTCGTTGGGGGGCAACAGTTCACACGGTACTTCGCGGCAGCGTGGCGGAAGTATGGACTCCCAGCTCCTCATAGCCCAGCGACGCGGCCAGTCGGCGCGAGGCCGTGTTGCCGGGATGGCTGCGCCACTGCGGGATCAGGCCGGCGTCGATCGCGTCGTTGGTCGTCAGCCGGGACACCACCGCCCCGTGCCCGCGCCTGCGATGATCCGGCGAGGTGAGGGCGCCCATCTGGGCCAGGATGCCCTGCCACTCCGCGTACCCGGACGAGGACAGCGGAGTCCCCGCGTCATCGACCAGCGTGAACCAGTTCCGCTTACCCGTGAGGTCGGCCTCCGCCGCGTCGTCGGGTGGGCAGGCGGACTGCAGGGCCAACACGTGCTCGAGGTCGTGCGAGATCAGCGGGTCCTCGCGGCCGATCTCGGTGCCGACGTCGGCGGCGAAGGACAGCAGTCGCGGGCCCGAACAGCTGCCGCCGTGGTCCTTGGTGATCGTGAGCATCGTCGCGCCGTCGGTCAGCTCATCGTCGCTGTAGTGCTCCGCCCGTTCGATCGCCCAGTCCGGGCCCACCAGCGCGCTCGCCCCAGCCAGCCGGAGGAACCGGACCCGGTCGGAGGTCTGGTCCACCCGGATGTGCCGGGTACCCGGCCGGGCCAGGCCACGATCCGGCAGTCCCAGTTCCCTGGCCCAGGCCAGGGCGATGATGTCGATCTGATGGGCGTCCACCTTGGCCACGGTATCGGTCCCGGCGCTCGGCGCACGCCGGCCACAGGATCGCCGCCCAGGCCGCCACGACGAGCACCGCGGCGACCACGTCGCTGGGACGGTGCCACTGGCAGATCATCACCGCGGATCCGGCCGCGGCGGCGGCCGCACACATCAGGGCGGCGACGGCGGCTCGCGAGCCGGGGGTCAGGACCATCGCCAGTCCGACCGCCAGTGAGGTGATCACCGTGACGTGGCCGCTCGGCAGCGTGTTGTGTGCCCCCCAGCCGAGATACGGACGATCGAGCAGCAGTTTGACCGCCTGCGTGGTGACGTTCGCGCCCGCGATCACCGCCAACGCGACGGCGAGCGAGCGCGGCCGGCGACGGATCAGCCCGATGAGGACGATCACGCCGACCGCCGCGGCGATGAATGCCGCGTTCACCGCACCGAGCAGGGCGAACCCCGCCTCGTGCCAGGAGTCGGGAGCCGCATTCGCGGCGCGCATCAGCTGCTGGTCGGCCAGCTGGCCCCCCTCGGTGGCGACGAACACCGAGTGCACGAGCATCAGCGCGAGCGCGCACCCGGCCGCGATCGTCGCGCCCAGCACGTAACCAGGCGCGCGACCATTCGCCCGGGGCTTTGATGTCCACATTCCGACCAGGATGCCCGGCCCAGATGAGAACTCCATGAGAGAGCGGTTGCCCGCGGCGACCTCCACACCGTATATTCCGTGTGGACTAATTGGCGTGGGATATATGGGGGTGCACATGGCAACCGCAGCGTTGAGGCCGCTCGGGATCACCGTGCTGGCCCTGCTGTTCGAGCGGCCCATGCACCCGTACGAGATGTACCAACTGCACGTGGCGCGACGCGACGACCGGCTCGTCAAGATCAGGCCGGGCTCGCTCTACCACACCGTGGAGCGGCTCGAACGCCAGGAACTGGTCGCCGTCGTCGGCACGGAGCGGGCAGGCAATCGCCCGGAGCGCACCACCTACTGCGTCACCGATGCCGGGCGTGCGGCGCTCACCCGGTGGGTGGGCGAGACCCTGTCGACACCGAATCCGGAGTACCCGGCGTTCCCGCTGGCGCTCGCCGAGGCGCACAACCTCGATGCCGACAGTGTGTGCGCCGCCGTGGCCGAACGGATCGGCCTGGTGGAGAAGGACATCGCCGAGCTCGACGCGTTGCGCCAGGTGGCAGTGTCCAGGGAGATCCCGCGGGTGTTCTGGTTCGGCTTCGACTACCTGCGTGCTCTCGCGGTCACCGAGGTCGAGTGGCTGCGCGGGCTGATCGACGAGATCGAGACCGGCGCACTGCCGTGGCACATCGACAGGCAACACCCCGAACCGGCGAAGGGCTGACACGTGACCGAGCTCAACCAGAACGCCGAGATCAAGCAATGGCCCGCGCTCTGGGCCCTGTGCCTGGGCTTCTTCATGATCCTGGTGGACTCCACGATCGTGGCGGTCGCGAACCCGGCGATCATGGAGGACCTGAACTCCGACATCAACAGCGTGGTCTGGGTGACCAGCGCCTACCTGCTCGCGTACGCGGTGCCGCTGCTCATCACCGGAAGGCTCGGTGATCGCTTCGGCCCCAAGAACCTCTACCTGTCCGGACTCACGTTGTTCACCGCCGCCTCGCTGTGGTGCGGACTGTCCGGGAACATCGAGATGCTCATCGTCGCCCGGGTCTTCCAGGGGTTCGGTGCGGCCATGATGACGCCGCAGACGATGGCCGTCATCACCCGGATCTTCCCGCCGGACAAGCGCGGTACCGCGATGGGCCTGTGGGGCGCGGTCGCCGGCGTGGCCACCCTCGTCGGCCCGCTCGCCGGCGGCGTCCTGGTCGACGGCCTCGGCTGGCAGTGGATCTTCATCGTCAACGTCCCGGTCGGGGTGATCGCCTTCCTGGCCGCCGTCCGCTTCGTGCCTGCCCTGCCGACCAACCGTCACCGTTTCGACATCCCCGGCGTCGTGCTCAGCGCGACCGGCATGTTCTTGCTGGTGTTCGGCCTGCAGGAGGGCAACACCTTCAACTGGTCAGCGCGGATCTGGCTGCTCATCGGCGCGGGCATCGTGCTGTTGGCGATCTTCATCTGGTACCAGTCGTGGAACAAGAACGAGCCGCTGCTGCCGCTGGGCCTGTTCAAGGACCGCAACTTCTCGCTGGCCAACATCGCGATCACCTCGATGGGCTTCTCGATCACCGCGATGGTGGTGCCGCTGATGTTCTACGCGCAGGCCGTCCGCGGGCTCTCACCGACCGGTTCGGCGTTGCTGATGGTTCCGATGGCGGTGCTCACCGGCGTGCTGGCGCCGAACGTCGGCAAACTGGTCGATCGGGTGCACCCCCGCTACATCGCCGCGCCCGGCTTCCTGATGCTCTCGATCTCCCTCGGCTGGCTCGCCTTGGTGATGAAGCCGGGCGTCGCGATCTGGGAGCTGCTGCTGCCCATCGCCCTGATGGGCGTGGCGAACGCGTTCATCTGGTCGCCGCTGGCGGCCACCGCCACCAGGAACCTCCCGATGAACGCGGCAGGCGCGGGGTCCGGCGTGTACAACACCACCCGCCAGGTCGGTGCGGTGCTCGGAAGCGCCGGTATCGGTGCCCTGATCACCTCGCGCCTGACCGCCAATGGTGTGCCTGCCGGCGGCGGGCCGGAGTCCGGCGGCACGATGCCGAGCTTCATCGTCGACGGGTTCAGCACGTCGATGGCGCAGGCCGTGCTGCTGCCCGCGGGCGTGCTGCTGATCGGTTTTGTTGCGTCGCTGTGCTTCTCGCGCCCCGTCCGTGGGGGTGACCAGCCCCCGGCGGCCGTCGAACAGGAGCGCGTCCAGGCCTAGGCCGCGGGGCTCCGGTGTGGCAGGCTGGCGCCATGACTGCGTCGCTCCCGTCTGCCACACCCGAGTCCGCCCGGCCGACCCGGCTGGAGCGCATCACCACGGAGGCCGGCGCGGAGATCGCCGTGCTGACGTTCGCGCACGGACCGCTGAACCTGTTCGACAAGGCCATGTTCGACTCCATCACCGCCGACGTGGACGCACTGAGCGCGGACCCTCCGCGTGCGGTGCTGCTGCGCGCGGAGGGCAAGGTCGTCTCCGGCGGGGTCGACGTGCACGTCTTCGAGGGCCTGACCACCGAGCAGGGCGCCGAGCTGTGGCAGACGCTGTTCGCCGAGATCATCCACCAGATCGAGGCGCTGCCCTGCCCGGTCGTGTACGCCGCGCACGGGCTGACGCTCACCGCCGCCTTCGAGATCGCCCTCGCCTGCGACATCATCCTCGCCGCGCCCAGGGCCAAGTTCGGACTCGTCGAGACGGTGGTCGGGCTGACGCCGTCGATGGGAGGGCCGCAGCGCCTCGCCGAGCGCGCCGGCTCCGGTCGCGCCAGGGAGTTGGTGATGACCGGAGACCTGTACGACGCAGCGACATTGGCCTCCTGGGGGGTGGTCAACGCGGTGCACGAGGACGTCGACGCGGCCGCCCGCGCCCTCGTCGCGCGGCTCGCGGACGGCCCGACCCGTGCCCACCACGCCACCAAGAAGATCATCGAGGCCTGGCGTTCCGGTGGTGTGGCGCATGCGGACTCGATCACCCCCGAGGTGTCGGGCGAGCTGTTCGGCACCGAGGACCTGGTCGGCGCGGTGCGCAGCTTCCTCGCGGTGGGCCCCGGTAAGGCCGAGTACTCGGGCCGCTGAACTCGGAGTCGTCTCGCATCGGCGCTGAGCGCCATAGGCGTCTCACATCGGCGCCGTACCGCCTAGGGTTGGCCGCATGTCTGATGAAGTGCTGCTCGAACGTCGTGGCCGCATCCTGGTCATCACCATCAACCGTCCCGAGGCGCGCAACGCGATCAACGCCGCGGTCAGCAACGGGCTCGCGGCGGCCGTCGACGAACTCGACGCCGACGCGGACCTCTCGCTGGCCGTCCTGACTGGTGCGGGGGGCAACTTCTGCGCGGGCATGGACCTCAAGGCCTTCGTCGCCGGAGAGAACGTCATCGCCCCCGGCAAGGGTCTCGGCTTCACCGAGGCGCCGCCGCGCAAGCCGATCATCTCGGCCGTCGAGGGCTACGCCCTTGCGGGCGGCACCGAGCTGGTGTTGGCGACGGACCTGGTCGTCGCGTCCTCGGAGGCCCGGTTCGGCATCCCCGAGGTCAAGCGTGGCCTGGTCGCCGCCGGTGGCGGACTGCTCCGCCTGCCCAAGCGGATCCCGTACCAGAAGGCGCTCGAATTGGCCCTCACCGGAGACAGTTTCACCGCCGAGGAGGCGCACGGCTACGGCTTCGTCAACCGGCTGACCGAACCCGGCAAGGCGCTCGACGGCGCGCTGGAGCTGGCCGAGCGGATCACCGCCAACGGCCCGCTCGCGGTCGCCGCCACGAAGGAGGTGATCGTCAAGTCGTCCGGTTGGACCGACGAGGAGGCATTCACCCGGCAGCTGGAGCTGATGGGTCCGGTGTTCGCCTCGGAGGACGCGCAGGAAGGAGCGATCGCCTTCGCGCAGAAGCGCGCCCCGGTCTGGAAGGGCCGATAGCGGTGCGTCGAGGTCGGGTGGCCGTGCTGCCTGCACTCGTGCTGGTGGCCGGGCTGCTCGGCGGGTGCGCCGCACCGCAACAGGATTCGGCGAGGGAGCCGGCGGAGGTCGCGGCCGACGGCTACGTCTACGGCTACGCGCCGATCGCCCTGGCCCGGACCCGGGCCAACATGATCTGCCTGCTGCCGGTCAACCAGCTCTACAGCCAGCCCGCGATGTCGGGGCCCGAGACCAGGGTGGTCGTCGCCCCGAACGCGGACACCCTGTACTCGATCGCCTGGCTCGACCTCCGGTCCGGCCCGGTGCTGCTGACCCACCCGGAGATGGGGGAGCGGTACTTCGACTTCCAGCTCCTCGACATGTACACCAACGTGTTCGGCAACATCGGCACCAGGGAGACCGGGCAGGCGGCGGGCTCGCACGTGATCGTGCCGCCCGGGTGGCACGGCGAGACGCCCGCGGGCGCCGCGGTGATCGAGTCGCCCACTTGGGACGCCTGGATGATCGGGCGGACCCTGGTGGAGTCCGATGCGGACCTCGCCGCGGCTCGCGCCGCCCAGCAGCAGTACACGATGACGGTGCTCGCCACCCCGATCCCGGACGCGCCGCCCCCGCTGCCGCCGACCGACTGCGGCAACAACCCGTCGCCGCAGGCGATCGCGGGCTCCGGCCCCGCGTTCTTCGACGAGCTGTCCGCGATCCTCGCGGCGAACCCACCGCCCGCGGCGGACGCACCGATGCTCGAGCAGCTCGCCACCCTCGGGGTGACGCTCGGCGCGATACCCAGCGGCGGCGAACCGGACGACGTCGCGGCCCTGGCGGCGGGAGTGGTCCGCGGGGACAAGCGGATCGTCGGGCTCGCGGACACCGCGTTCGGAGGCGACGGCCCCTGGAGCTCGCTGCCGGACGCGGGCCGGTACGGCACCGACTACCTGCACCGCGCCGGGGTCGCGAAGATCGGGCTCGGGGCGAACGTGCCCGAGGAGTCGATGTACTACGTCGCCAGGACCGACTTGGGCGGCGCTGCGCTGCGCGGAGACGGTGCCGGCTACCGCCTGCACTTCCCGGCCGACGGGCTTCCGCCGATCGACGAGCGCGGCTTCTGGTCCGTCACCCTCTACGGGCCGGACATGTTCTTCGTGGCGAACCCGTTGGGCCGCTACGCGATCGGTGACCGCACCCCCGGGCTGGTGCGCGGCCCGGACGGCTCGCTCGACCTGTGGATCGGGGCACGACCGCCCGCGTCCGGCCCGTCCAACTGGTTGCCCGCACCGGACGGCGAGTTCGTCCTCATGCTGCGCTCGTACCTGCCGACCGACCGGGCGTGGACGCCGCCTGCGCCGGAGCCGGCGCGCTGAGGCGGGATACTGGACGCCTGACGACCTCAGGAGGACACCGTGTCGACCCCGCTCGCCGAGCTGCACATGCACATCGAGGGATCCCTCGAGCCCGAGCTGATCTTTGCGCTCGCCGAGCGCAACAAGGTGGAGCTGCCCTATCGGGACCTCGACGACCTGCGCAGACGCTACGAGTTCAGCGACCTGCAGTCCTTCCTGGACCTCTACTTCGCGAACATGGCGGTGTTGCGGACCGAGCAGGACTTCGCCGACCTGGCCCGCGCCTACTTCGCGCGTGCGGCGGCCGGCGGCGTGCGCCACGCCGAGATCTTCTTCAACCCGCAGGCGCACACGGTCCGCGGGGTGCCGCTGCGCGCGGTCCTGGACGGACTGGCCGATGCCGTCCGCGCCAGCGAGGCCGAGTTCGGGGTGTCCAGCGACCTGATCGCGGCCGTGCTGCGGGACCGGCCGGTGCCCGAGGCCGAGGCGATGCTGGACGAGGTGCTCCGGCTGGACGTCCCGGTCCTCGGTCTCGGCCTGGACTCCGCCGAGGTCGGCTACCCGCCGTCGCTGTTCGTGGACGTGTTCGCGCGGGCGCGGGCGAACGGGCTGCACACGGTGGCACACGCGGGGGAGGAGGGGCCGCCCGACTACGTCTGGCAGGCCCTGGATCTGCTCCGGGTGGAGCGGATCGACCACGGCGTGCGGTGCCTGGAGGACGAGGCCCTGGTCGCGCGGCTCGTCGACGAGCAGATCCCGCTGACGGTCTGTCCGCTGTCGAACGTGCGGCTGCGGGTGGTCGACACCCTGGCCGAGCATCCGCTGCGCCGCATGCTCGAGGCCGGGTTGCTGGTGACCGTCAACTCCGACGACCCGGCCTACTTCGGCGGCTACGTCGACGACAACTTCGCGCGACTGCAGGCGGAGCTCGGGCTGACCGCGGAGGAACGGGACACCCTGGCCCGCAATTCCATCCGGGCCTCGTTCGCATCGCCCGAGCGGAAGGCGGCGCTGCTCGCCGGCTGAGCGGGCGCCTGTGACGACGACGAACGGGCGGTTACCGGGCAGGCCTCACGGCCGTTGCCCCGGTAACCGCCCGTTCGTGGCGTCGAGCGCCTATCCCAGCACCTGGCGCAGGTAGGCGTTGTCGAAGACCCGCGCCGGGTCGTACTTGTCGCGCACCGAACGGAACTCGTCGAAGTGCGCGTAGGTGGGCCGTAGGTCCGCCGCGGTGCGCGAGTGCAGCTTGCCCCAGTGCGGCCGACCGTCGACGGCCCGGGCGATCGACTCCACGGCGTCGAAGTACTCGCTGTGATCGCGACGGTGGTACTGGTGGACGGCGATGTAGGCGGTGTCGCGGCCGTTCGCGGTCGACAGCCAGATGTCGTCGGCCGCGGCGAATCGGACCTCGACGGGGAACGCCACCTGGATGCCGGACTTCTCCAGCCAGCCGTCGATCTCGCGCAGGGTGTCGGGCAGCGCCTCGGCGGGGATGGCGTACTCCATCTCGCGGAATTTCACCCGGCGAGGGGAGGCGAACACCGAGTAGCTGCGGTCGGTGAACTCGCGTGCCGAGAGCGCCCGTGAGGAGACGTTGTTGATCCGCGGGATCGCGGCCGGGAACCGGGTGGCGACCCGGTTGACTCCCTCGAACAGGGTGTTGGAGAGCAGTTCGTCGTCGATGAATCCGCGGACCTTGCCGACGGGCGTCAGCGGGGTGTCGCCCGGGAGGCGGGTGTTGTGCTTGGTCAGGACCCGGTCGGTGTGGGGGAACCAGTAGAACTCGAAATGGTCGACGCCGTGTGCGTGCTCGTCGATCCGCGCCATGGTCTCGCTCAGGCGCGCGGGGGCCTCGACCGCCCGCATCGCGTAGGCGGGTTCGCACAGCAGCGTCATGGACGCGATGACGCCGAGCGCCCCGAGGCCGAGGCGCGCCGCGTTGTACAGCTCGGCATTCTCCTCGTCGGAGCAGGTCACCACCGCGCCGTCCGCCAGCACGATCTGCAGCCCGCGGACCTGGGTGGCCAGGCCGCCGAACCGGGCCCCCGTGCCGTGGGTTCCGGTCGAGATCGCGCCCGCGATGGACTGCACGTCGATGTCGCCGAGGTTCGTCATGGCGAGACCGCGATCCCACAATGCGGGATTGAGTTCGTTCAATCGAGTGCCCGCGAGAACCGTGACGAGAGCGCCCGACGGTTCGACCGGGACCACGGATTCGATGCCCGTAAGGTTGTCCAGGCTGATCTGGACGCCATCGGTGACAGCGACGGGGGTGAAGGAATGTCCGGCACCAACGCACTTGACGTGCAAGCCTTCTGCTGCGGCGCGGGTGATCTCGTCACTCAGTTCCGCGACGGTCGCGGGTGCAGCGAGGCGAGTGGGCCGCGCGGTGGCGCTGCCGGCCCAGTTCTGCCAGAAATGTGATTCCATTCACTCATGATCTACTGGACGATCGTCCAGGTCAACACCTAATACGGAATCGGGCTCCGGCGTTCTAGGATCGGCAGATGCTGAATCGGCTTCCTGCGGATGAACGTCGCGCCCAACTCGTCGAGTCCGCGATGGGTATCGCGGAGCGCACCGGGATCAACTCCGTCACCATTCGTGCCGTCGCCGAGGAGGCGGGGGTCTCGCTCGGGGTGGTCCACTATTGCTTCGAGAACAAGGAGGCGCTGGTCGCCGCCATGGGCGAGGCCTTGGTTCTGCAGCTCAGTGGGGCGCTGCGGTACGCCTTCGGCACGGCTCAGGGCGATGGTGACCAGAGCGGCCTGCGGGGCCTGCGCGAGGTCCTGCACAGCGGCCTGTCCAATATGTGGCCGCTCATCGAGGCGACGCCGAACCGCCAGCTGCTCACCTACGAGATCACCGCGTACGGGCTCCGGCAGCAGGCCGCGGGCGCCGAGCTCGCCGGCTCCATCGCCGCCCTGCAGTACCGGACGATGGACGTCGAGGCGACCGCCTTCCTCGAGGAGACGGCCCGGTACACGGGGACCGCGTGGACCGAGCCGGTCGAGCACATCGCCCGTTTCTGCCTCGCGGTGATCGACGGCATCGTGCTGCGGTGGCTCGTCGACCGTGACGGCGAGGCGGTGATCGCTCAGCTCGACGACGCGGTGCAGATGATCGCGATGAAGGCGGTCGAGGCGGAGTCCGAGCAGGCCTAAACCTGGACACTCGTCCAAGTCGATGGTTGACTCACGAACCATGACCACGACCCGCGAACGGCTGGACTCCTACGCCATGACCTCCACCCGCGAACGCCTGGACGCGGCCACCCGCGAGCTCGACCCGCCGCTCGCCGCGGTGGACCTCGGGACGCTGCGCACCAACGCCGCGGACCTGGTGCGTCGTGCCGGCGGCACCCCGGTTCGGGTGGCCAGCAAATCGGTGCGCTGCCGCGCGGTCCTCGAGGAGACGCTGGGCACCGGGCTCACCGGCCAGGGCGGCTTCCGCGGGATCATGTCCTACTCCCTGCGCGAGGCGATCTGGTTGGTGCGGCTCGGCGCACGCGACGTCCTGATGGGATACCCGACCGTCGACCGTGGCGCGCTGGCCGAGCTCGCCTCCGACCCGCTGCTGCTCGAGTCCATCACGCTGATGGTCGACAATCCGGCTCAGCTCGACGTGGTCCACGACGCGGCGGGCAGTGCCGCGGTCCCCGCCCGGGTGTGTCTCGACATCGACGCGTCGCTGCGGGTGGGCCCGCTGCACCTGGGCGTCCGCCGCTCGCCGCTGCGGACCCCCGACGAGGCCGCGGCCGTCGCGCGTGAGGCCAAGCGCCGTGGGTTCGCCGTCGTGGGCGTGATGTTCTACGAGGCGCAGATCGCCGGCCTGCAGGACACCAGCGCGCCGATCCGGCTGATCAAGCGCGCCTCCGCGGCGGAGCTCGCGACCCGACGCTCGGCGGTCGTGGACGCGGTCAGCGCCACCGTCGGGGAGCTGCAGATCGTCAACAGCGGGGGCACCGGTTCCCTCGAGGTCAGCTCCGCCGACGGTTCCGTCACCGAGGTGACGGCCGGTTCCGGGCTGTACGTGCCGACGCTCTTCGACCGGTACCACGCGTTCACCCCACGCCCGTCGCTGTACTTCGCGCTGTCGGCGGTGCGGAAGCCGACGCCCCGCATCGCCACCCTGTTCGGCGGCGGCTACATCGCGTCGGGTCCCGCGGGCGCCGCGCGGGTGCCGACCCCCGTCTGGCCCGCCGGCCTCAAGCTCATGCGCAACGAGGGCGCCGGCGAGGTCCAGACCCCGGTGACCGGGGATCCGGCCGCGGCCCTTCGGATCGGGGACCGGGTCTGGTTCCGGCACGCCAAGGCGGGCGAGGCGTGCGAGCGCTTCAACGAGCTGCACCTGGTCGAGGCCGACGGCACCCGCACCACGGTGCCGACGTACCGGGGCGAGGGGCGCTGCTTCGGCTAGGCGTGTGTCCGCATGAACCCGCCCAGCTCGGTCAGGCCGGCGGGGGTGGTCGGTAGGTAGTGGGTCAGGGCGGGGGAGCGCACGATCACCGCGCGCCATTTCCCGCGGGAGAGGGCCACGTTCAGCCTGTTCCGGGACAACAGGAAGCCCATCCCCCTGGGCACCTCGTCGGCGGAGGACGCCGTCATCGACACGAGCACCACCGCGGCTTCCCGGCCCTGGAACTTGTCGACGGTGCCGACGAGGATCTCGTCGAGCCCCGCGTCGGCGAGGGTGCGGCGGAGCAGGCTCACCTGGGCGTTGTACGGGGCGACGACGAGGAGGTCGGCCTGGTCGAGCGGGCGGGCGGCCTCGCCTGCCCCGGGGGTCCACGGCGCCCCCAGCAAGGCGCGCACCTCCCTCACCACGGCCTCGGCTTCCTCGACGGACTCCGTCGAGTTGCCGTGGTGCTCGACGTACAGCGCCGCCACGCCGGGCTCGACCCCTTCGAGTGCGCGCGCCGTGGTGGCGGACTCCTGCGAGTGCAGCTGTCCCTCGTAGGACAGGTCCGAGACGGCCGCGCACACCGCGGGATGCATCCGCCAGGTCCGGTCCAGGAAGTAGCCGAGCTCCGGCGGCAGGGCGCCGTGGCCCTGCGCCAACCAGCCCAGCGCGGAGGTGTCCACCGGCTCCGGATGGGTGCCCTGGCTGACCTGCGGCAGCTGCTGCGGGTCACCGAGCAGCAGCAGGTTGCGGGCGGAGATCCCCACCGCGATGGTGTTGGCGAGCGAGAACTGACCGGCCTCGTCGACCACCAGCAGGTCCAGGCTGCCCGCCGGCACCCGGGCCGTGTGCGCGAGATCCCAGGCGGTACCGCCGATCACGCAACCCGTCTGCTCGTGTTCGGTGAGGAAGGCGGCCAGGCCGCCGGACTCGACCTTTGTCCAGGCCGGGTTCTCGGCCAGACCCGAGGCTGCGCTTTTGGGTCGCTCTGCAGGCTCTGCTCCGGCCTTCTTCGCGACCCGCTCGCCCGGCACCCCGGCTCGCACGATCCCGTCGAGCATGTTTTCGACCACCGAATGTGATTGCGCGACAACGCCGATTCGCCAGCCGTGCCGGTTCGCCAGGTCGGCGACCACCGCGGCGCCGGTGTGGGTCTTGCCGGTGCCGGGCGGCCCCTGGACCGCGAGATAGGAGTTGTCTAGGTCCAGCAACGCCGCGGTGATCGCGGCCGCCCTGTTCGCCGGGTCCGCGACGGGGAGCGGGGCGCCGGACCGGGTGCGCGGGGGCATCCGGCGCAGGATGTCGACCGCGGCCGAGGCGGGCATCGCGGGCAGGGCGGCCGCCGCGGAGGCGGCCTGTTCGGCGATCGCGGCCTCGATGGCGACGGTCCGCACGGGCTGCCCGGGGGCGAGCGCGATCGGCAGAACCGCGTGCGGGCCCGCGCCCGTCGGCTCGAGCTCCTCCACGACCGCGACCTCGCGCCGTTCGCCGTCGGGGCCGCCCTCGTCGGCCAGCGCGAGGACCGTGACCGGCACGGCACCGCGGACACCGGGATCGGCGGAACCGACCCCCGTGCCCCCGTCGTAGAGGGCGTAGACCTGGTCGCCGGGCCGTACCGTGGTGCCCGCGCCCCAGTGCCCGGCGAGCCGAACGTGCCTGCGCTGCTTGCGTTGCCGCGGGGTGCTCGTGTGCCAGTCCACGACCAGCTCGGTCGACTCGGCCACCAGGACATCCGCGGTGTCTGCCCACTCGTCCTCGGGCTGCACCAGCCGGTCGAAGTGTGCCCACCAGAACGGTTTGCGTTCGCGTCGGTGGTATCCGAGCGCGGCCGCCATCAGCGCGGCGGCCTGCTGGTCGTCGGTGCGCTCGCCGGGCAGCGCCTCGCCGACATGGGCGCGCAACGCGGCCTCCGCTGCGCTCTGTTCCTCGACCGGCGCCGACAGCACCTGTTGTGCCGGGTGCGGCTGCACCCCGTGTTCGGCCGCGATGCCGCGCAGCCAGTCCCGCAGCCGCAGCGTGGAGACGCAGTCGTACTCGTTGTAGTCGGCGATGCCCTGCAGGAGGTCCTGCGCCTCGCGATCCTTGCCGCCGTCGCGCAGGGCGCAGTAGTTCGCGTAGGCCACGATGGAATCGGCGGCGGTGGCGACGTCGCTCTCGCGGAGTTGGTCGCCCATGTACAGCGGCTCGAGCTTCTTGATCGAGTACGACGGCGCGCCGACCCGGACCGCGCCGCGGACGACCGGGTACAGGTCCACCAGCACCTTCTCGCGTAGCAGGTCGTCCACCGCGTCCTCGCCGACGCCGTAGCGGCCGGCCAGCCGCAGCAGCGCGGTCTTCTCGTAGGCCGCGTAGTGGTAGACGTGCATGTGTGGGAAGCGTTTCCGGCGCTGCGCGACGTAGTCGAGGAAGTCGAGCAGGGCCTGGCGTTCCTGCTTGCGGTCGTGTGCCCAGAACGGACGGAACGTACCGTCCGTCTCCACGATCCCGAACAGGTACTCGAGACCCCAGTCGGTGGACCCGTCCTCCGCCCACAGCGGGTCGCCCTCGAAGTCGAAGAAGATGTCGCCCGGGTCGGGCTCCGGGACGGCGGCGAGGGCCCTGGCTCCGTCGACCACCTCGTAGATCGGGGTGTCCGAGCGTTCCTGCCGGATCTGGGCGGCGGCCTGGGCGCGCAGCGCCGCGAACGTCCGGACACTCATCCCCTCGACCGGCTCGTGTCGGTCCGCGAGGGCATCGAGGGTCGGGACACCGCCGCGAATCAGCTTCTCCCGCTGCGACGACCGCATCCCCGCGACCAACAGCAGGTCCCGGGTGCGCACGATCTCCGGGGTGCACTCGTCGCACCGGCCGCAGGCGCGGTAGCGGGGATCGGCCCAGGACGCCGGGTCCTGGTCGCGGCGGTGCCGGTCGAGTACCCGCACCAGCTCGTCACGGCGCTGTCGGAAGACGGGAACGATGTCGCCCAGCGCGTAGTCCGCGGCGCTGCGGTCGCCGAGGACCAGCCGGGCGTGCGACGCGGCGGGGATGCCGTCCGCGGTCAGTGCGTCCGCGTAGGCGGCCAGCTGCAGCAGTGCGGTCACCTTCGCGTGCCGGGAGAGCTTGGTGTCGACCACCACGTACCCGTCGCCCTCGCGCACCAGGAAGTCGCAGAAGCCGAGGAACCGGCCGTCGAAGAAGGTGCCCTGGTAGATCACGTCGGCGCCCGCTCGTGCCGCCGCCACGGTGGCCTTGTTGGCCCGGGTCAGTTCCTCCCAGTCACGGCGCGGCCGGTCGATGCGGACCACGCCGTCGCCGAACTGCTCGACGTACTCGTGGAGTTGGCGCTGCTCGTGTGCGTCGCCGAGCTCCGAGGTCCGCGCGAGCATCGGGTCCGCCCGATCCGCGTCGGTCGGTTCGATCCGCCCCAGTTTCGCGTCGAGCCGACGCAGCAGCGCGTACTCGCACTCCGCGGCCTGGGACAGGTCACTGGCGCTGTAGATCAACACGTCGTCGAGGAGGAACACGGGGACGACTATCGCAGACGGTCCCGACAGCGTCGGTTGTCCGTGCAGCTGCGTGCTAGCCGCGTCCGCCGCAGGCGGCGGAGATGCCGGCCATCGTCTGGGCCTCCGCCAATGCGGCGTCGAGCGCCGCATCCTCGAGCAGGCCCGGGTCGGCGGGGTGGTGGATGCCGAGCACCGTCACCGGGCGACCGTCGGCGGGGGTGAGCGTGAACCGGGCGCCGGGTGCGAATCCGGGAGCCGGCTCCGGCAGTGCGACGCCCACCGCGTGCAGTGCGCGCAGCGTGGCGTCCCAACCGGCCGGGCCGAGCGCGACGATCACCCGTACCCAGGCGCGCACCTCCGCGTACTCGCGATCCAGCCACGACGCCTCACCGACCGCCGAGACGATCCGGGTTCCGAACAGGCGCTGGCCGGGCTCGCGCAGCCCGGTCGGCCGGGAGGCGATGCCGATGTGGTGCAGCGACCGGGCGATCCGGTCCTCCGCCGTCGGATCCGGTGCCGGGTCCACGATCAGCAGTCGGGGCAGGGCGTCGCCGTATCCGGGCACAATCGTCGACATGAGTCCCATTGAACCCGATCCGGCGCTGGTCGATGCGGTCCGCGGGGCCCGCCGGGTGGTGGTCTTCTCCGGAGCGGGCATGTCCGCGGAGTCCGGCGTGCCCACGTTTCGCGACGCGCTCTCCGGGCTGTGGGAGCGGTTCGACCCGGCCGAGCTGGCCACCCCGCAGGCCTGGGAGCGCGATCGTGAGCTGGTGTGGGCCTGGTACGAGTGGCGCCGCGCGCTCGTGCGGCGGGTGCAGCCCAATGCCGGCCACCGGGCCGTGGCGGACTGGGCGCTGTCCACCGAACTGGCCGTGGTCACGCAGAACGTCGACGACCTGCACGAGCGGGCGGGCTCGACCGTCGCCGCGCACCTGCACGGCAGCCTGTTCGCGCCGCGGTGCAGCGCATGCGGAACGCCCGCACACGTCGACGTCCATCCGGATCTCGCACCGGTGGAACGTCTCGCGCCACCCCTGTGCGCAGAGTGCCGGGCGCCCGTCCGGCCGGGCGTGGTGTGGTTCGGGGAGGACCTGCCGCCCGCGGCGTGGAGCGTCGCGCAGGATGCGGTCGAGCGGTGCGACCTGATGGTGGTGGTCGGCACCTCGGGGGTGGTGTACCCGGCGGCGGAGCTCCCGCTGCGGGCGGTCGCGTCGGGCGCGACGGTGGTCGAGATCAACCCGGAGCCAACCGATCTGACCTCCGCGGTGACCCACTCCTGGCGGGCCACCGCGGCGCGGGCGTTGCCTGCCCTGGTCGCGAGTTGCCGCCCCGAGGGCTGAACCGTGGCGCCCTAGAAGGTGCGCAACGCGTCGCGGCTCAGCTGGTAGCCGTGCCCGGCGACCTGGTGGGCGCAGAGCAGTCCGTCCTCGGTGCTCAGGCAGCCGAAGTCGCCCATCCGGATGCTGCTGCCGTACGGCAGCACCCTGCTGCCCCGGGTGACCAGCGGCCTCGGCAGGCACACGCCCTTGCCGACGCCCTCGCCGGTGAGCATCGCGTAGTCGGGAAACCACTGGCACGGTTCCTTGACGTCGGCGGGTTTGGTCGCGGAGGGATAGCTGTGGTCGGAGACCTCGCAGAGCAGCACGGTCGGGTCCTTCGGCGTCGAGCAGCGGATGTTGCCGCTGGGCGTCGTGAAGTGGAAGCCGATGGTCGGCGCGGCAGGGGACGAATCGGTCTCCTTCGCATCGTGATACGTCTCGGGGTCGACCGGCGACCCGGCGGAGATGCGTGCTGTCTCGGCGGAACGGCCGCCCGGGTTCGGCGGCGCCGGGGTCGGCCTGCCGGTGGTGGCGGGGCCGCCCCAGTCCGCGGCGGCGACCGCGGTTCCCTCGATGCCGGGCCCGCCGCACCCGGCGACCGCCGCGACGACCGCGACGGCGCCGAGGACGCGGGCGAGGGCCGGGGGACATCCACGGGAGCGGCGCTGCATCGGACGACTATCGCAGATGCGCAGGCGCCCGGTCCGATGTGAGGGAGCGCACAGCAGCGACCGCTCACCGGTCGGGCACGGCCCAGTGCACAATCTGCCGATGCCGTTCTTCGCCGGGGCCAGCGGACAGGTCCACTACCGACATTGGCCGGTACCGGAGCCCGTCGCGGGCATGGTGTTCCTGCACGGGATGGGCCAGCACAGCGGGCACTATCACCGATTCGCGCGCGCCCTCGGCGCCGCGCGGATCGAGGTATGGGCCCTCGACCACGTCGGCCACGGGTTGTCCGAGGGCGACCTCGGTGTCTACGGACCGGTGCCCGAGCTCGGCCAGAATGCGCTGCTGCTCACCGAGATCGCCGAGGACCAGCGGCCGGGCCTTCCCCTCGTGGTGATGGGCCATTCGCTCGGTGCGGCCGCGGCGATCGAGACGCTCGGTGTCGAACCGGCGCGGTTCCGGGCCGCCGTACTCTGCGGGCTCCCGCGTGCCATCGCCCAGCGGCCGCCGATCGCCGCGCGGTTGCCGATCCTGGCCGTGCACGGTGTGGACGACAGGCTCGCCCCGATCGATGCGGTCCGGTCGTGGGCGGACGCGATGCCGTCCGTCGCGCTGCGCGAGTACCCGGACGCGGGTCACGATCTGCTGCACGAACCGGTGCGGCATGTGGTGACTTCCGACGTCGTGGACTTCGTGCTGGGTACCGTTCAGGGATGACGCCCGACCAACACCTAGAGATGCTCCGGACCGAGGGGCTGCGCCTCGCCGCGATGCCGGTGGAGGCGCTCGACGCGCACGTCCCCACGGTGCCGGGATGGACGCTGGAACGGGTGGTGCGGCACACCGGCCGGGTGCACCGATGGGTGCGGGCGACGCTCGCGGCGGGTCCGGGAGCCGACCTGGACGGGGCCGGGCAGCCGGAATCGCTGCCCCGTGGCCCGGACTGCCTGACGGCGTACCGCGAGGCCCTCGAACAGTTGCTCGCCGAGATCACCGCGCACGATTTCGACCGCGGCGCACCGACGTTCGCCGGACCGGGCACCGTCGGGTTCTGGGCGCGCAGGCAGGCGCACGAGGTGGCGGTGCACCGGATCGATGCGGCCGATGCAGTGCACGCCGTGGGCGGCCCGGCACCGGCGGCCATCTCCGCGGAGTCGGCCGCGGACGGCGTCGACGAGTGGGCCAGGCTGATGCTGGTCCGCGCACTCCCCGCCGACCGGATCCCGGCGGAGCTGCACGGTAGGACCGTGCATCTGCACGGCACCGACACCGACGATGCGGAATGGTTGTTGCGGTTCGGACCCGAGGGCGTCACCGTCGAGGCCGGGCACGCGAAGGGAGACGTCGCAGTGCGCGGCACCGCGCAGGAACTGCTGCTGACGATGTGGCGTCGGCGACCGCTGGCCGCGCTCGAGGTGTTCGGTGATGCCTCCGTGGCGCAGCGGCTGGTGGACGCGGCCCGGATCTAGTCGGGCCGGTTCGGAGAGCGGAACCACGGCGGGCGCTCACGCGTCCAAACGAAGCAGTGACACATGTGTCGGGGAACGGACAGCAGGGACGGAATGTCGATGACGGACGCGGACAACGGCAACGAGCTGATCGGCGACCTGTCGCCGGTGCCGGGGGCCTGACCCGGATGCGATGGAATCTCAGCCCGGACGAGTTCGACCACGCCTGGCGCGAGGCTGGACTCGGCCGTTTCCCGTACCCGCTGGAGGTGCAGCGCACCGTCGACGGCCCCGCCGCCCACGCGCGTGCGCTGTCCGATTGGTACGAGGGCTACCGCTCCGCCGAGCTCGCCGTGGCGTTGGGGATTCTCGCGAAACCGTCCCTGCGCGTGGAGATCTTCGGGGTGGAGGGCAGCGCAGCCGTCAGCGATGGCCTGCCTGCCGCGGTCAGCGACGGGCGGCTCGCCGCCGAATGGGATGGTCGGCCCGCAGCCGTGGTCCGGGTTCTCGGGTGTGCGAGCGAGCGCACCTCCGTGGTGGTCGCGCAGCGCCCCGGGCTCACGGCGGACACGGGCGGGGACCTGGCGATGTGCCTGGGTGGGGTGGAGACGCTCGCGCAGCGGATCGTGGACATGCTGCCGGGGGCCGAGCCGGGTGGCAGGAGGGCGATGACGGCCCCGGCACCCGAGGTTCGCGGGGGCAGGCGGTCCTCGCTTCTGGTGCCGGTGCGCTCGGCGACGACGGCGGCACGGATCCGGGCGCTGCTCGACCGGCCGCGCACCGGAGTGGGACAGGTGGTCGTCACCAGCGGACTCGATCGTCCCGGGACGCCATCGAGCGGGGCGTTCAGCTGGATCGACGTGAGCGGCGACGGCAGATACCTGGTGCGCACGGGGTCCGCGGTCGAGATCCGGCCGCTCTCGGTCGCCGGCTTCGCCGCTGAGTTGCGTGCGGAGCTGCCGGCGACCTTCTGAGCGACGATCAGGTCATGATGATCGCGTCGGCCGAGCCGAACGCGAGCGCGAGGTTGTTGAAGAACGTCGTCACCGGGTCGTACACGAGCACGTCCTGCGGGTTGAGCATCGAACCCTCCTCCTGGATAACCGAATGGGTCGTCCCCCCGACCGGAGGGACGACCCATTCACTCATGCTCGGGGACCGCTCAGGAGTAAATTGCCTCGATCGCGGTGGCGAATTCCTGGTGGATGATGTTGCGCTTGAGCTTGAGGGTGGGGGTCAGCTCGCCCGTCTCGACGGTGAAGTCCACATCCAGGATGCGGTACTTCTTGATCTGCTCGGGGTTCGAGACCTTCTTGTTCCCCTCGGCGACCGCGGCGTCGATCTCGGCGACCAGGTCGGCGTGCTTGACGATCTCGGAGATCGGGGTGTCCGCGGCGATGCCGTTGCGCTCGAGCCAGCCCGGCAGGGCCTCGGGGTCGATGGTGATCAGGGCGCCGATGAACGGCTTCGCGTCACCGACGACGAGGCACTGGCTGATCAGGGCGTGCGCCCGCAGCGCGTCCTCGAGCACGGCCGGGGCGACATTCTTGCCGCCCGCGGTCACGATGATCTCCTTCTTGCGCCCCGTGATCGACACGTAGCCCTCGGAGTCGATGGAGCCGAGGTCGCCGGTGTGGAACCAGCCGTCGCGGATGGAGTCCGCGGTGGCCGCGTCGTTGTGCCAGTAACCGCCGAACACCACCGGGCCCTTGACCAGCAGCTCGCCGTCCTCGGCGATCTTGGCCGCGTGCCCGTTGATCGGCTTGCCGACGGTGCCGACCTTCTGCGCGCTCGTGGTGTTCACGGTGATCGCGGCGCTGGTCTCGGTGAGGCCGTAGCCCTCGTAGATCGGGAGGCCGATGCCCCGGAAGAAGTGACCGAGACGCGCGCCGAGGGCCGCGCCGCCGGACACCGCACGGTCACACTCGCCGCCGAGCGCCGCCCGCAGCTTGCCGTAGACCAGCTTGTCGAAGAGGGCGTGCTTGAGCTTGAGCCCGAGGCCCGCGCCGCCGGCGTCCTGTGCCTCGCTCCAGGCGATGGCGGTGTCGGCCGCCTGGGCGAAGATCTTGCCCTTGCCGCCGTCCTCGGCCTTCTGCTTGGCCGAGTTGTACACCTTCTCGAACACGCGGGGCACGGACAGGATGAAGTTCGGCTTGAACGTCGCGAACTGCTCGAGCAGGGTGCTGATGTCGGCGGTGTGGCCGACGGTCACCTTGTTGTCGAACGCGCCGAAGGAGATCGCGCGGGCGAACACGTGCGCCAGCGGCAGGAACATCAGGGTGCTCTGGCCCTCGTACATCGCGTCGTTCAGCGCGATCTTGACGGCCTTGGACTCGGCGAAGAAGTTCGAGTGGGTCAGCTGAACGCCCTTGGGGCGGCCGGTGGTGCCGGAGGTGTAGATCAGCGTGGCGGCCGAGGAGGCGACCACCTGTCCGCGGCGCTCGTCCAGTTCCTCATCGGTGATGGCCGAGCCGCGGGCGGTGAGTTCGTCGAGGGCGCCGGCCTCGATCTGGAGCATCTCGCGCAGGGCGGGCGCGGCCTCGGCGACGTCCTTGACGGTGGCCGCGTGCTTGGCGGTCTCGACGACCAGCATGGCGGTCGCGGAATCCTCGAGAATCCACTGGGCCTGGTCGGCCGAGGAGGTCTCGTAGATCGCGACGGTGCAGCCGCCCGCGGTCCAGATTGCGTAGTCCAGCACGACCCACTCGTAGCGGGTCGCGGACAGGATGGCGACGCGGTCGCCGAGCGCGATGCCGGACGCCATCAGGCCCTTGGCGACACCCCTGACCTGTGCGGCGAACTCGGCCGCGGTGACGTTGACCCAGGCGCCGTTGACCAGTCGCTTGAAGGGCACGTGCTGGGGGCATTCCTTCTCGAAGCGGAACACCGTATCGGCCATGGAGATGTCTTCCGGGATGGAAAACGACGCCGGAACTTCGAACTCTCGCACTATGACCCCTCCAGGTACTACTGACATGTGGAGTGTGCATTGGATCACATCTGTGGTCGGTATGCACTCCCAAGGTTGTCCGGAATGCGAGGGTCACCCCCCGCCGTGGGGAATTACGTGTAACTCCAAGTCGCGTGAACTGCTGGTTTTTCGCCGAGTTGAGGCATAGATCACTTCTCCAGCAAATCGGTCACCTCCCGGTCGGTCAGCTGGTGGAAGTCCCGGTAGGCGCCGCCGACGCCGCCGAGCCAACGCGGCACCAGCGGGCAGATCACCTCGTCCGCCTCCTCGGCCATCCGGGTGACCGCTTCCTCCGAGGAGACCGGCACCGCGACCACCACGCGTGCCGCCCCCTCTGCCCGCGCCACCCGGCATGCCGCCGCCGCCGTCGCCCCGGTGGCCATGCCGTCGTCGACGATCACCACCGTCCGGTCGCGCAGCGGAATCCGCCCCCGGTCGCCGCGCAGCACCCGCGCGCGACGATCGAGTTCGCGGCGCTCCCGCGACTCGACGGTGGCGAGTCCGAGCGGACTGATCCCGGTCTGCGCGAGGACGTCGTCGTTGAGCACCCGGATGCCGCCCTCGCCCAGCGCGCCCATCGCCAGCTCCGGCTGCCACGGCACGCCGAGCTTGCGGACCAGGATCACGTCGAGTTCGCCGCCGAGCTCGTGCGCCACCTCCGCGGCGACCGGCACCCCGCCCCGGGGCAGTCCGAGCACGAGCGGATCCGCGTCGCGCAGGTGGCCGAGCGACTCGGCCAACGTGCGACCGGCCTTCGCGCGGGTCTCGTACAGCATCCTGACTCTGACGCTACGCCGCCGGTCACCGCGGCGACACCGCTCGGGAGGCCGCGTGCGGCCCGGGTCGGGATTAGCGTTCGGTGATGCCGAACCGGCGCAGCGCCAGCGCCGGGTTGGTCGCCCGCACCTGGGCGATCCGCTCGGCGGTGGCCTCGGCGCGCGCGGTTCCGACCTGATCGCCGAGCGACGCGAGCACCACGCCCATCGGGTCGACGATCATCGAGTTGCCCGCCCCGGTCCGGGCGCTCTGGTCGGCGGCCGCGACGTAGATGGTGTTCTCGATCGCGCGCGCCCGCACCAGGGTCGTCCAGTGGTCCTCCTTGAGCGGCCCGGGCACCCACTGCGCGGGCAGCAACAGCACGTCCGCCCCCGCGTCCACGATCCGCCGGGTGACCTCCGGGAATCGCAGGTCATAGCAGGTCTGCATGCCGAAGGTGAGGTCCTCGACCTCGAAGGTCGCCGGGTCGTCGATCGCGCCGGCGCGGAAGAATTCGGATTCGCGGTAGCCGAAGGCGTCGTAGAGGTGCAGCTTTCGGTAGACGGCGGCGATCCGGCCGTCGGGGGCCGCCGCGACCAGGGTGTTGGAGACCCGCTCGTCGCCGTCGAGCGCCTCGTTGATGCCGGCGACCACGTGCACGCCGAACTGGCCGGCGATCTCGAGCATCCCGCCGACGAACGGGCCGTCCAGAGGTTCGGCGGAGGACAGGATGCGTTCGTCCGTGGGCGGCGCGGTGAACATGGCGTACTCGGGTGCCACCACCACCTGCGCGCCGCGCGAGGCCGCCTCGCCGACGAGGTTTCGCAGCGCCAGGTGGTTCTCCCGCTTGTCCTGTCCGGCGGAGAACTGGGCAACGGCGATCTCGACCATGGCACGAGTATGGCCCAGTCGGTGGGCGCGCCGCGGGCGCGCCCACCGGCGCGTCCTAGGCCGTGGAGGTGAGATCGCCGTCCAGGTAGGCCTGGTACGCGGGCAGGTCCAGCATGCCGTGCCCGGACAGGCCGATGACCAGGACCTCCGGCTCGGTCAGGCCGCGCGCGTACTCGGCGCAGGCGGCGATCGCGTGCGCGGACTCGGGTGCCGGCACGATGCCCTCGGCGCGGGCGAACAGCACGCCCGCGGCGAACGAGTCGGTCTGGTCGACGGCCTGGCCCTGCACGTAGCCCAGGTCGACGGTGTGGCTGAGCAGCGGCGCCATGCCGTGGTAGCGCAGGCCGCCGGCGTGGATCGGGTCCGGGATGAAGTCCTGGCCGAGGGTGTGCATCTTCAGCAGCGGCGTCAGGCCCGCGACATCGCCGTGGTCGTAGCGGTACTCGCCCTTGGTGATCGAGGGGCAGGCGGCCGGCTCGGCGGCGACGATGCGCGTCGTGGCCCGGTCGTGCAGCACCTCGCGGATGAACGGGAACGCGAGCCCGGCCAGGTTCGACCCGCCGCCCGCGCAGCCGAACACCACGTCCGCGTTGGCCTCGCCTGCCGCGCGTAGCTGCTCGACGGCCTCGAGCCCGATGACGGTCTGGTGCAGCACCACGTGGTTGAGCACGCTGCCGAGGGCGTAGCGGGCATCGGGGTCGCCGGCCGCGACCTCCACGGCCTCGCTGACCGCGATGCCGAGCGAGCCCGGGGTGTCGGGGAACTCGGCGAGCATCTTGCGTCCGGACTCGGTGAGGTCGGACGGGCTCGGGTGCACGGTGGCGCCGTAGGTCTCGATGAGGTGGCGGCGGTACGGCTTGGACGCGTAGGACGCCCGCACCTGCCACACCTCGAGCTCGATGCCGAACTTGGCGCACGCGAAGGACAGCGCGCTGCCCCACTGGCCCGCACCGGTCTCGGTGGTGATCTTCTTGACCCCGTCCTGGGCGTTGTAATACGCCTGCGCCACCGCGGTGTTGGTCTTGTGGCTGCCCACCGGGCTGACGCCCTCGTACTTGACGTAGATGCGGGCCGGGGTGCCGAGCGCCTTCTCGAACTCCTTCGCCCGGATCAGCGGTGCCGGGCGCCAGGTCCGGTACACCTCGCGGATCGGCTCGGGGATCTCGATGTACTGCTCGGTGGCGGCCTCCTGCGCGATCAGCGCGCTCGGGAACAGTGCCTCGAGGTCGGCGGGGGTGACCGGCTCCTTGGTGCCGGGGTGCAGGTGCGGGGGCGGCGGCACCGGCAGGTCAGCCGCGATGTTGTACCAGTGGGTGGGGATCGGCGTCGGCTCGGGCACGGGCGCTCCTGGTCGGGATTCGGGCGAATGGGACGGGCACATTGTGATCAGCGGCACTCGCGGTGCCGCAACCAGGGTGCTCGTGCGGCCCGCCCTGGCACATATCCTAGTGCTAGGATATGTGCCATGTCCGCAGTGCTGACCGAATCCGAGGTGACCGTGCTCGGCCTGATCGCCGAGCGTCCGCGCCACGGCTTCGATCTCGAGAAGGTGATCGGCGAGCGGGGCATGCGGCAGTGGACCCAGATCGGGTTCTCCTCGATCTATTACCTCCTCGGCAAGCTCGACAAGCGCGGCCTCATCGAGGAGGTGGCGGTCGAGTCCGGCGGCCCCGGCCGGGCTCGCCGGGTCTACGCGATCACCCCGGCCGGGCGGGCGGCCGCCGCGGAGCGAACCGCGGCGTTCCTCGCCGAGCCGTCCACTGTCGCCGCGCCGGTACTGGTCGGGATGGCCAACTGGCCGCTGCTCCCGCCCGCCGAGTCGGTCGCCGCACTGCGGCGACGCTCGGACGCGTTGAGCCGCAAGCGGGCGGAGGTGCTCGCCGCGCGTGATGCCCAACAACCGCTACCGGAGTTCGTCGGGGCCGTCTTCGAGTACTCGGTCGCGATGCTCGACGCCGAACAGAGCTGGGTCGCCCGGACCCTGACATCCCTCGAGAGGAAACGATGACCAAGCTGGATTTCAAGAAGCAGAAGGAGCTCTACGCGCCTGCCGCCGATGACTTCGTGCTGGTGGAGGTTCCGTCGATGTGGTTCCTCATGATCGACGGCCACGGTGATCCGAACGTCTCCGAGGACTATCGGCTGGCGGTCGAGGCGCTGTACGCCGCCTCGTACGCGGTGAAGTTCGCGAGCAAGAAGGGTCACGAGGCCGACTATGTGGTCGGTCCGCTCGAGGGCCGGTGGTGGGCGCCGGATCCTGCGGTCTTCGTCGACCGCAGCAAGTCGGAGTGGAACTGGACGATGCAGATCCGGCAGCCGGACTGGATGACCACCGCTGAGGTCGCGGCGATCCTGGCCGAGACGGAGTCCAAGAAGAAGTTGCCCGTCGTGGGGGAGTTGCGTCACGAACGGCACGAGGAGGGGCTGTCGGCGCAGATCATGCACGTCGGGTCGTACGACGACGAGGCGCCGACCCTCGAGCGGCTGCACTCCGAGTTCCTGCCCGGCCGCGGTCTCGAATTCAATGGCAAGCACCACGAGATCTATCTCGGCGACCCCAGGAAGACCGCGCCCGAGAAGCTACGGACGGTGCTCCGCCAGCCCGTCCGTGCGGCGTCGGCGACGGGCGCGGCCAGGGTGTGAACGCCGGCACCGGGCGGCAACGTACTAAACTCCTGGTGAGATGAGCGACACCGAGCACAACCCCGAGCCGGAAACCGACACCACCACCTTTGCCGATCTCGGCATCGATGAACGGGTGCTGCGGGCACTCTCGGACGTCGGCTACGAGTCGCCGTCGCCGATCCAGGCCGCCACCATCCCGCCGCTGATGTCCGGAAACGACGTCGTCGGCCTCGCGCAGACCGGCACCGGCAAGACCGCGGCGTTCGCGGTTCCGATCCTGTCCCGCATCGACACCGAGCAGAAGCGGCCGCAGGCCCTGGTGCTGGCGCCGACCCGCGAGCTGGCGTTGCAGGTGGCGGAGGCGTTCGGCAAGTACTCGGCGCACATCCCCGGGCTGAGCGTGCTGCCGATCTACGGCGGTCAGGCCTACGGCGTGCAGCTGTCCGGGCTGCGGCGCGGGGCGCAGATCATCGTCGGCACCCCGGGCCGGGTGATCGATCACCTGGAGAAGGGCACCCTCGACCTCTCGCACCTGGACTACCTCGTGCTCGACGAGGCCGACGAGATGCTCAAGATGGGCTTCCAGGACGACGTCGAGCGGATCCTGGCCGACACCCCCGAGTACAAGCAGGTGGCGCTGTTCTCGGCGACCATGCCGCCGGCGATCCGCAAGATCTCCAAGCAGTACCTGCACGATCCGGTCGAGATCACCGTCAAGTCGAAGACCTCGACGGCCTCGAACATCAGCCAGCGGTACGTCCAGGTCGCGCACCAGCGCAAGCTGGATGCGCTCACCCGGGTCCTCGAGGTGGAGTCGTTCGAGGCGATGATCATCTTCGTCCGCACCAAGCAGGCCACCGAGGATCTCGCCGAACGCCTGCGGGCGCGCGGGTTCTCGTCCGCCGCGATCAACGGCGACATCGTGCAGGCGCAGCGTGAGCGCACCATCGGTCAGCTCAAGAACGGTGCGCTCGACATCCTGGTCGCCACCGACGTCGCGGCCCGCGGTCTCGACGTCGAGCGCATCTCGCACGTCGTCAACTACGACATCCCGCACGACACCGAGTCCTACGTCCACCGCATCGGCCGTACCGGCCGCGCCGGACGCTCCGGCGAGGCGTTGCTGTTCGTGGCCCCGCGGGAACGGCACCTGCTCAAGGCGATCGAGAAGGCCACGCGTCAGCCGTTGACGGAGATGCAGCTGCCGACCGTCGAGGATGTCAATGCGCAGCGCGTCGCCAAGTTCGGCGACTCGATCACCGAGAGCCTGAACTCCGACAGCCTGGCGCTGTTCCGGACGCTGATCGAGGACTACGAGCGCGAGCACGACGTGCCGCTCGCCGACATCGCGGCGGCCCTGGCCGTGCTCTCGCGTGACGGGGACACGTTCTTGATGCCGCCCGAGCCGCCCGCCCCGCCGCGCCGCGAGCGCGAGCCCCGCGGGGAGCGCCCGCCCCGCAAGCGCGAGCCCCGCGGGGAGCGCCCGCCCCGCAAGTTCGACGAAGGGCCCAAGTTCGGTCGGGAGGGCCAGGAGCTCGCCACCTACCGGATCGCGGTCGGCAAGCGGCACAAGGTTGCGCCCGGCGCGATTGTCGGCGCGATCGCCAACGAGGGCGGTCTTCGGCGAAGCGACTTCGGCCACATCAGCATTCGGCCCGATCACAGCCTGGTGGAGCTGCCGGCGGATCTCGCGAACGAGACCCTCGAGGCGCTGCGGCGGACCCGGATCTCCGGTGTGCTCATCCAGCTGACCCCGGACCAGGGCCCGCCCGGGCACCGGCCCTCGCGCGACGGCGGCAAGGGCAAGTTCGACCGTAAGCCCAAGCGCGAGCGCTACTAGCGGATCACGCCGACCGGGCCGGGGCGTCGGGGACCCGGATCGTCACCCTGTCCCGGGACAGGGCGGCGCCCCGGGACAGACCCGCCTCGAGACGGTCCGACGGGATCCCCGCCCGCAGCTCGCGGTCGTAGCGGGCCAGGTCGACCGGGTCCATCGCGTGCGGGTGGTAGCCGATCAGCGCGCCCTGCTTGGCCACCACCCCGGTCAGTTCCGCGGCCGAGTCGTGGTCCCCGCGCCGGAACGCCGCGTAGGCAAGCGTGGCCACCGCCACCAGCCATGAGGTGACGTCGTCGTTGGACTCGCACACCGCAACCATCCGGATCAGCTTGTCCTCCGCAGGGCCGCCCCACTTGTCCTGGGCCAGATCGGCCTTCGCGTCGATCCACAGTGTGGAAGCCTCACACCAGCCGTATCCGTACTCCGCCGCGACCCGCGTCGCCGCACCGAGGTTGCGGGCGGCATCGTCGTAGGCGCCGGCCCGAAAGTCCGCCGTCCCCAGGCACATCAGCGCCTCGGCCTCGGTGAACGGCTGCTCGGCTCGCCGCGCGAAGTCCAGTGCACTCGTGGCGTGCGCCCTCGCCTGCTCGACCAGCCCGGAGCCGGCCTCGAAGAAGGCGAGGATCAGTGCGGCCTCCGTCCGTGCGACGGGGTCGGCCGCGTGGGCGTGGAGTTCGGCGAGCCTGCCGAACGCCTCGAGGAGTCCGACCATGTCGCCGGCGAGGTACCGGATCAGCGTCACCCCGGAGACGGCGCGCACCCTGATCGGGCTCGGGATGTCCGACATCGCTGGGGCATCGTGTTGCTGCAGTGCGGGATCGAGGTAGCTCAGCGCCTCCGCGACGTGTCCGGCCCGGTACCAGTACCAGTAGACTCCGCCGGCGATCCGGAGGTAGGTCTCGTGGTCGTGCAGGTTGGCGTCCAGCGCGGCGCGGACGTTCCCGATCTCGAGGTCGAGCCGCCGCATCCACCGGGTGCTCAGGGGTCCCCGCAGCCCGTAGTGGGCGCCGTCGGCCAGTTCGCAGATCCACCGGGTGTGCCGCTCGCGCAGCTCCGCGGTGTGCGAGCGATCGCGGATCAGTGCCGCGTACCCGCGCAGGGTTTCGAGCATGCGATAGCGGCGGGGGTCGCCACCCACCACGGAGATCAGCGACTTGTCGACGAGGGAGGCCAGGTCGGCGAGCAGGGTCGGGTGGTCGACGACGGCGGTCGCGGCGTCGAGGTCGAACCCACCCTCGAAGATCGCCAGGGATTGGAAGAGGTGCTGCTCGCCCGGGGTGAGCGACCGGTACGACCACTCGACCGCGGCGAGCATCGTGGTGTGCCGGGCGTTGGTGCGCGAGCCGCCCCGCAGCACGCTGAAGCGATCGTCGATGTTCGCGATCAACTGCCGCACCGACAGGGTGCGGCACTGGGCCGCTGCCAGTTCGATGGCCAGGGGCATCCCGTCGAGTTCGGTGCACAACCGGTCGAGCAGGGCGCGTTCCTCGGCGTCCGGTTCGAAGGCGCCGAGCTGTGCGGCGGCGCGCTCGACGAACAGTTGCACATCCTCGCCGTCGGTGAGGGGCGGCACCTCGTACACGAATTCGCCTGCGGCGAGCAGAGCTTCGCGGCTGGTCGCGAGGATCCGAACCGACGGGCACCGGGTCAGGATCGTCGTCACCACGTCGGCGACCGGGTCCACGACCTGTTCGCAGTTGTCGAGGACCAGCAGCAGTTCGCGCTCGCGAAGCACTACGGCGAGGGACTCGACACCGCCGGCGACGGTCAGTCCGAGGGCGGTGGCGACGGCGTCGGTGACCTGGGCGCCGTCGCGGGCACCGGCCAACTCCACCAGCCACGGCCCGTCGGTGTCCCGTCGGGACCGCGCGGCTTCGAGCGCGAGCCGCGTCTTGCCCATGCCGCCCGCACCGGTGAGCGTGACGAGGCGGTGCGTGCGGATCAGCGTGGCGAGTTCGGTGAGCTGGGTCGCCCGCCCCACCAGCGGGGAGAGGGCGAGGGGGATGTTGTGCGCGAACGGATCCGGCGCCGCCGGTGGGGTCGGCGGCGGGGTCGGCGGCTGGGCTGCGGCCGGGGCCGTCGGTGCCGGCGTCAGGGCGACGTCGTGGTCGAGGATCGCGGCCTGCAGCGCCAGCAGGCTGGGGCGCGGATCGGTCCCGAGCTCGTCGGCGAGCGTGTCCCGAGCCCGGCGCAGCGCGTCGAGCGCCTCACCGGGACGTCCGGCGAGGTAGTGCGCGCGGGCCAGTAGTTCCCACGACCGCTCCCGGAGCGGATGCCGACGAGTGAACGCGTCCAGCTGGGCTGCCGCGGATCCGTACTCGCCCAGCGCGAGTGCGGCCTCCGTCCGATCCTCCACCGCGTCGAGCCGGAGCGCGTCGAGCCGTTGTGCCTCGACGGACACGGCTTCGGAGTCGGTGACGTCCACGTACGCGTCGCCGCGCCAGTGATCCAGTGCGGCGTCGAGGGTTTCGGCTGCCGACGCGGCGTTGCCGTCGACGAGATGTGTCCTGCCGGCGCGTGCCAACGCGGTGAACTGCTGCCAGTCCGTGGCATCGGGTTCGAGCGCGTATCCGTTGCCGCGCCGTGTCAGCACCCGGGAACGCGCCCCGGGACGGTGGGGATCGAGCGCCCGGCGGATCCGCGCGACATAGCCCTGCAGGGTGACCTTGGCGCTGGGCGGCGGGTCGGCGCCCCACAGGTCGTCGATCAGCGCGCCGTCGGAGACGCTCTCACCGGCCGCGATCGCCAGCCGCGACAGCAACGCCCGCGGCACCGGGCCGCCGATCGAGACGTCCTCGTCGCCCACGAGTACCCGCACCGGGCCGAGAACCTGCAGGTACACGGACTTCGGTGGCGGCGTGGCGGCGATCGGTTCGAGCATGCCGATCAGCATAGGGCGCGCGCTTGCCAGCGACTTACCAGTGAGTTGCCAGCGCCGTGCAGCGCACTGCTAATCGCTTCCCACCGCGGCCCGGCACTGTCTGTGGTGTCGGACGGACCGACGCTTCCACTGAAGGAGAGACAGATGCGCAACACCACCATCAACGAGATCCCCGCGGCCGGCGCCGAGCTCAACGAGGCCCAGCTCGCGGCCGTTTCCGGTGGTCGCCGAGACCGTGGCCGTTCCAGCAAGGTCATCGACGTGGTCGACGGCTGGACCGGGACCGACGGCGACTTCTGATCGGTCACCCACCTGGGTGACAGGGGGCGCGGTGCGAACCGCGCCCCTTCCCATCGGGACACACACGAGGAGCATCGCCATGCCAGAGCCCGCCGCCCACATCCTGGTGCTGACGCAGCCCGGTGACGCCCACGCCGACACGGTGACGGGCCTACTCGACGCCGCGGGCGCCCGCGTCAGCGTCTTCGATCCCGCCGAGTTCCCCTCCGCGGCGGCGTTGTCGGTGCGCTACAGCACCGACGGCCGGCACAGCCGCGGGCTCGTCCGCGACGGTGATCGGGTCGACCTGGATTCCATCGACGCCGTCTGGTTCCGCCGCCCACAGGACCCGCGCGCGCACGCCGCGATCGAGGACCCCGCGGTCCGCGAGTACGTCGAGCAGGAATGCGAGTCCTTCGCCGCGGGGCTCTGGGACGACCTGGACGCGCTCGCCGTGCCGGGCACCAGGTCCGCGATCCGGCTCGCCGGCCGCAAGCCGGGCCAGCTCGCGTTGGCGGGACGGCTTGGCTTCGAGCTCCCGCCGACGATCATCACGACCGATCCCGACGAGTTCCTCGACTTCTGGGACGAGCACGAGGGCCGGGTCATCACCAAGCCGCTTCAGCGACCGTGGCTGGTGCGCGGCGACGAAAGCTACGCCCGGATGGCGGAACTCGCCACCACCGTCGACGTGGCCTCCGCCGAAGCGATGCGGCTGTGTCCGCTCATCGTCCAGGGCTATGTGCCGAAGCGGGTGGAACTGCGGGTGACCGTCGTCGGTACCACCGTCTTCGCCGCCGAGATCCACAGCCAGCAGAGCAATCACACCCGTCTCGACTGGCGCTGCTACGACCCGTCCGCGACCCGGTACGCCGTGCACGAACTCCCCGCCGACGTCGCCCGGCGTTGCGCAATCCTGGTCGCCGAGCTCGGCCTGCGGTACGGCGCCATCGACCTGATCGTGACCCCGGACGGCCGGTACGTCTTCCTGGAGATCAACCCGTCCGGCCAGTGGCTGTGGATCGAGGACGCCACCGGGCTGCCCATCTCCGTCGAGCTGGCCTCCCTGCTGCTGAGCTCGGCCGACCGTCACCTGCCCCAACGAACCCTCGGAGCCCACCGATGACCGCACCGACCCCGACCCTGCTCTCCGAGGCGCTGAACCTGCTGGTGCAGCTCAACGAGGGCGGGGCGCGGCCCGACCCCCGCGAGGCCCTCGCCCCGCTGCGCGCCCGGCACCCGCGCACCCGGATGCGGCTGCTCCGGCATCGCGAATCGGTGGACGACTCGATGCACTACGGGCTGCTGCTGACGGAGACCGGGGTGGGCACGGCCACGCTGTCGTGGGCGCCCGAGCGGGCCGTTCCCTGGTCGCTGCGCGGAACCCAGCGCACGGCGGAGTCGATGTTGCTGCGGGTGAACGGGGAGGCGCTCGCGATCGAGGAGGCGATGGCCTACCTCGACGTGATGTGGGAGCGGACGGAGCTGCTCGATCGGCTGATCTCGGTGTGCCTGATCAAGCAGGAACTCGCCGAGAATCCCGTGCGGTTGGAACCGGACGTACTGCAGGACGCGATGGACGCGTTCCGGCGCGCGCGCGGGCTGCTGACGGTGGTGGACACCGAGCGCTGGATGCGTGCCCGGACCCTCAGCCATGCGGCGCTCGAGGAGCTGGTGGAGCGCGAGGCCGCCATCGCCGAGCTGAAGCGGCGGGTCGTGGCGGACCGCGGTCCCGGGTGGCTGGCCGAGAACGCCGGCGGTCTCGATCGGGCGCGGGTCGTCGTCGTGCGATTCGCCGAGCGCGGCGAGGCCGAACGGTTCCTGGACCTCGTGCGGGCACGGATGGTCGACCGCACGGAGACTGCTGTGTCCGTGTTCGCCGCCGCGGCCGCGGGGGAGTTCGCGGCCTCGGCCACGCTCTCGGGCGTCGAGATGACCGAGGTGGTCAGGTGCGAGCTGCCCGAATCTCTTGCGGGCCCGCTGTTCCTGGCCGAACCCTCTGAGGTGCTCGGTCCGGTGCCGGACGAGTCGGGATGGCAGGTCGTGCAGGTACTGGCGCACAATCGGGCGGCGTCGGACGGACAGGCCGATCGGGCGGTGGCGGAGGCGGTGTTCGCGCAGTGGCTGGCGGAGCGTCGCGAGGCCGCCCGGATCGAATGGTTCTGGGGCGACGCCGACAAGACGCCCACCGGCACACCGGTGCACCGGCCGTGACGCGGATCGTCCCCGTCGCTCAGAACGGGATGTCGGACTGCGGCGCGGCGTGCCTGACGATGATCCTCCGGTATTTCGGGTCGCACCGCACCGCGGCCGAGGTGGGCGAGGAGCTGGGGGTGGGCCGGGACGGGTTGACCGCGCTGGCGCTGGTGCAGGCCGCGCGCGGGTACGGGCTGCGCGTGCGCGCGCTGGGTGGGCCTGCCCGGATGGTGTTGAGCGGCGAGGCGACCCTGCCGGCCGTGGCGCATTGGCGCGGTGACCACTTCGTGGTGGTCGAACGGGTCGGACCGGGCTGGGTGCACATCGTGGATCCGGCCCGAGGCAGGCGCAGGATCCGGCACGACGAGTTCGGCGAGGGCTATTCCGGGGTGTTGCTCGAGTTCGAGCGGGGGTCGGTCGAACCGGCCCGGTCCGAACGGGCGCGGGCGCCGTGGCGCCGGGAGTTGGCGTCGCTGCTGCTGCGCGGGCGGCGCGGCCTGATCGCCCGGATCGTGCTCGCGTCGGCGGCGTTGCAGGCGGTGGGGATGGCACTGCCGTTGTCCTCGGCGGTCCTGGTGGATCGGGTGATTCCAGACGACGATAGGAGCCTGCTGCTCGCGGTGATGCTCGTCGTCGGTGTCGCGGGGCTCGCCTACCTCGGCATCGGGTTGGCGCGCAGCGCGCTGCTGGTCCTGTTCCGCAGCCAGGTCGACGCGGAGGTCACCGCGACCCTGGTCGATCGGCTGCTGCGGCTCCCGCTCGGCTACTTCCTCAGACGCGGCACCGGAGATGTGGTGCAACGCATCTCATCGGTGGGTGCGGTCCGGGAACTCGTCACCGGCCCGGTTGTCGCGGCACTCCTGGACGGGCCGCTGGCTCTCGGCTACCTCGCGGTGGTGTTCTGGTGGTCGCCGCTCGTCGGACTGTGGTTGACGGGGTTCGCCGCGGCGTCGGTCGTCCTGATCGGGGCGAGCAATCGCCGGGTGGTCGAGCTCGGGCAGCGGGAGCTCGCCGGGCAGGCCGCGGCCGAGGGGCAGCTGATCGAGGCGATCGGGGGCATGGAGACGGTGAAGGCGTCCGGCGCGGAGGCCGCGGTGATGGCGCAGTGGTCGCGGCTGTTCGAGGCGTCGGTGCGGGACGCGGCGCGCAGTGGCCTGCTGCAGGGGGCACTGGACGCGGCCCTCGCGACCCTGCGGGTCGGGGCCCCGGCCGTGCTGATCACCGTCGGTGTGACGCAGGTGATGTCGGGGCAGCAGACCCTCGGCCAGATGATCGCGCTGAACGGGATCGCGCTGGCCGCGCTGGCGCCGATCGGTTCGCTCGTCGGCACCCTGCAGCGCCTCCAGGTGGCGGGGGCGCACCTGCGCCGGATCGGCGACATTCTCGAGGCGCCGGTCGAGCAGCGGGACCAGCGGGTCTCGGCCGCACCGGCGCTGCGCGGATCGATCTCGTTGCGGGGCGTCGGTTTTCGCTACGACCCGCGCTCGGAGTGGGTGCTGCGCGGCCTCGACCTGGAGATTGCGCCGGGGGCGACGGTTGCCCTCGTCGGTCGCTCGGGTTCGGGCAAGAGCACCCTCGCGCGACTGCTGCTCGGGCTGTTCCCGCCGACCGAGGGGTCGGTGCATTTCGACGGCATCGATTCGACGCGAGTCGACCTGAGGTCGTTGCGCGCTCAGTTCGGCGTCGTCACCCAGGAGTGTGTGCTGTTCACCGGCAGCATCGCGGACAACATCGCGCTGTGCCGTCCCGGGGCCGGGCACGACGAGATCGTCGCGGCCGCCCGGGTCGCCTGCATTCATGACGAGATCGTCGCGATGCCGATGGGCTACGACACCGTGCTGCGCGAGGGCGCGGGGCTGTCCGGCGGTCAGCGGCAGCGGCTGGCGTTGGCGCGCGCCGTGCTGGCGGACCCGTGCATCCTGCTGCTGGACGAGGCCACGAGTGCGCTGGACACGGGCACGGAAGCGGCCGTCGCGTGGAACCTGTCCGGAATGCGCCAGACCCGCATCGTCATCGCGCACCGCCTGAGCACGGTGCGGGAGGCGGACGTGATCCTGGTGCTGGACGACGGCCAGATCGTGGAGAGCGGCAGACACGACGACCTGGTCGCCGCGGGCGGCGCGTACGCCGATCTCGTTGCGGGGCAGACGATCGAGGCCGCCCCGGCAACGTGATCCGGGGCTACTTGGCCGGTGCGGCAGGCGCGGCGACGGTGAACATGCCGACGGTCGGCAGCACCACACAGGTCGCGTCGGCGTAGGTGACGGTGCCGAACAGTGCGGCGGCCACGTTGCCGGGGCCCGAGTCGACGACCTTCGACAGCGACGGCGTGCCGAACTCGGTGACGCCGTCGATGGGGGCGATGCCGCTGGCGCCGGTGCTGGTGTTGACCCACACGGCGGTCAGGCCGGAGCCCTTGGCGACACCGGAGACGCGGGGCGAGGCCTGGAACCGGATCTGGCCGGCCTTGAGGTCGCCGCCGCTGCTGGCGGAGGCTCCGGTGAGGGTGATCGGGACGCCGGGGCCGCAGCCGAGGGTCGGGGAGGTGAACGCGAACAGGCCGAAGGAGCTCGCGATGTTCGTGGTGACCAGGGGAGAGCCCGCCAGGACGTCGACGGCGGCGCTGTTCGCCTCCGAGTTGGCGGCGGCCTTGCGGAGATCCTGGATGCCGTCCGACTGGGGGTCGGCGCCCGCGGTGCCCGCGAACACGAGGGTGGCGGTCGCGCCGATCGCGAACGCGGCGGTGGTGCGACGTGCCAGGTTCTTGCCGTTCACTCAATGCTCCTCGTGGTCGTGTGCTGCTCCGAGGAGAAGGTACCGGATAACCGTGCACCCGGCGAGAGATGATTTCAGCGTGCCGAGGTGAGCGGTTGCTCCCCGAGAGATTCCCGGATCGCGCCGATCAGGTCGGCCTTCTTGTCGTTGTATCGGTTTCGGAAGGCGTCCTGGTCGGTGATGCCGTCGATGGTGGAATCGGTGATGAATCCGAAGAGGGCCACGGTCGCGCCGACCACCGGTCCGGGCGCGCAGATCCGGAGCTCGTTCGCCATGGCGTCCATCTCGACGATGGACCTGGCCAGTGCCTTCAGCTTCGGGTCGTCGGCGTCCAGGGACTCCTCGAGGTCCGCCTCGGCGAGGACCGCGTGGTCCACCTCGACGATGCTGTTGTGGGCCCGATCGGCCGCGGCGAGGAAGCGCACGTAGGTGGACCGGGCCTGCGGGTCGGTGGGGACGGTGCGGACGGACTCGGCCGCGGGGGCCGTCCTGCCGCGCCGGACGGCGAACACGCCGAGCAGGATTCCGACGATCATCGACACCGGTACCGCCCACCACGGTGCGGCATCGGAGCTCAGGGCCTCGACCAGCGAGTTCACTTGCCGATCCTAACAATCGGCGACCCGAATTCCGGTGAGCGACGGGCGGCGACACGCGAGGCCTTTGATGCAACCCTGCGGTTGCATTATGTGGAGACAAGTGCAACCATTGGGTTGCAGTCATCGAAGGGCAATCCACAGTAAGGAGATCGAGATGTCGTCGACAGGGCAGGCAGTTGTGGACGAGGGGCGGTACACCGTCAGCCGCACCGTGGTCATCGACGCACCGCGCGACCGGGTGTGGCAGGCGCTGACCGATCCGGCGCACATCGCGAAATGGTTCGGCCAGCGCGCCGTGATCGACTCGCTCACCGTCGGGGCCAGGGGCGTCTTCGGCTGGGACGAGCACGGCGACATGCCGCTCGAGATCATCGAGGTCGACGAGCCCGACCGCTTCGGGTACCGCTGGGGCCACGTCGGCGATCCCGACCTGATCCGCGGCACGGACGTGCGATTCGCGCTTCGCGAGCTCGGCGGCTCGACCGAGCTCACCGTCGTCGAGACCGGGTTCGACCGGGTCAGCGACATGGAATCCGAGCGCCGCGACGCGCTCGAGGGCAACCGTCAGGGCTGGAACGCCGAACTGGACGAGCTGGTGGCCTACCTCGAGGCGAAGGCGGCATGACCGGCGGGGGTGCGGCGCCGACCCGCGTGTTCGCCGTGCTCGCCGACGACACCCGGTGGGACATTCTCGTGCTGCTCGGCGAGGCGGACCTGTCCGCGTCCGCGCTCGCGGATCGCCTCCCCGTCAGCAGGCAGGCGATCGCGAAGCACCTCGCGGCGCTCGAGTCGGCCGGGCTCGTCGAACGCGTCCCGGCGGGGCGGGAGGTGCGTTACCGCGCGATCGGCGCCACCCTGAGCGCGGTGGGACGCCGGCTCGAGGCGATCGGCGCGCAGTGGGACGCCCGGCTCGCGGAGATCAAGCGGATCGCCGAGGCGCTGTAGGCCTTGTCGGTCAGGCGTCGCCGACGGCCTCGCGCAGGTAGGCGAGGTCGTCGGCGAGGCCGTCCGCGGGCGTCTCCAGGATGACCGGGGCCTGCGCGGCGAGCACCACCGCCGCGAGCAGCTCCGGGTCGATGGTCCCATCGGCCAGGTTCGCATGCCGGTCGCGCGCGGAGTTGAACTCGTCGCGGGAGTTGTTCAGGTGCACCAGGTCGATGCGCCCCGTGATCGCCTTGATCCGCTCCACTACGCCGACCAGCTCCTCGCCGCCGGCCCACGCGTGGCAGGTGTCGAGGCAGAAGCCGGCGCCGAACTCGCCGACCTGGTCCCACAGCCGGGCGATGTCGTCGAACCGCCGCGCCATCGACGATTCCCCGCCCGCGGTGTTCTCGATCAGGATCGGCACCTCGAAGCCGCCCTTGTCGGCCTGCCGCTCGAACAGCTTGCGCCAGTTGTCGAACCCCGCGGCCGTGTCCTCGCCGTCCCGGACGTGCCCGCCGTGCACGACCAGGCCGATCGCGCCCAGGTCCGCCGCGGCCTTCGCCTGATCCGCGACCGACTTGCGGGAGGGGATCCGGATCCGGTTGTTCAGGCTGGCCACGTTGATGACGTACGAGGAGTGGACCACGACGTCGATCGGGCTCTCCCGGATCTGCTCGGACCTCGGGTGCGGGGTCAGCTTGTTCCACTTCTGCGGATCGGTGAGGAACAACTGCACGACATCCGCGCCGAGCCGTTCACCTGCCCCGATGGGATCGTCGTCCTCGCGTACGTGTGCTCCGATGCGCATGGGTACAGGGTAGGTCCTGGGACTGACAGACACCTTTGAGAACCCCTTCTCGCGACATCCGCCTCGATGCCGCCGTACAGCTCGCGACCGAAGAAGCATCCGAGGCGGAGCTGTTCCCGATCCTGGTCGAGCACGGCACGCGGCAGCGCGAAGAACTCCACCGGCTCGGACCAGGGTTTGAGGTTCGCTAGGTAGTGGTGGCGCCGATCACGGCACGGAGTTCACCAAGTCGCCTGGAACTCCACGACCCGGACCAGCTCCTTGAGCTGCTCACCGACGACATCGTCTACGACGACTGCGCCTGGCCCCGGACGATGCACGGCAAAGCCGACGTACGGGAATTCATCGACAACACCTGGCGCGCGTTCCTCGAGCTGACCTTCGAGTTGGTCGCCGGCCCGCACGTGGCGTGCGACGGTCCGCGAGCCGCCTTCTGGTGGAAGGCCAGCGGCACCAACCTGGGCCCGATCGACCCTCCCGGCATACCCGCCACCGGCAGGCGCATCGAACTCGACGGCGTCGACATCCACGAGTACCGCAACGGAAAAGTCGCCAAGCTGCGGATCATCTTCAAATGGCAATGACATGGCCGTCCAGTTGGGCGTGCTCCAAGCGCCCGGGAGCAGGGCAGAGAAGTCATGACTGGCATGCTGAAACTCAGGTCCCGCCTTACCCGCTCCTAATCAAATACCACCGCACGTCAGGGCAGACAAGGATCCGTTCTCTTAGGCCTATCGTCTGCATGGAGGGCAAGGTGGTGGAGTACGCCGACCGCCCGCAAAGCGACGGGACGTGAGTGGGGACGGGTCCACCTCGACGAGGCCCGCGCCGACGCCGTGGAGAATGCCGCCGCCGCACCCGCGAATCGAGTAGCTCACTACTCGTGTAAGACGGTGCGGCCGCGGCGAGAATAGGTAGACCGCTCACGCTGAGTGGAGGTCCTATGCGATCCACAATCGATAGCAGGACCCGGCCCCGGATGCGCGCGCATGTCCTACTGGGTGTGATGGCGCTGGTTCTGACGATATCCGTGGCACTGGTGTCCGGGTGTGACCGAGTGTCACGCACCCCAGCACCCAGCACTCCTGCCGTGCCGACCTCCAGGCCGACACCTACCGCCCTTGAGAACAATTCCCCGCGCGATAGTTCCGAAGGGGACGGACCAGTGATCAAGACGCCCCCGTTGGGGTCCCGGCCCACTACAGGTGATCCGCCCGTTCCAGGTCCGACGATTGAGGAACCGACGACCGTGCTACCGATACCTGATTCGCCGCCATCGGTCCCCGAAACCCCTGATGAGTGAAAAGGCACCACCGCAGGCACGGTCTGCGGAGAAGTGGGTAAGCGTAGTTACGGGAATCGTGGGGCCCACCACTTTGATTACCGGTCTGTGCTACTACTTCGGTGTCGTTTCCAAGAGCGCGTACTTCGCCTACTTCAGTCTCGACGACGACGCTTTCGGCTTCTCCACGGCTGACTACGTGCGAGATAGCGTGGCTGTCCTTTATCCCGTCCTTGTAGTCTTGCTGGCCGCGACCTGTGCCGGATTCTGGATCCTGCTGTACGGCAGGCGAAGACTCCGTCTCGGCCGACAATCCGGTCGCGCGGGATGGGCAGGTATCGCAGCAGGAGGGGCGCTGATCGCGCTGGCGGTGTGGGGTGTCGTCGCCCCCGTGATTCCGCTCCCGCGCGGCATAGCGGTTCCGGTACTCACGGCCGTAATGATTCCGGTGGCGCTGGGACTCGGAGCGGTGTTGATCGCAGCTGGTACCGAAGTTCTCGTGGTACTCCGATCGAGAAGTTCACCAAGACTAACCACTGCTGCAGAGCGATCCACGTGGCTCTTCGCAGGCGCGGCACTCGTACTGGCATTGTTTTGGCTGACCAACATCTACGCCAACGACTACGGACGCGACCATGCCGAGGCCGCCGCATCTGAATTGTGGGACAAAGAATCCGTGGTCGTGCTGGACACCGCTGATCCCCTGTTCGCCCCATCCAACCTGCTGCAGGAATCCGAACTCAGTCCGCAGCCCGGTCAGCGGTTCCGATACCGGTACGAGTGCCTTCGGACCGTTGCGGTCCGACCCGACCGCTGGGTGCTGGTCCCTGCGAGGTGGCAGGAAACCTACGGGTACGCGTTGATCGTCCGCATCGACGAGTCTTCACGGGTCATCGTGACGAGACGATCGGATCTCCCCGACATGAACGTACCTGGCGGCTGGCACGGAGAATGGCCATGTCCAGAGGTCGCCCCACCACCCTCCTGAACCCGAGGCCGCCGACCAAGGCGGCGTAGGCGGGCCGTGCGACGCCTGCCGACATGGTCGTAACTTTCGCTCGAGCTCGGCTGGGCGGCACGTCGGCCCCCAGCGACACAACGACGAGGCCGATTCCGTCGACGAGGACGGCGGGCACCGATGGGATCAAGGTTGGGTGGGGGAGCGGTGTCGGAGCCCGGTTCTACACCGCGGGCGTGGGCGCGAGGAGCAGGTCGCCGACCTGTTGCCCGGTAGCTGGTCCACAGCCGCACGGTGCTGCCGGCGCCGGCGGAGGCAAGGCGGGCGCAGTCCGGACCGGACGCCACGTCGTTCACCGTGTCGGTATGGCCGGTGAGGGGGGGCGTACCGCCTCTTGCTGTTGATCGATCGCCTCTCCTCGTTGCACGCACGCGACCCGCGATCGGCGACCGCTAGGACGATCAGCACGACCTGTCGTCCAGTGGTGGACACGCAGTCGCAGGTCCCGAACGTGCTGCGGAAACCGAGTAGTGCCTTACGCGCGACATCCGTAATGCCGGGCGTCAGACTCGGATGGTCCCCGTTCCGCGGCGGTATGTGAGGCGGGGTCCTACAACCACCAGCTCGTTTGTCCGCCTCGACTAAGAGGCGCGGACCGGCCCAGAAAGGCAACGCGATGTCAGATCGCATCCTGTACTACAGCGCGTCGACCGGACGCGGAGCCATTGGTTCCGTCGATCATGACAATAACCTCAGCGACGTATCAGTCATTCCGCCTGGG
>NZ_JBHTCS010000007.1:0-117393 GCF_042665615.1 Rhodococcus daqingensis | reverse complement strand
CGTCGCGGTCCTGGAACCGGAGATCGTGGCCGCGGCACGGCACCTGACGCCCGGCCCGCTGGCCGGGGAAATCAGCCGCCTCATCTCCGAGTTCTCGGCGGAAGAGGCCGCCGCGCAACGCGAAACCGCCCAGCAGCTGGGGCGGCGGATCGTCAAACGCGGCCGCGGCACCACCTCCACCATCGAGGTGACCGTCTCCCCCGAGGAGGCCGAACAGGTGATGCAGCTGGTCGCCGAGTTCGCGGCCACCGTGTGCCCGCATGACAGGCGCGGCAAGCAATGCCGGCTGGTCGATGCGGTGATGGCGATCATGCACGGCGAGCCGTACCTGCAGTGCAGCTGCGGACGCGATGACTGCACCCAGGCCGGACGGACCGCGCTGCCGGGTCGGCGGGCACCGCTGACCCAGATCACCATCGACGTCGCGACCCTGGTGGGGTTGCTTTCCGAGCCCGCATACCTGCACGGCCACGGACCGATCGACCCCGAACTGGCACGCACACTCGCCGCAGACGGGACCTGGCAGGCACTGCTCACCGAAGCCCTCAACCTCGCCGAGGAACTCGGCCTGATCCACCATGACGACGGAGATGCCTCTGACGAAGGTGGTACCGGTCAAACGTCGAGCGGTGGATCCGCGACTCCCGCGGCCGAGACAGAGGCCGGGACCAAGACGAATACAGGCACACCCGACGGGGCCGATCCCGCCGCCCACGAGGCCGCCGCCCCGATCAATGACACTGCGCCGCAACCGGAACCGGTGGGCGCCGACGACAGCGGCGCCGGTCCCACCCAGCACGATGGGGCCCATACCGTCGAGGACGTCGGACCGGAACCAGCGGCGGGCACCGACGAAGGACCCGAGCCGGAACCGACGCCGGACACCTCTGCCCACACCGACCCCGTGCAAACCACCGGCGTCACGTCACCCCCGCTACCGCCGCGGTTCTGCCTGCGCTCGTTCCTCGCCCGCAGCCGCCGCCGAAAAGCCGGATACGTCCCCGACTTCGGGACACTCGCTCCACCGCGACCGTGCACAACCACACCACCGGCCCCGACCAGCGTCGGCACCATCACCGAAGCAATCCTCGCCGCCATCGATGCCGACCCGACCCTGGCGCGACCGGAACACCCGGACGGACACGGCGGATTCGCCACCCCACCCGACGGCGCCCTCACCTACCGGCCCGACGCCGCCACCACCGCACTCGTCCGCGCCCGCGACGGCCACTGCCGATTCCCCGGCTGCACCCGCCCCGCCGCCCAATGCCAGACCGATCACATCGTCGAATACTGGGCCTACAACCCGGCCGCCGGCGGCTGGACCATCGAATCCAACCTGCAATGCCTCTGCCAGTTCCACCACCAACTCAAAACCCTCGGCCTCTGGCAGGTGACCGCCCTCCCCGGCCACGCCCTGCTCTGGACCTCCCACACCGGCACCACCGCCATCACCCTCCCCGCCGGCGCCCACGGCAGCCACACCCTCACCACCCCCAGCCCACACATCACCGGCCGCCGCGGCCACACCCCATCGTCAAGGCCCAACCCTCCCCCGGATCCTCCACCGTTCTGAGACCGAAACGCGGCCACACCGACTGCATCGCGCCGTCGCGTGCGGCATGCTGGGGCAATGACTTCCGTGCATCGATTCGAGGTCTGGGCACCCATCCCGCAGAAAGTGCAGCTGCATCTCGACGGGGAGCTGCATCCGATGTCGCGGGACGAAGACGGCTGGTGGCGCGCCGCGGTGCCCGCGAACCCCGACAGCCGATACGGCTACGTCCTGGGCGACGACCCCACGGTGCTGCCCGACCCGCGCTCGCCGCGACAACCCGACGGCGTGCACGCGCCATCGCAATTGCACACGGTCGACCCGGACGCCTGGACGGACCGGGACTGGACCGGACGCAGGCTCGCGGGCAGCGTCGTCTACGAACTGCACGTCGGAACCTTCACCCCCGAGGGCACCTTCGACGCCGCAATCGCCCGCCTCGACCACCTGGTGGACCTCGGCATCGGGTTCGTCGAACTGATGCCCGTGAACGGATTCAACGGCGAACACAACTGGGGCTACGACGGCGTCCTCTGGTACACCGTGCACGAACCGTACGGCGGGCCCGACGGGCTGCAACGGCTGGTCGACGCCTGCCACCATCGCGGCCTCGGTGTAATCCTCGACGTGGTCTACAACCACCTCGGCCCCTCCGGCAACTACCTCGACCGGTACGGGCCGTACCTCGCGGGCACCGAGAACCCGTGGGGCGCAGCCGTCAACATCGCGGGCCCGTCCTCGGGTGAGGTCCGGCGGTACATCATCGACAACGCGCTGCGCTGGCTGCGCGAGTTCCACATCGACGGGCTGCGGCTCGACGCCGTCCACGCGCTGGTCGACCAGACCGCCACCCACCTGCTGGAAGACCTGGCCGTGGAGACCGAGACGCTGGCAACGCATCTGCGCAGGCCGCTGACCCTGATCGCCGAGAGTGATCTCAACGATCCCGCACTCATCGCGCCCAGATCCGCCGGCGGTCACGGACTCGACGCCCAGTGGAGCGACGACATCCACCACGCCGTGCACGCCGCGGTATCCGGCGAACGGCAGGGCTATTACGGCGATTTCGGCTCGCTCCGGTGCCTCGCCACCACCCTGCGTCAGGGCTTCTTCCACGCCGGGACCTATTCCAGTTTCCGTGGCCGAGCCCACGGCCGGCCGCTCGACGTGCGGCTGACGCCCGCCAGCTCACTGCTGGCGTACACCTGCACCCACGATCAGGTGGGCAACCGTGCGACCGGTGATCGTCCGGGGCTCTACCTGACCGCCGGACAGCTCGCGGTCAGGGCGGCGCTGGTGCTGGGCTCGCCGTACACCCCGATGCTGTTCATGGGCGAGGAATGGGGCGCGAGCACGCCTTTCCAGTTCTTCACCTCGCACCCCGAGCCCGAGCTCGCCGAGGCCACCGCGTCGGGCCGCCAGCGCGAGTTCGCCGAGCACGGCTGGGCGGGCGACGCCGTCCCCGACCCCCAGGATCCGGAGACGTTCCTTCGGTCCAAACTGAACTGGGACGAGATCGCCACGCCCGAGCACCGTCGACTGCTCGACTGCTACCGCGACCTGATCGCGTTGCGGGCCGCCCGATCCGACCTGACCGATCCGTGGCTCGATCACCTGTTTGTGGACTACGACGAGGACGAGCGCTGGATCGTGCTGCACCGAGGCGACATTCGGGTCGCCTGCAATCTCGGCCCGAACCCGGTGACCGTCCCGGTCGGCGGCCACCCCGTGCTCTGGTGGGAGCCGCCGACGCAGGATGCAACCGGCTCGGCGACTGTCGTCCCCGGGCATTCCTTCGCCATCCTCGACGCCGGGAGCGCCCCAGATCGGGGCGACTAGCGCGACCGCATCATCCGGTACACGAGCACCGCGTTGGCCAACAGGACGATCGCGGTTGCGGCGGCCGCCACGTGCATGCCGCTGACGAAGGCCAGGTGAGCGGAATCGAGCAACTGCGCTCCGGTCGCGTCCGGCGCCGCCTTGGCAACCGCCACCGCACCGCCGAGGGTCTCCTGTGCTGTGTGTGCGTCCTCGGCGGCGAAGGCCGACACGTCGAGTCCCTTACGGAAGATCGCCAGCACCACGCTGCCCAATACCGCTACGCCCAGCGCCACACCGAGCTCGTACGCCGTCTCGGACACCGCCGATGCGGCACCTGCCCGCTCCGGTTCCACCGCGCCGACCACCAGGTCGGAGGTGAGTGTCAGCGCGATACCGACGCCTGACCCGGCCAACATGAACCCCACGATGAACAGTCCGGCACCGCCGTCGGCGCGGAGCCACATCATCGCCGCGGCGCCGATCGCCGAGACAGCCAGTCCGATGCTGAGCACCGTGCCCGGCTGCCAGCGGCGGACCAGCCACGCGGCCAGCAGCGAGAACACGACGCTCATGGCCGTACCCGGCAGCATCAAGAGTCCAGCCTGCAACGGCGTCTTGCCCAGCACCAACTGCAGATACTGCGATCCGAAGAACAGCACACCGGCGAGCGCGAACACCGAGAGCAGGTTCGTCAGCACCGCGGTCGAGAAGGCGGGCCTGTTGAACAGACTCAGGTCGAGCATCGGATCCTCGAGAGTGCGCTGCCTGCGGATGAAGGCCCAACCGGCGACGACGCCGACCACGCCGATCGCAGCCAGCAGGGCGGTGGGTCCGTGCACGACAGACTCCTTGACCGCATACACCAGTGGGATCATCGCGAGCATCGACAGCCCGGCACTCACCAGGTCGAATCGGCCCGGGTTCGGATCCTTCGCCTCCTTGATCACCATCGGACCGAAGACGATGAGCGCCAGCATCACCGGCATGTTGATCAGGAACACCGATCCCCACCAGAAGTGCTCGAGCAGCCAGCCGCCGACCAGCGGGCCTGCCGCCGCGCCGCCACCGGCCATCGCGCCCCACACGCCGATCGCGCTGGTCCGCTGGCGCGGGTTGACGAAGATGGTGCGGATCAGACCGAGGGTCGCCGGCATCAGCGTGGCACCCGAGATGCCCTGCAGCACACGGGCTGCGATCAACATCTCGGGGTTCACCGACCACGCGGCGATCATCGACGCGACACCGAACCCGGCGGCGCCGATCAGCAGCAGCCGGCGCCGGCCGATCCGGTCGCCGAGAGTGCCCATCGTGACGAGGAGGCCCGCGAGCACGAACGAGTAGACGTCGATGATCCAGAGCAGCTGGGTGCTGCTGGGCGCGAGGTCGGCGCTGATGAAAGGCAGCGCCAGGTCCAGGACCGTGGCGTCCACCGAGATCAGCAGAACGGCGAAGGCCAGCACGACCAGACCGAGCCAGTCGCGGGCGCTCGCCCGCACATCGGACGGGTTCAATGCCAGTTCTTTGTCTGCGATGACAGACACGATTACTCCCAAAAGTGTTGAAATCAGATGTCGACTAAACCGTCCAGCCGGTACAGTCGCAGCCCTCAGGTTAGCAGCCGACCGTCCGGCCGGTACAGTGATTTTCGTGACAGCTACACGCGACCGCATCCTCGACGCCCTGGAGCGACTACTGCTCGATCGTGGTCTCTCGCAGATCACCCTCGAGGCAGTGGCCGCCGAGGCCGGCGTCTCCAAGGGTGGGCTGCTCTACCATTTCCGCAGCAAGGAGGCCCTGCTCGCGGGCATGGTCCGGCGCCTCGGCGAGCGGTCCGACCAGCAGCTGGCGGAGGCGGGCACCTCGGTCTCCGAGTGGTACCTGCAGACCATGGACACCAACAACACCAATGAGCTCGCCCTCTTCCAGTCCACCATCGCCGCGCTGCGTTCGGTGGACGGCAAGCAGGGCGAGATCCAGCAGGCCGTCATCGACATGATGCGGTCCTGGGACGAGGGACTCCGCGCCGAGTTCGACGACCCCGTTCAGGCCGAGATCGTCCGGCTCGTCGGCGACGGCATCTACCTCGCCGCCCTGCTCGGCCTGCCGCAACCGGACCCCGAACTACACCGCAAGGTCGTCGACCGGCTCCTCGGCCGCGAGGGTGCCGGCGACCACGCCTGAACAGCCCTCCTCCAACCGCGCCGCGCCTGGCGATCGCCACCCTCCGGTCGTAGATTCGAAGTGAGTCCGGTGGAGGCGTCCGATGGAGCAGCTGCACATCCAGCTTCTCGGCGGGTTCCGGGTGACGGTCGGCGCCCGGGAGATTGCCGACGGGGAGTGGCATCTGCGGAAGGCCAAGGCCTTGGTCAAGCTCCTCGCGCTGGCCCCCGGGCACGCGCTGCAACGCGAACAGGTGCTCGAGATCCTCTGGCCGGACCTCGACCCCGAGGCCGCTGCCGGCCAGCTTCGCAAGGCGCTGCACGAGGCGCGCCGGGTGCTCGTCCGGGATCCCGCGGCAACCTATCGATACCTCGAATCGGGCGAACTGCTCCGGCTGCGGCGGGGCACCGCGTGGGTGGACGTACAGCAGTTCGAGGACGCCGCGCTGCACGCCCGACGCACCGGCGACCCCTCCGACTACCAGGCGGCGATCGACCTCTACGCCGGCGATCTCCTGCCCGAGGACCTGTACGAGGACTGGGCCGCGGCCTACGCCGGCCCACTGCGCGCGGAGGTCATCGCGCTCCTGCTCGAGCAAGCGAAGCTGATGGAGGCCCGGGCCCGCTTCGACGAGGCGGGTGCGACCCTGAGACGCATCCGCCTTCTCGACCCCGTTCACGAGGAGGCGGGCGCCGCGCTGATGCGGGTGTGCGCCCTGGCCGGCCGACGGCACGACGCCCTGCTCGCCTATGACCAACTCGCACAGACCCTGCGGCGCGAGCTCGGGACCGATCCCGGCCCCGAAACCGTTCGACTGTTCGAGCAGATCCGGTCCGGTGCGGATCTGGAGCCCCAGCTCACCAGCGACCTGTGGGAGCAGGTCGGTGACCTGCGCCTGACATCGGGCGATTTCGGCGGATCGGCGGCGGCCTTCGTCGCGTCTCTCGGTGGCGCCGGCGAATCGCCGGACCGCACCGGGCGGGAAGCCCGGTTACATCGGAAGGCCGCTCAATCCTTTGTGATGAACTCCGACCCCCTCTCCGCCGGACCGCACCTCGACGCCGCCGAGCGCCTGCTCGCCGGCAGGCCCGACGAGCCGGAGTCCGGACGAGTACTGCGGGTGCGGGCCGACCTGCAGTGGGCGGTGGGCCGCGGGGATGAGGGGCTGGCCCGCGAATCCCGATACCGCGCGGCGCTGGAGACCGCAGAGGCCAGCCTGCGCATCGCCACCCGGCACGGGCTCAGTGACGACATCGCCGAAGCCCACGAGACACTCGCCATCGTCCATCACCTGCGCGGTGAATGGCGGGAAGGCCTGAAGATCGAGATCGAACGACTCGGCTCGGCCACAGGGAGCGAGCCCCATCTCGAACGCATCTTCGAATTCCATTGCTGTATCGGCGAATACCATCTCTATGGCGATCTGCTGCGAGACAGTGTCGAGGACTACGCCCGCGCGACCCTGCAACTCGCGCTCGACAAGGGTGCCCGCCATGCCCAGGCCTTCGCGTGGTGTCTGCTCGGCGAGTCGCTGCTGTTGCAGGGCCGCTGGGACGAGGCCCAGGCATGCCTCGAGCGCAGCACCGCGACGTATGCCGAACTCGACGCCCGCTCCGGTGTCCTCCCTTGGCAACGCCTGGCCGAACTCGCGGCCAGCCGAGGCGACAGCGAGCGCGCGGCCGACTGCCTGCGCCAGGGGATGGGCCTGGCGACCGTCACGCCGCTGGCCAGCCACGCCTGGGGGCGGCTGTACGCGACAGCGGCATTCGACGCCCTCGAACGCGGCGACCCCGCCGAGGCCGTCCGGGCCGTCCGGGCGGCCGCCGCAGCGGGCGCCCACTACGGCGAGTGCCCCAGTTGCACGGCGCTCCTCAACCCCATGGCGGCCGAGGCGTTCGCGGCGCTCGACGACCGACCTGCCGTCGCCGCCTATGTGCACGAAGCCGAGCGCGTCGCAGGATCGTTTCAGAGCGCGGCCTGGAGCGCGATGGCTCAGGCGGCCGCGGGATCGCAGGCACTGACCGATGGCGACCGCGCCACGGCCCGACGCTGCTTCCTCGAGGCCGCTGACCTGTACGACCAGGCGCGGCAGCCCTTCTGGGCCGCACGCACGCGGGCACAGGCCGCCAGGACCGGTGCGGGCGGCCCCGCCGACCGTGACCTTCTCGAGGAGGCTTCTCGCGTCTTCGAGAGACTGGGCGCGACCCGCGAGTTGGCTGACGCCGGCAGGCCCTCGACCCGCCACGCCGGGGAACGCGACGGGAACGCCCTCGGTGGAACCTGGGGAACATGACGCAGACACCTCGCCGGCCGACAATCCGGCTGCCGCGACCCGGCCCGGAGACGGTCACCGCTACGCCGTACAACGCGGAGACCGCGCTCGCCGCGATCGGCGAACCCTTGACCGACCCAGGAGCGTTCTTCGTCCGCAACCACTTCGATGCGCCACGAATGGACCCGCGGGACTGGCGGCTTCGCATCGACGGCGCCGTCCTGCGGCCGTTCACGCTCACGTACTCCGAACTGCGCGCCCTGCCGTCCCACGCGCTCGAGGTCGTCCTCGAGTGCGCGGGGAACGGCCGCTCCCTGATGAAGCCCACCCCGCCGGGGGTGCCCTGGGGCCTGCGGGCAGCAGGCTGCACGCGCTTCGTCGGGGTCACCCTGCGCACCGTTCTCGGGCGGGCGGGTGTCCTGTCGATGGCCCGGGAGGTCGTTTTCGCCGGTGCGGACGGATTCGAGCGCAGCCTCACCGTCCGGCAGGCCACGCGACCGGACGTGCTGCTCGCCACCCACATGGGCGATGGGCCGCTGACGCGACAGCACGGCGCGCCGGTGCGTCTCGTGGTCCCCGGCTGGTACGGCGTGGCCAGTGTGAAGTGGCTGGTCGGCGTCACCGCAGTCACGGAGCCTTTCCGGGGCCACTTCCAGACCTCGTACGTCTACCGCTACCCCGGGGTTCCCGGGGACGTGCCCACGCGCCGAATGCGGGTGCGGGCGTTGATCACCGCCCCACGTGACGGCGCCGTGCTGCCGCGCGGGCCGGTGACGGTGGCGGGCCACGCCTGGTCGGGCGAGGCGCCCATCGAGCGCGTCGAGGTCTCCCTCGACGGCGGCGCGACCTGGTCACCCGCACAGCTGCGCCCGGCACCCGGGTGGACCGATTGGTCGATCACCATGGTCGCGACAGCAGTCGGGGTCGTCCGTGCGGTGGCGCGGGCCACCGACCGCCGCGGGAACACCCAGCCGTGGACGGCGCCGTGGAATGCCTTCGGGTACGGCAACAACGCCATCGGCGCCGTCGAGTTCACCATCGGCCGAGGGGCTCGAAGATGAGTGAGATCGAGATCATCAGAACGGCGTCGCTCAGCGACAACAGCTACCTGCTCATCGCCGGGGACGAGGCCGCACTCGTGGACCCGCAACGGGATTGCTGGCGACTGCTGCAGGCCTGCGCGCGACGCCGGCTCGCGCTTCGCTATGTGCTCGAGACGCACGTGCACAACGACTACGTCTCGGGCGCGATGGAGGTGCGGGCGGCCACCGGCGCGCGGATCGTCGCTCCGGCGCGCGGCAGGTACTGCTTCGATCACCTGCCCGTCGACGAGGGCGACGAGATCGACCTCGGGGGTCTGACCCTGCTGGCGATGGCCACACCGGGCCACACCCCCGAACACACTGCATATCGGATCCTCGAACCCGCCCGGGCCGGACCGGGTGCCGTCTTCACCGGGGGCAGCCTGATGGTCGGCGGCGCCGGGCGCACCGACCTGCTCGGCGACGAGTTCACCGCCGACCTCACGCGGGCACAGTTCGCGTCGGTGCACCGCCTCTGCGCACTGCCGGACGATACCCGGGTCCTCCCCACCCACGGCGCCGGAAGCTTCTGTTCCGCGGCATGTTCCGACCTGACGCTGACCTCGACCATCGGTCACGAGCGGGTCAGCAACCCCGCAGTCCGCGCGGCCGACGAGCTCACCTTCGTCCGCGAGCGGCTCTCGGGCCTGCCGCCGTATCCGGCCTACTACCCGCACATGGCTCCGATCAACCGGGCGGGCGCGACCGTGCTCGGAACCCTCCCCTGTCCCCCGCGGCTGTCCGCAGGCGCGGTGAGCCGGCTCGCCGCAGGCGGGGCGTGGGTCGTCGACGGCCGGGACCGAAAGTCCTTCGCGGACGGGCACCTGCCCGGCTCGCTCAACATCGAGCTCGATGACGGATTCGCAAGCTACGTCGGCCGGGCGGTGCCCTTCGGCGCGCGCCTGCTGCTGGTTCTGCCGGAACCCGTCGCGGAATCCGTCCCCGAGGCCGTGAGCCAGCTGCTGCGGATCGGCTACGACGAGGTGGCGGGCATCCTCGACGGCGGCGTCGAATCGTGGCACGACGCAGGCCTGCCGCTGCGCCGCTACCCCGTCGCCTCCGCCGTCGAGCTCGCCGAACGTGATGGCGACGTCCGGGTGCTCGACGTGCGCACCGAGACGGAGGACACGGATGGGCACATCGACGGCAGCCTGCACGTCTTCGTCGGCGACCTTCCCCAACGAATGTCCTCGATCCCCCGCGACCGGCGGGTCTGGACCATCTGCGCGAGCGGTCGACGCGCCGCGCTGGCCGCCAGCCTGCTCGACCGGGACGGGATCCCGGTGACCGCCGTGACCAGGGGCGGGGTTACCGACGCCCTGGATGCAATCGCCAGATCCACACTCGACAACGCACGAAGGAGCGAGCAATGACAACCAACGGATATGCGAACCCCGGAGCACTGGTCAGCACCGAGTGGCTCGCCGAACGCCTGCACGAGCCCAACATCCGGGTGGTGGAGGTCGACGAGGACACCACCGCATACGAGAGGGGGCACATCTCGGGCGCCGTGGGATGGAACTGGACCACGGACCTGCACACCCCCGTGGTGCGCGACTATGTCGGCCGCGAGGCGCTGTCGTCGTTGCTGTCGGCTGCGGGGGTGACCGACCAGACCAAAGTCGTGCTGTACGGCGGCAACCACAACTGGTTCGCGGCCTACGCCTACTGGATCCTCCGGCTCCGCGGCTACACCACTGTGGCGCTGCTCAACGGCGGACGCACCAAGTGGGAGCTCGAGAACCGTCCGCTCACCCAGGAGATCCCCGAATACGCGGCGACCGGGTTCGCGCTGACCGGTCCCGAGCGCCCGGAGATCCGCGCCATGCGCGACGAGGTCCTCGCCGAGGAGGACGGCCCCACGCGGCTCGTCGACGTCAGGTCACCCGAGGAGTACCGCGGCGAGAAGCTGGCACCGGACCACCTGCCACAGGAACAGGCCTACGTGCCCGGTCACATCCCCGGCGCGGCCAACATCCCGTGGGCCCGCGCGGCAAACGACGACGGCACCTTCAAGTCGGCCGACGAGCTGATCGCGCTGTACGCGGAGAACGGGATCACCGCGGACAACCCGGTGATCGCGTACTGCCGGATCGGTGAACGTTCCTCGCACACCTGGTTCGCACTCTACGAACTGCTCGGCTACCCGAACGTGCGCAACTACGACGGCTCGTGGACCGAGTACGGCTCGATGGTCGGGGTGCCCGTCCAACTGGGGTGATCCACGACCACTCAGGACCGCGACGAGACGTCCGCCTCGCCCGAGAGCGCTGGCGTGTCCCGGGTCAGGGTGCGTCCGAGGAAGAAGTCCGGCTGGCGCAGCCGCATGATCAGCATCAGCACCGCCCCCAGCAGCAGCACGCCGAAGCCCATGAAGAACACCAGCCCGATCCCGCCGATCGACGCGCCGCTGCCGTTCTCCGGGTCCATGCTCTCCCCGACCGAGATCACGAACACCGCCGCCAGCATGATGCCGCCGAGGAGCGGGAACAGGAACTTGAACACGACGTTCCTGGCGCTGGTGAAGAGTTCGTGCCGGAAGTACCAGACGCACGCGAACGCCGTGATGCCGTAGTACCAGCAGATCATGATCCCCAGCGCGGCAATCGTATCCAGCAACGCCCGCTCCGACAGCAACGAGACGACCGTGTAGAAGGCGGCGGTCACCACACCCGCCACCACCGTCGCGTAGGTGGGCACCAGGAAACGCGGGTTCACCTCGGCGAGCTTGCGCGGAAACGCCCGGTACGCGCCCATCGCCAGCATCGTCCGCGCGGCGGGCAGGAACGTCGTCTGCAGGCTCGCGACCGAGGAGGCGAACACGGCCAGGAACAGCAACAGGCCCGCCCAGTGGCCGAGCACTGGTTCGGCCAGCGCCCCGAACACGTTCTCGGAGTTGTCCGGATTGCCGAGTCCGAGACCGTCCTCACCCACCCCGGCGTACATCATCACCGCGACGGCGACCAGCAGGTAGGTCACCAGAATCGACACGACGCACAGCAGTCCTGCCCGGCCCGGGGTCTTCTTCGGGTCCTTCGACTCCTCGCCGAGGGTGAGGCAGGTGTCCCATCCCCAGAAGGCGAAGATCGAGCCGGTCACCCCCACCACGAACGCCCCGAGGGCGAGCCCGCTGAACGGGTTGAACCAGGATGGATCGAAGTCCAGCCCCGCGGGCGCCGAACCCGAGGCCACCCGGACGAACGCGGTGACCACGAAGACCAGGAGCACCACCATCTGAAACCCGACCAGCACGAACTGGATTCGCTGGCTCGTGGTGATGCCTCGGCCCGAGATCCACGTCGCTATCGCGAGGAACACCAGCGTGGTGGCGATGTTCACGCCCTTGTTGCCGGCCAGGTCCTCGATTCCCGGTTGGTCGAAAACCCGGGCGAGGAACAGGTAGAAGAACTCCACCGCGATGGCGGCGAGGTTGGACAGCACGATGATCGTCGCCATCACCATGCCCCACCCGCACATCCAGCCGACATACGGGCCGAACGCCTTGGTGGACCAGGTGAACGACACGCCGCAATCGGGCGATTCCGAGTTCAGCTCCCGATACGCGTACGCGGTGAGGAACATCGGGATGAAGCCTGCGATGAAGATGGCGGGCATCTTCAGACCCACCGCGGCCACGATCAGGCCGATGCTCGCCGTGAGGGTGTACCCGGGCGCCACGCAGGAGATGCCGATCACCGCCCCCGACAAGGTGCCGATCTTTCCCGGCGCGAGCCCCTTGGTGACGAGGCCACCCGCGGCGGGATGCTCCGCTCGGTCGGTCATGGTCGTCACACTCCCTCTTTCGGCACGACGATCATCGGAACCGGAACGATCCGGAGCATCTTGGACACGGTCGATCCGAGGAAGAGGCGCCGGGGAAGTGCGAGTCGGCTGGAACCGACCATGATCAGATCCCCGTCGCTCCACTCGAGCTTGCTCACCGCCGATTCGACGTTGGCGCCGTCCGCGACCACCGACTCGACCGCGACGTCCTCGGGCAGGCCCGATCTCGCCTCCTCGAGGACCTCCCCCGCGTGCGCGATGGCCCGCTGACGGGCCGATTCCGGTGTGTCCGAACGCCTCCGGGCGGACATGTCGAGTGGCACCAGCGACACCAGCCGCAGCGGAGCCATCGACCGCCTGCTCACCCTCAACGCCTCTCGCAGCAGCCGCCCGGCACCCACGCGGGTGCCCACCGCGCAGGTGACGGTCCGGATCTGCTTCGCCCCCGAATGCCTCATGCCCCGCGGCGCCAGCGCCATCGGAAGGTGCGCGCAGTGCAGCAGTTCCCCGGTGACGGACCCGATCGAGTGTCGCCCGAGCAACCCGTCCCCGGAGGCCCCGATGACGATCATCTCCGCCTCGATTTCATCGGCCATGTCGAGCAGACCCTGGGCGAAGGACTCGTTGGAGCGCAGGTGGGTGCGGACGGTGATGTCGTCCGGCACGGTGGCGCGCGCCTCCACCAGCCAATCCACCGCCTGATCGGAGAGCAGGTCCTCGTAGGCCGAGTCGACGGGGATCCTCGTGGGCACCGGCTCCTCGTCCGGTAGCACCAGGCAGATGTCGATCTCGGCACCGAGGCTGCGCGCGAGCAGAACGCCGAGCGCGAGACCGTCCGCACCGCTGGGAGTCGCGAGATACCCCACTACCAATCGCATGTCGGCCAACCAATCGTCGGTGGGCGGTCAGGAACTCGTGCGGTCCGCGATCACTCCTGCCCCTCGGGATGACAGCAGTGCTCGTCCGTGGCGGCATGACGCTGCTTTGCCGGGGTCGGTGCCACGTCCAGTGCCGGGTTGCGGTCGAAGAAGCCGACCGGCTTGAGCCAGAAGCTCACCGTGTCCACCGGCATCACCGGCCAGTCCTCGGGCCGGGTGATGTGGTGGATCCCGAAGACATACCAGAGCACGACATCGGTGTTCTCGATGGATCGGTTCGCCCTCGTCCACTCGGGAAGTCCGTGGTCGACGCCGCTCTGATTGACGAATTCGCCCGAGGGCCAGCGCTCGTCGGGGTCGTTCGGGGTCACCCAGAGGGTGTGCCCGATCACCTGACTGCGCTGGAAGATCGGCGACGCCGGATCGAACATCGAGGGGAACGCGCCGCCGGGGACCAGTTTGTACGACGGTGCGGTGCCCAATCCGTTGGTGGTGTTGTCGTTGACCACCTTCCAGGCCCGCTGGGTCTGCCAGTCGAAGTCCTGCTTGCCCTGCTCCTCGGTGCGCAGAGCGGTGTTACGTTGCCGCAACGACAGCCCGTACGGATTGTCGGGGCCCATCGGAACCATCTCGGTCTCGGTGGCGTACACCGTGTTCTCGGTCCCGTCGACGTCGAGGTCCATCCGGGCGACCAGGAAGTGCTGGTGGTACGGCGCGTACGTTCGCTCGTCCACGAGCGTGCCGTGGGGGTGTGCGACGCCCTCGTCGAAGTGACTGACCACCATGATTCCCGTTGCGCGGACCTCACATTCGATGTTGCCGTCCTGGTAGAAGCGCCAGTAGGTGAGGTACTCGTAGTTCGCCACGGTGACGTGGAACGAGACGGTGAGCCGGCGCATCCGGCGCACCTCCGCACCGTCGTGATCGACATGCTTCCAGAGGACGGCGTTGTCCTCCTCGTGGATGCAGATCGCGTTCTTGATCGTGTACGGCTCCCCCTTGCTGTTGTGCAGCACCGCGTCGAGGTACCGGATCTCACCGAGGCAGTCGCAACCCAGCTCCAGCGAGGTGGTCATGAACCCGATGCCCCACTCGCCGATGTCGAAGGCGGTGCGGCGGTAGTGGTCGTCGCAGTGGTCCCGGTACGGCACGACCATCTCCGCGAACGAGAGACGGTTGGCGATCGAGCGACGGCGGCCGTTGTCGTTGTAGGAGACCGCGTGCAGGGTCATGCCCTCGCGGTAGTTGAACCCGACGCGCAGCGACCAGTTCTGCCACTCGAGCTTGTTCCCGTCGAGCGTGAACGACGGCCCCTCCGGCTGGGTGATCTCGAGCGGCTTCAACGATTCCCGCGTGCCGGCCTTGCGAATCCGTTCGGGGATGTGCCGCGGCACGTACTCCCCCATGATCCGCGGCCGGTCCACGGAAAAGGAGTCCTCGATCTCGAGCAACTCCATGCTGTTGACGTCGATCACGCAATGGAAGCCGTTCACGGGCCCGGCATAGGGATTCGCGCCCTCCGCCGCCTTCACCCAGGTGTCCGACCAGCCGAGCCGGCGGCCCTTGTATTTGTCGGGGATGACGGCCTCACCGTAGGTCCAGGTGTCCATGAAGACCAGGCTCATGTCGGTGATCCCGCGCCTCGCCAAAGCGGCGACGACGTCCGGGTGGTTGCGCAGGACCTCGTCGCACTCCTCCCACTCGTCGACGGTGAAGTTCGCCTGCACGCCGGGAACGTGCCGCCAGGTGAGCACCGCGTCGGAGGTGAGTGAGACCAGCGCCTTGTAGGTCCTGTTCTCGGCCCGCTCGAAGCACACCACGTGCGCGCGGCGATCCGGCACTGTCGCGTCCGCCTCGAACGCGGCGATGTCCGCCTTGGACGGCTCGGCGAGCTCGATCGAGGCGTACCGCCAGCCCGGGCCCACCCCGTGCTCGCGCGCGAGAACGGCCGCGACCGCGGCGAACTCCTCGGACGCCAGCGGGTCGAGCGGATGAGAGTTGTCAGCCTCAGTCACGGTTGCCCCCTGCCAGTGATCGGATGATTGCCTCCAGGACGTCGAGGGCCTCGCCGAACAGTTCCTCGCCGATCACCAGTGGCGGGAGCAGCCGGATCACGTTGCCGTGGGTGCCGCAGGTGAGCACGATGACGCCCTGCTCCAGCGCCTGTGCCGCGATGGCCTTGGTGATCTCGGGGTCCGGCTCGGTGCCGCCCGGCCGCACGAACTCCATCGCCTGCATGGCCCCGCGGCCCCGCACCTCGCCGATCACTCCGACCTCCTCGGACAACGCGCGCAGCCGGCGCTGCGCGAGCTCACCGATTCGCCGGGCCCGCCCTGGCATGTCGAGTGCGCGCATCGATTCGATCGCGGCGAGCGCGGCAGCGCAGGCGATCGGGTTGCCGCCGTAGGTGCCGCCGAGTCCGCCGGGATGCACCGCGTCGAGCAGCTCGGCCCGGCCGGTGATCGCGGCGAGCGGCAGACCGCCCGCGATGCCCTTGGCCATCGTGATGATGTCCGGCACGATCCCCTCGTCCTCGCTCGCGAACCAGGCGCCGGTACGGGCGAAGCCGGTCTGTACCTCATCGGCGATGAAGACGACCTCGTTCGACCGCGCCCATTCGGTCAACGCGGGCAGGAATCCCGGTGCGGGCACGATGAATCCGCCCTCGCCCTGGATCGGCTCGATGATGATCGCGGCCACCGAGTCGGCGCCGATCTGCTTCTCGATCTGGTCGATGACCCGGCGCGCCGCCTCCGCGCCGCTCAGTCCCGCCTCGTCGCGGAACGGGTACGACATCGGCATCCGGTAGATCTCGGGGGCGAACGGACCGAAGTTCGCCTTGTAGGGCATCGCCTTCGCGGTCAACGCCATCGTCAGGTTCGTGCGCCCGTGATAGGCGTGGTCGAAGGCGATGACGGCGTTCCTGCCGGTCGCCAGTCGCGCCACCTTGACCGCGTTCTCCACCGCCTCCGCGCCGGAATTGAACAGCACCGAGCGCTTGTCGTGGTCGCCGGGGGTGAGGACGGCCAGTTCCTCGGCCACCCGAACGTATCCCTCGTACGGGGTCACCATGAAACAGGTGTGCGCGAAATGCGCGGCCTGCTCGGAGACGGCCTGCGCGACATCGGGGTTGGAGGCGCCGACACTGGTGACCGCGATACCCGCTCCCAGATCGATGAGCGAGTTCCCGTCCACGTCGACCACGACGCCGCCGTCGGCATCGGCCGCGTAGACCGGGACGCTGGAGCCGACCCCCGCCGCGACCGCCGCCCTCCGCCGCGCGGCCAGCGCCTGCGACCTCGGGCCGGGCAGCGCGGTGACGAGCGATCGTTCCTGCGGCAGTCGGTACCGGAGTGCGTCCATCGTGGCGGTCCTCGAGTGTCCGGGGGCGGGTGGTCTCGGCTCAGTCGTGGGAGCTCATGACGTGCTTGAGTCGGGTGTAGTCCTCGACCCCGTAGGCCGAGAGGTCCTTGCCGTAACCGGAGTACTTGAATCCGCCGTGCGGCATCTCGGCCACCAGCGGGATGTGGCAGTTCACCCACACCGCCCCGAAATCGAGGGCGGCGGACATACGCTGGACAGTCCCGTGGTCCCTCGTCCACACGCTCGAGGCGAGACCGAACCGGACGTCGTTGGCGAGTTCGACGGCCTGTTCCTCATCCGAGAAGGACTGCACGGTCAGGACCGGGCCGAAGGTCTCCTCCTGCACGATGTCGTCCTCCTGCCGCACGCCGGTGACGACGGTCGGCTCGAGGAAGAAGCCCTGCTCGCCCAGTCGCTTCCCCCCGGTGACGACTTTCGCGTGGGCGGGCAGCGCGGCGATCTTGGCGGTCACCGCGCTGAAGTGGTTCACGTTGTTGAGCGGTCCGTAGAAGGTGTCCGGATCGTCCGGCAACCCGGTCTTGAGGCCTCGTGCCTTGGCCACCAGTGCGTCGACGAAGTCGTCGTGGATCGACTCGTGGACGAGCACCCTCGTCACCGCCGTGCAGTCCTGGCCCGCGTTGAAGAACGCCGCCTCCGCGATCCCACCCGCGGCCTTGTCGACGTCGACGTCGGCGAACACCACGGCGGGTGCCTTACCGCCGAGTTCGAGGTGCGCGCGCTTGACCTGCTTGGCGGCCGACACCGCCACCGCGATGCCGGCCCGGACGGACCCGGTGATCGAGACCAGCCCGAGGTCCGGGTGCTCGACGAGGGTCGCGCCGGTGCCACCGTTGCCGAGCACCACGTTCAGCACGCCGTCGGGCAGGATCCCCTTCGACAGCCGGGCGAGGACCAGCGTGCTCTCGGGCGTGGTGTCACTCGGCTTGAGCACCACGGTGTTTCCTGCGGCGAGGGCGGGCCCGATCTTCCAGATCGCCATCATGAACGGGTAGTTCCACGGCGTCACCTGGCCGACCACCCCGATCGGCTCGCGGCGGACATAGGAGGTGAACCCGTCCATGTACTCGCCCGCCGACTTGCCCTCGAGCATGCGGGCCGCACCCGCGAAGAACCGGAGCTGGTCCGCCCCGACCTTCACCTCCTCCGCGGCGATGACCGCCTTCGGCTGACCGGTATTGCGGCACTGGGCCTCGACGAGCTCGTCGCTGTGCGCCTCGATCGCATCGGCGAGCGCGAGCAGCGCGGCCTGCCGGATGCCGGGGGTGGTCCGCCCCCAGGACTTGAAGGCCTCCCGGGCCGCGGCGACCGCCGCGTCGATGTCGGCCTTGGTGGAGATCGGCGCCCGGGCGACCACGGTCTCGTCCACCGGGTTGATCACCTCGATCGATTCCGTTGCGGTGGAGGCGACGAAGCGACCGTTGACGAAGTTCTCGAGCAGATCTACTGCCATGGATTCCCACACCTCCGGAGGCGGCTGCGAGTTCACGAGTTGCGACAAGTGTGCGCCACGTCGCCGCATCCGCGCAGGCATACCGGACGCGGCCGGGGAATCGACGAACCCGGCGATCGCGCGGCGTATCCGACGGCTCCTCGAACCGTTCCGGCCGGCGGAATGCCGGGTGGCGGCGGCGGTCCCACGATGCGCGGATGGGTTGCCTTGTGCGCGTGAACCTTCGGCCGGCGCGCGAAGCTTCCCGCCGGCGGCACACCCTCGCCGACAGTTATGACAGGAGCCCGTTCGGGCAACTGATGCCACCTCCTGCGTGCCCTCAGACTAGCCGGGATTGCACTGTTCAGAGGCGGTTTCGGCACAATCCGCTGCCGGCCACGAACCCGCTTGCCGGTACTTCGAGGATGGCTATTCGGACAGCCTGGCGGCTATCATTCGAAGCGATGTTCCGGACGGTCTTTGACCAGATCGGGGCCGTCTCCTTGGAATGAGAGGAGCCCCCACAATGAAACTTCACAAGGCCACGACGCTCCCCGTGTTGGTCATCGCGACGATGGGGATCGGCGCCGGTACTTCCTACGCCTCGCCCGCACCCCCGGATGACACGACGATCACCTACCAGGCCCCCGCCAACCCGGATCCGCTGTCCGGCGTGCTCGAGCCGCACGAGGTGTACAGCCAGAGCGCCTACGAGAACATGATCACGCAGTTCGAGATCGGCTGGACGCGCGGCGGAAATATCGGGGCGGGCGTCGGAGCCGTGGTGGGGTGCGTCCTGTTCATCTTCGTCGGCTGCATCCCCGGCGCGGCGATCGGCGCCATCACCGGTGCGAGCAACGCGAACCCCGCCTTGGCACCGGCCTTCTTCGATTTCGTGCGCACCCTGCCCTGACCGGACCGTCCGGCCCGACTCCCGCGCCGCCTAGGTGAGGTAACGGTAGGCGGGCGAGCCGGGCTCGAGCTGCTCGACGTGCACGCCGGAATCGTGCATTCGCTCCAGAAGCGGGGGCAGCCCCTCGGCCGAGCCGAGCTCGATGCCCACCAACGCCTCACCGGTCTCGCGATTGTTCCGCTTCACGTATTCGAAGAGGGTGATGTCGTCCTCAGGGCCGAGGACCTCGTCGAGGAACCGGCGCAGCGAACCCGGCTCCTGCGGGAAGTCAACAAGAAAATAATGTTTGAGCCCGAGATGAACCAGCGAGCGCTCGAGGATCTCGCCGTAGCGCGACACGTCGTTGTTACCGCCCGAGATCAGGCAGACGACGGTGCTCCCCGGCTCGACCTTCACCAGCTCCAGCGCCGCGACCGACAGCGCACCCGACGGCTCGGCGATGATGCCCTCGTTCTGGTAGAGGCCCAGCAACGCCGTGCAGACCGCACCCTCGTCAGCGTGGATCATCGCGAACGTGCCTTCGCCGGCGATACCCGAACGCGGCTGAGCCATCAGCGGCAGCGAACCGTGCGAGACGACGCCGGCACCCAGCGCCGACATCACCTCCAACGGCAGGTCGCCGATCCGCCGGACGGCGGTGCCGTCGACGAACGGGTCGATCTCCGGCAGCGTCACCGGCGCGCCCGCGACCAGCGCCGCCGTCATCGATGCCGCGCCGCTCGGTTCCACCCCGACGATCGCGGTGTGCGGCGAACGCTCGTGCAGGTAGGTGGCGATGCCCGCGATCAGCCCGCCCCCACCGACCGGGACGATCACCGTGCCCGGCTCCTCGCCGAGCTGCTCGAGGATCTCGGCGGCGATGGTGCCCTGACCGGCCGCGGTTCGCGGGTCGTCGAACGGCGGCACCATCGTCGCACCGGTCCGCACGACGTCGTCCTTGGCCGCCGCCGCGGCAGCGTCGTAGGTCTTACCGGTCGCGATCAACTCGACGTACGAGCCACCATGGGCCTTGATCCGATCTCGCTTCTGCCTCGGCGTGTTCGCGGGCACGTAGATCCGGCCGCGGATGTGCATCGTCCGGCAGGCATAGGCCACACCCTGAGCGTGATTGCCTGCGCTCGCGCAGACGACGCCGACCTCCCGCTCGGCCGCGGTGAGTTGGACCATCAGGTTGTAGGCGCCGCGCAGCTTGAACGAGCGGACCACCTGCAGGTCCTCCCGCTTGAGGTAGACCTTGGCGCCCGTGGCCGCCGACAAGCGCTCGCTGAACTGGAGCGGGGTCACCGCGACGACGTCGGAAATTCGCCTGTGGGCAGCATCGATCTCATCCGCATCGAGCGGCATGGTGGCCTTCAGGTCGGCGAGTTCCGGGGTTTTCGACACCTCAATATGCTGCCACCTGCGCCCTCGGGCCGGCGACCCGACCCGTGTCTGCGCCGCGAGGATCGGACTGGGAGCGCCGCCCTGCCTACTGCGGTGTGAGCACGAACACGGGAATCTGGCGGTCGGTCTTCTTCTGGTACTCGGCGTAGTCGGGCCAGACCGCGACGGCACGCTCCCACCACACGGTCTTCTCGTCGCCGGTCACCTCGCGGGCGATCATGTCCCGCTTCACGGGGCCGTCCTGCAGTTCGACGTGCGGATCCGCGATGACGTTGTGGTACCAGACAGGGTGCTTCGGTGCCCCGCCGAGCGAGGCGACGATCGCGTACTCCCCGTCGTGCTCGACGCGCATCAGCGGAGCCTTGCGGAGCTTGCCGGTCCTGGCACCCTTGGTCGTCAGCAAGACCACCGGTTTGCCCTGCATGGTCGTACCCTTGGTCCCGCCGGAACTCTCGTACAGCGCGGCCTGATCGGCGGACCACTTCGTCGGACTGGGCTCGTATTCTCCTGTCAGCGGCATTTCACCAGTGAACACCCGCGCCCGCGGCGGTGCATCCCAACGCGCCGACCTTCGGCGGTCGAACTCAAGTGTTCGCTCGACCGAACTTCGATTTCCTTGTAGCCTGAACTCATGACCACCGCCGACTATGCGCCGCACGCCCGCCGCGTGCCGCGCAGCCGTGGCGCCTCCGTGGACCTGGCCGGGACCGAATGGCCGCTCTACAAGCTCGAGGCGCTGGCGGTCAGCCTGCTGGTGTTCATCGCCCTCCTCGCGATCACCCAGGCATTGCAGCCTGCCGTGCTGGTCGCCGCCGCCACCGCCGTCGTCGTGTGGTGGGCGCGTCGGCTGTACTGGAAGTACACGGCCGACCGGTCGACGCTCGACTGACCGCCCTGGCCGACTGACCGCCGTGCTCGACTAACGGCCGCGTTCGACACCGTCCAGCACGACGTCGAGGCCGACGGCGAAGTTCTCGAGCGCCTCGTCCTCGAGCTGCGGCGCCCGCCCACCGTCGCGAAACCCGTGCCGCTCCTCCTCCGCGGCCGCGACCCCGAGCCGCACCAGCATCGGAAAGCGCTCGGCGAAATCCGGGGCCACCTGCTGCAGCAGCGCGGACCGCGTCGACCACCACTGCTCGTCCGACATCCCGGTCGCGACGGCAGCCCGCCGTGACTCGGCGACGGCCGCGGCGGAACCGCGCACGAAATGGAACAGCACACCGACGACGCGGCGGAGGACCCGGGCGGACAGGCCCGCCTCGAACAGGATCCGCACCAACGCTTCGAGGACGGCCTGTTCCCCCGGCCCCAGCACAGGGCGCGCATACGAGACGCTGAGCGTCCACGGATGCCGGATGTAGAAGGCCCACAGGTCCTGGGCCCACGACGTCGCGGCCGGCCGCCATCCCTCGTCGAGGTCGTAGTCGGTGGGGAGCTCACCGTGCGCCCGGTCGTACATCAGGTCCACCAGCTCGCTCTTGCTCGGCACGTAGGTGTACAGCGCCATGGCCGTTCGCCCGAGTCGCGCGCCGACAGCTCGCATGGACAGCCCGGCCATCCCGGCCTCATCGGCGACCGCGATCGCGACCGCGACGATCTCGTCCACCGTCAGCGCCGGCCTCGGACCCGGTGCGGGTCTCGGGTCGGCGGCGACCGGTGCCCGCCACAGGAGCGCCATCGATCGCGCTGCATCGCCCTGACCTGCGACCACACTCACCGTTCGAATCTCCTTATGCCGTAAGTGATTAATACCTTAGGGCGTAAGGAGATTCGGGTCGGAGGCCCCTAGACGGCGAGACAGCCCGGACCGAGCAGCGCCTTGAGATCGCCCATCAACGCGGAGGACGGTTCCACCCGCAGGCTGTCGTCCAGCTTGAGGGTCGTGATCCGGTCGCCGATGATCAACCTCAGGTGCACGTCCGAGGTACCGGGATGCCGGATCAGCACCTGCTTGAGGGCGCCGACCTTGTCCTCGGTGCACAGCCGCGTCGGCAGACTCACCGCCACCGGCTTCGCCACCCCGACCGCGGAGAGGTCCGGCACCGCGAGATCGTTGCCGATCAACGACATCCGATCGTCTCGGATCGAGACCCTGGCCTTGACCAGCACGATGGCGTCTTCCGCGATGTCCATGCCGTACACCGAGTACGCCTGCGGGAAGAACAGGACCTCGATGCCACCGACGAGATCCTCGAGCTGAATGATCGCCCAGGTCAGACCGTTCTTGTTGATCCGGCGGTCCACCGAGGCGATGATGCCGCCGATGGTCACCTGGGCGCCGTCCTTGACCTCGCCCTCGAGGATCGACGCGATCGAGGTGTCGGACTGCTGCCGGAGGATGTGCTCGACGCCGTTGAGGGGGTGCCCGGAGACGTAGAGGCCCAGCATCTCCCGCTCCAGCGCGAGGCGGTGCTTGGTCTCCCACTCCTCGTCCGGAACCCGGATCGCGAAAACGGACGCGAGTGAGTCGTCCCCGCCGCCGCCGGCATCTCCGAACAGATCGAACTGCCCGACCGCCTCGGCCTTCTTGGTGCCCAACACCGACTCGATGGCATCGGTGTGAACCAGGAACAGGCCCTTGCGCGGATGATCGAGCGAATCGAAGGCGCCCGCCTTGATCAGCGACTCGGTGACCTTCTTGTTGCAGGCGACCACGTCGATCTTGTTGAGGTAGTCCGAGAAGTCGGTGAACTTCGACTTCTCCGTGCGCGCCTTGATGATCGAGGCCACCACGTTCGCGCCGACGTTGCGCACCGCGCCCATGCCGAAGCGGATGTCGCTGCCGACCGAGGCGAAGTTGACCTCCGACTCGTTGACGTCCGGCGGGAGCACCGTGATGCCCATCTTCCGGCAGTCCGCCAGGTAGATCGCGGACTTGTCCTTGTCGTCGCCGACCGAGGTGAGCAGACCCGCCATGTACTCGGCCGGGTAGTTGGCCTTGAGGTACGCGGTCCAGTAGGAGACGAGGCCGTAGCCGGCGGAGTGCGACTTGTTGAACGCGTACCCGGCGAAGGGCAGCACCGTGTCCCACAACGCCTTGATGGCCTTGGCGCCGAAGCCGTTGGCCAGCATGCCCGCCTCGAAGCCCTCGAACTCGGCCTCGAGCACCGAGGCCTTCTTCTTGCCCATGGCGCGACGCAGAATGTCGGCTCGACCCAGCGAGTAGCCGGCCACCTTCTGGGCCAGCTGCATGATCTGCTCCTGATAGATGATCAGGCCGTACGTCTCCGAGAGGATGTCCTTGAGCGGCTCCTCCAGCTCGGGGTGAATCGGGCTGACCTCTTCCAGCGCGTTCTTGCGCTTGGCGTAGGAGGTGTGCGCGTTCATGCCCATGGGTCCGGGGCGGTAGAGGGCGAGGGCGGCGACGATGTCGCCGAACCCGGTCGGCTGCATCAGCTTCAGCAGCTCCCGCATGCCGCCGCCGTCGAGCTGGAACACCCCGAGGGTGTCCCCGCGGGAGAGCAGCTCGAAGGTGGCCGGGTCGTCCATCGGGATGGTGTCGAGGTCGAGGTCGATGCCCCGGTTCGCCTTGATGTTCTCGAGTGCATCACCGATGACCGTGAGGTTCCGCAGCCCCAGGAAGTCCATCTTGAGCAGGCCGATGTCCTCACACGACGGGTAGTCCCAGCCGGTGATGATGGCGCCGTCCTGCGCGCGTTTCCACACGGGGATCGCATCGGTGAGCGGCTCGGACGACATGATCACCGCGCAGGCGTGCACGCCCGCGTTGCGGATCAGGCCCTCCAGGCCCTTGGCGGTCTGGTAGATCTTCGCGACGTCCGGGTTCGCGTCGATCAGCGCCCGGACCTCGGCGGCCTCCTTGTAGCGCTCGTGCTCGGGATCGGTGATGCCGGAGACCGAGATGTCCTTGGCCATGATCGGCGGCGGCAGCGCCTTGGTGATCTGGTCGGCGATGGCGAAGCCCGGCTGACCGAACTGGACGCGGGCCGAGTCCTTGATCGCGGCCTTCGTCTTGATGGTGCCGAACGTGATGACCTGGGCCACCCGGTCGCTGCCCCACTTGTCGGTGGCGTAACGGACCATCTCGCCGCGACGGCGATCATCGAAGTCGATGTCGATATCGGGCATCGAGACGCGCTCGGGGTTGAGGAACCGCTCGAACAGCAGCCCGTACGGGATGGGGTCGATGTTGGTGATGCCCATCGCGTAGGCGACGAGCGATCCGGCCGCGGAACCACGGCCGGGGCCGACCCGGATGCCGACGTCCTTGGCGTGGTTGATCAGGTCGCCGACCACCAGGAAGTAGGCCGGGAAGCCCATCTCGTTGATGACGCCGATCTCGTAGTCGGCGCGGTCGAGGTACTCCTGCGGCGGGCCGCCGGGGAAGCGGCGGTCGAGGCCGGACAGCACCTCCCTGCGCAGCCAGCTGGCCTGGGTCTCGCCCTCGGGCACCGGGAAGATCGGCATCCGGTCGCGGTGCTTCCAGACGTCGTCGTAGGGCTGGATCCGCTCGGCGATCAGCAGGGTCGAATCGCAGGCGCCGGGGACCTCGTCGTCCCAGATCGCGCGCATCTCCTCGGCCGACTTGAGGTAGTAGCCGTCGCCGTCGAACTTGAATCGGGCCGGATCGCTGAGCGTCTTGCCGGTCTGGATGCAGAGCAGCGCCTCGTGGTTCTCGGCGGCGTCCTTGGTCACGTAGTGGCAGTCGTTGGTCGCCAGCGGCGGGATGCCGAGCTTGCGCCCGATGTCGAGCAGTCCCTCGCGCACGCGCCGCTCGATGGACAGTCCGTGGTCCATCAGCTCGAGGAAGAAATTGTCCTTGCCCCAGATCTCCTGCCACTTCGCGGCCGCCTCGAGGGCCTCGCGGTCGTGGCCCAGGCGCAGCCGGGTCTGCACCTCGCCGGAGGGGCAGCCGGTGGTCGCGATGATCCCCTCGTGGTGCTCGGCGATGATCTCCTCGTCCATCCGGGCCCACTTGCCGAGCTGGCCCTCGATCGAGGCGCGGGAGGAGAGCTTGAACAGGTTCCGCACGCCGGTCGCGTTCTCGGCGACCATCGTCATGTGGGTGTAGGCGCCGCTACCGGAGACGTCGTCGGACTTCTGGCCGGGGTCGCCCCACAGCACGCGCTTGGTGTTGAAGCGGGACTCCGGCGCGATGTACGCCTCGATCCCGATGATCGGCGTGATGTCGTGCTTCTTCGCCTCGTTGTAGAACTCGCTGGCGCCGAACATGTTGCCGTGGTCGGTCATCCCGACCGCGGTCATACCCAGCCGCTGAGCCTCTTTGAAGAGGGGACCGACCTTGGCCGCACCGTCGAGCATCGAGTACTCGGTGTGATTGTGCAGATGAACGAACGAGTCAGCCACGCGCGCCTCTCAAGCTCTTGCAGGACTGGGAGCGCCCCGATGTTTTCAGCGCCCTGAGTGTAGGCGGTGGGGCCGACAGCGTCGGTCACCCGCGCCGGGACGGAGCGCGGCGGGGCACGAACGGTCAGCCCGCCGGGACGAGGACCGTGCGGCGGGACCGGCGCACCCGGCGGACCGCGTCGGTGGTGAAGATCAGCAGCGCCAGCCAGATCAAGGCGAACCCGGCCCATCGCGAGCCCGGCATGTCCTCGTGCAGCACCGCGACCCCCCACAGCATCTGAAGCGACGGGGTCAGGTACTGGATGATCCCGAGCGCCACCAGCGGCACCCGCTTGGCGGCGGCGCCGAACAACAGCAGTGGCACCGCCGTCACCACGCCCGCGGCCATCAGGAGCAGCGTGTGGCCCGCGCCGTGGCCGACGAACGTGCCCGTCCCCGTGACCGAGAGGAAGACCAGGTACCCGATCGCGAACGGCGCCGTGACGACGCCCTCGGCGGTGAGGCTGGTCACCGGATCGAGCGGGACCACCTTCTTGAGCAGCCCGTAGGCGCCGAAGCTCGACGCCAGGACGAGGGCGATCCAGGGCGGCCTGCCGTAGTCGATCGTGAGCACCAGCACCGCGACCGCCGCGAGCCCCAGCGCGGCCGCCTGCCACCGGTTGACCCGCTCCAGGAAGACGATCATCCCCAGCAGCACGCTGACGAGCGGATTGACGAAGTAGCCGAGCGCCGTTTCGACCACCCGCCCCGACAGCACGCCGTAGATGTAGGTGCCCCAGTTGACGGAGATCATCAGCGCGGCGCCCGCCACGATCGCCACGGCCTTCGGGGTGAGGGTGCGCAGCCGCGAGAGCCGATGCAGCAGGGCGCCGATCGTCAGCATCACGAACAGGGTCCACAGCATCCGGTGGGCCAGGATCTCGACCGCACCGGCGGGGGCCAGCAGCCCGAAGAAGATCGGGAACATCCCCCACATCAGGTGCGCGCCGACGGCAGCGGCGACGCCCAGCTCGCCGTCCGATCTCCGCGACGACCCCGGTACCGCCGGACTCGGGGAGCCGGTCACCGCGCGGGCACCTCGCCGTCGTCCGGGCCGGGCCGCACCACGTCGATGTGCTCGGGCAGCAACGGGGTGACCGCGAACCGGCCGTGGACGGCATCCGCGGGCAGCGCCTCGACCGCTCGGACGCCGGGCCGGGCCGCCAGTTCCCGCAACCGCGCGAGGTCCCCTCGGACGGTCATCCCGGCCACGCAGGCGCACCCTGATTCGAGACGCCCCGCCGACACCGCATCGATGCGCGCCTGCCGGTCCCACTCCCCCGCCGTGCCCTGCAGCCGGCCGGCCGCGACGCCCGGCGAGCGGCGTACCGCCTCCTGGTTCGCGGGCACGTCCACCCCGATCAACTGGGTCTGCACGCGGTCGAGCGGGACCCGGAACAACATCCGCGAGATCCGGACGCCGTCGGCGAGCCCGTACGCCTGATCCGCGGTCATCTCGATGTCGAGCGAGACCAGCGCCCAGCGCGGGTCGGCATCGGGCCCGCCGATCGAGGCACCCGCGCGCGCGAGATACCCGTCGACGGGTTCGCCGCCCTCGGGGCCGAGCCGGTCGGTCACGATCGACGTCGGCCGCGGCGGGTTCACCACCCCGAGGGTCACGACCACGAGAGCCAGGGCAGCCGCACAACCGGCCGCCGCGACCGCCGCGGCACGGTCACGCACTCCTGAGGACCTCGAGGGCGTGTTGCAGGTCCTTCGGGTAGTCGCTGGTGATCTCCATCCAGCGGCCGTCCGAGGGATGGGCGAACCCGAGCGCGCGGGCGTGCAGCCACTGCCGTTCGAGGCCGAGCCGCTCCGCGAGGCGGGGGTCGGCGCCGTAGGTCAGGTCGCCGCAGCACGGGTGCCGCAGCGCCGCGAAGTGCACCCGGATCTGATGCGTGCGACCGGTCTCCAGGTGGATGTCGAGCAGGCTCGCGGCCTGGAAAGCCTCCACGGTGTCGTAGTGCGTGATGCTGGGCTTGCCGTCCGCGGTGACCGCGAACTTCCAGTCGTTGCTGCGGTGCCTGCCGATCGGGGCGTCGATCGTGCCGCTGCTCGGATCCGGGTGTCCCTGCACCAGCGCGTGGTATCGCTTGTCGATGGTGCGCTGCTTGAACGCGCGCTTGAGCAGCGTGTACGCCCGCTCACTCGTCGCGACCACCATCACCCCGGACGTGCCGACATCGAGCCGGTGCACGATGCCCTGTCGCTCGTGCGCGCCGGAGGTGGAGATCCGGAACCCCGCCGCGGCGAGCCCGCCGATGACCGTCGGCCCGGTCCACCCGACGCTCGCGTGCGCGGCCACACCGACCGGCTTGTCCACCACCACGACGTCCTCGTCGGAGTACAGGATCTCCATGCCCTCGACCGGCTGCGCCTCCACCGTCAGCGGTCGCGCGGGCTCGGGGAGTTCCACTTCGAGCCAGGCGCCCGCGGGCAGCCGGTCCGACTTGCCGACGGCGGTGCCGTCGAGCAGGACCGCGCCCTCGTCCGTCAGTGTGGCGACCGCGGTCCGCGACAGCCCGAGCAGCCGGGCCAGGCCGGCGTCCACGCGCATACCCTCGAGCCCGTCCGGGACGGGCATCGATCGTGTCTCCCTCATTCGCCCGCCGCCTTCGCGTCGCGGGTTCCGTCGGGTTCGAAGCCGAACAGGGTGAGCGCGACCAGCAGGATCGCCCCGCAGACGATCGCCGAGTCCGCGACGTTGAACACCGGCCACCAGCCGACCGACACGAAGTCGACGACGTGGCCCTGCAGGGGGCCCGGGGCGCGGAAGATCCGGTCGATCAGGTTGCCGAGCGCGCCGCCGAGCACCAGCCCGAGGCCGAGCGCCCACCACGGCGACCGCAGGGTCCTGCCGATCTTGATGACGCCGATCACCACAGCGATCGCGACCAGGGTCAGCACCCAGGTCATCCCGGTGGCCATCGAGAAGGCGGCACCGGGGTTGCGGACCAGGGTCAGTGTCACCACGTCACCGATCACGCTGATCGGGTCGCCCGGCTCGATGTGCCGCACCGCGAGGATCTTGGTGACCAGGTCCAGCCCCAGGATCAGGGCCGCGATCGCGACGAGCATCGGCATCCTCAGCGGTGCCTGCGCGGAGGCCACCGCGGTCACACCCCCCGTCGCTTCGCTCGCCCCGATGCCGGGGTTCTCCGCATTCTCCGCTTCGCTCACCCAGCCATCATCCCTTACCGTGGCATGCCGGACCCCACCACACCCGACCGTGGCTAACCTGGTCGCGTGTCTGTGTTCACTCATCGGTCCGCCCTCCCGGCAACGGCGACGGCCCGGACCGCTCTGGTCGCCGCGACCCTTGCCCTCTCTTCCTTCGTCTCCGCGTGCGGGTCCGGCGGCGACGCCGCCCCCACCGATGTCCCCACCGCGTCCGCGAAAGAGGTCACCGTCCCGGTCTCGGCCATGACGGCCACCGTCCTCGATCCGGGCGCCGAGCCCCGCCAGCGGGTGACCGTGCACCCACCGATCGGTTCCGAGCAGCACGCCACGCTGACCACCAGCTCGCAGGTCTTCCAGCAGATCGACGATCAGCCACAGCAGGACTTCTCGACCCCCGAACTCCGCACTCCCCTCACCGCGACCGTTCGAGGCGATCAGTCCGATCCGGCCGTGCAGGTGGACGTGACGCTCGGCTCGATCAGCACGCCGGACCCCCGCCTCGCCGACGCGCTGACGGAGGCGGAGGGGTCGGGTGCGGGATTCACCGTCACCCCGAGCGGGGCGATCACCTCGCTGCGGATCACGCCCGACCCCGAGTCGAGGGACATCGCCCGTTCCGCCGTCGAGCAGGCCCTCTACCAGTCCGTCTATCGCACCGTGTCCTTCCCGGACGCGGAGATCGGGATCGGGGCGGTGTGGACCCTCCGGCAGCAGGTGATGAGCGGGATCGCGCTCGATCAGGTGACGACCGCGACCCTGCGTGAGCGGGACGGGGACCGGCTCACCGTCGACGTCTCGGTCACCCAGACCCCCGAGTCTCCCGTGTGGGACCTGCCGGACAAGTCGAGCCGACTCAACATCGAGACCTACGTCATGACCGGGACCGGCACCATGGTCGTCGACCTGAATCAGCCGCTGCCGGTCGGCGGCGACGTCACTGTCGGCGGCCACCAGAGCTATCGCGACCCGAACGGCACCACGACGCTGCGACAGACCATCACCAACCGGGTGCAGTGGTCGGGGTGATGAGCACCACCGCCCGTGCCTGCGCAGCCGCGTTGGCCGCGCTGCCCCTGCTCGCGGCGTGCTCCGGGTCGGCCGACGAGGTGCAGCCGACGGTGGCCCCGCTGCCCGCCCCCGTCACCGCTGCGGCGGCCGGCTCGGGCCCGATCACCGACCCAGCCCGACTGCGCGCGGCGCTGCTGACCCCGGCCGACCTACCGACCGGCTTTGCGCCCCTTGCAGATCCGGTAGCGGACCTGGGCCTGCCCCCCGCGCCGGAGTACGACGCCGCCGACCGCTCGAGCACCGACCCGCAGGCCTGCGCGGCCGTGCTCCGCGAGGTGGCGGACCAGGCGCCCGGGTCGGCGGCGCGCGCGGTCGCGCGGTTCGGCGGGCCCGACTTCACCAGCATCGACATCGACGCCGCGAGTTACCCGGACGGGGGCGCCGCGGCGGCGCTGGCCCGCGTCCAGGAGGCCTTCGACGGCTGTGCCGAGTACCGGGGCACCGACGCCGACGGTTTCGCGGTGCAGTACCGCCTGGGGGGCCTCGGTCAGCCCCCGGTGGGTGATGCCTCGACCTCGGTCCGCCTGCTCACGTCGAGCGACGGGGTGACGATGACCTCGGACGTGATCATCGCCCAGGTCGGCTCGACCCTGATCCAGCTCGTGGCCTCCGGGCAGGAGCCCATCGGCGCCGACTTGCTCGGGCGGCTGGCCGGGACGGCGGTGGACCGGGTCCGCGCGGCCTCGCCCGCGTGAAACGCCGAATGCCGGCACCCCTTGCGGGGCACCGGCATTCGGTCGGGTGCTGCTGAGCGTCAGACGCAGGCAGGCGAGGTGAGGTTCGCCAGCTTGACGATGTTGCAGGCGTACTCCTTCGACAGCTTCCACTGGCCGTTCTCGACCACGAAGCCGGCGGTGCCGGCGCTGACCTGGCCGCCGATGTCCATGTTGACGGTGGCGGTGAGGGTGCCGTCGCCGTTGTCGAGGATCGGGTCGACGACGGTGACGGTGGCGTTGGACTGCTTGGCGGCCGCGGCCACCGCGTCGAACAGGCCCGGGTCCGACTCGCCGTCCTGGACCAGGGCGGTCTTCTCGGCGACCGGGGTGGCCGGGTCGAGGCCCTTGACCAGCATCGCGTTCAGCTCGACCGCAGAGGGCACCGGGGGGTACTCGATGTCGGCGACCGTGGTGGTGGCCTTGGCGGTGGTCGTCGACTTGGCCTCAGAGCTGTCGTCACCACAGGCGGCGAGCGAGAGGGCGGCCGCCACGGCGACACCGGCGATGAGGGTCTTGCGGAGCATCAATGCTTTTCCTTTTTCTCGGGTGAACATGTTCTCGGTGCTCGTGTGTTGCTCAGAGCGATTCAGCGGTTGCGTCCACTATGGCATCCACCGAAGTGTGTCTGTGACTGTAGTCAACAGGACAAAAATAAGGTGATCCTTAATGAAGGCTCGCCTCGGGGTCGGCGCGGGCAAGTCCGTCGTCGTCCTCGGCAAAGGTACGCGCGACGCCCGGGCCGGTCGAGCGGGTCTCGAAACGAACCGTGACCACGCCATGTCCGCAGCCCTGCACCCATCCGTGACCGAACTCCGGGTGTACGACGTCCTGACCGGGGCGCCAGCGCGCCGCGTCCACGACCGTCGGGATCGCCGGCGCCGGCACCGCAGGCGCCGCCTCCAATTCTGTGATGAGCATCACATCACCCTGGTCCAGGTCGGGGAACAGCGAGCCCTGCCGAACCGAGGTGAGCCCGCCGAGCGAGACCCCGACCAATCGCACCGGGCCGAGCTCGAGCGGATCGATCACCTGACGCTGCGCGGTGGCCACGAGCGTCTGCAGCTCCGTCGTCGCATAGGGCAGCGTCGCCGACCGGGTGACGATGCTCATGTCGGACTTCCTCAGCTTCAACACCACCGTCCTGGCCGCCCGGCCGTCGCCGAGCAGCCGGGCGTGCGCGGCCGCGCCGGTGCGGTCCACCGCCGACCGCAGCTGGTCCAGGGTGACCAGATCGGCCGCGAACGTGGTCTCGGCGCTGACCTGTTTGGCGTCGGCACGCTCGGCCACCGGACGGTCGTCGATCCCCTTCGCGAGGCGATGCAGGCTCGGCCCCATCGTGGCGCCGAGCACCGAGACGATCTCCGTCTCCGACGTCGCCGCGAGCCCGCCGATGGTCTCGATCCCGAGCCGGCGCAGCTTCTCGTCCGCGACCGGCCCGATCCCCCACAGCTTGCGAACCGGCAACGCCTCGAACAGTGCGCGCTGTTCACCCGGGGTGACCACGCGCACCCCGTCCGGCTTCGCCAGACCGGAGGCGATCTTCGCGATCTGCTTGCCCGCTCCGGCACCGATCGATGCGACCAACCCGGACCGCTCCCGGATCAGCGCACGCAACTCCTCCGCGAACGCCCGCACCGCCTCCGCGTCGGCCCCCACCAGCTCCGGGGGCTCTCCGAACGCCTCGTCCATGGAGAGCATCTCGAGGACCGGCATCCGCGTGCGCAGGGCGTCGAATACCGTCTTGCTCAGCATCGAGTAGAGGCCGCCGCGCGGCGGCAGCACCACCGCGCCCGCGCCGACCATGCGCCTGGCCTGGTGCATCGGCATCGCCGACCGCGCCCCGTAGGCGCGCGCCTCGTAGCTGGCGCCCGCGACCACCCCGCGCCCACCGAGCCCGCCGACGAGCACCGGCCGCCCACGCAGGGTCGGCCGGGTGAGCTGCTCGACGGAGGCGAAGAACGCGTCCATGTCGAGGTGCAGCACCCAGCGGCGCGAGGTGGACGGTCCCGTCACGTGGCCTTGGGTTTCTTCTTCTTCGGCACCGGCAGGACATCGGCGGTGCGCTGGATGAACTCGTGCAGCCACCGGGTGTCCTCGATCCGCTCGGGCGGGATCGCGAGGTGGTCCTTCGCACCCGGATAAGGGGGTGCCAGCGCGTCCGCGCCGAGGTAGCCGTCCGCCACCTCGGTCGGCTTGACGAAGACGGTGTCGTGACAGATCAACGCGACCATCTTCTCGTCGCAGTACAACCCGTACTCGCCGAACATCGCACGGGCGCGCACGTCCAGGGGCTCGAGCTGCCCGAGGACGTACGCGACCGTCTCCTTACTGGTGCTCATGCGTGCAAGCTACGCCCGGTCACCGACAGATCACCGGATGACGCGTCTCACGCCTTGGTGATCACGACCCGGGCGCCCTCGCCCAGCTCGATCGACTCGGGTCCGCTCGCCTCACCGAGCTCGAGGCTGGTCGCGAGGATCTCCCCCGCGATCAGCTCACGGTGCCGGGCCGCCCATTCGAGTCGGTCCTCGGGCACCTGCAGGGTGACGACGATCCGGTCCGAGACCTCCAGGCCGGCCGCGCGGCGGGCGTCCTGCAATTCGCGGATGCGGTCCTTCGCCCAGCCCTCGGCCTCCAGCTCCTCGGTGACCGCCGAGTCGAGGACCACCAGGCCCGCGTTCTCCGGCAGCGCCGCGGTGGACTCGGGCTCGGCGGCGACCAGGCGCTGGGTGTACTCGGACGGGAGCAGGGCGATGCCAGCGGCGGTGACGACCCCGTCGACCTCGGACCAGTCCCCGGCCTTGACCGCCTTGATGACCGTCTGCACGTCCTTGCCCAGGCGCGGGCCTGCGGCTCGCGCGTTGACGACGAGCTCGAACTTGCCGTGCACGTCCACGTCCTCGGTCAGGTCCACCTTCTTGACGTTGACCTCGTCCGCGATGATGCCGATGAACGGGCGCAGCCGCTCGGCGTCCTCGGCCGCCACGGTCACCTCGGGCAGCGGCAACCGCACCCGCAGGTTCTGCGCCTTGCGCAGGCCGAGCACGGTCGAGCAGACCGAGCGGACCTCGTCCATCGCGCTGACGAGCTCGGGATCGGACGGCAGATCCGTTGCCTCTGGCCAGTCCGTCAGGTGCACGGAACGCCCGCCGGTGAGCCCCCGCCAGATGACCTCGGTCACCAGCGGCAGCAGCGGAGCCGCGAGGCGGGTGACGACCTCGAGCACGGTGTGCAGGGTGTCGATGGCGTCGCGGTCCTCGTCCCAGAACCGCGTCCGGGAGCGGCGCACGTACCAGTTGGTGAGCGCGTCGCAGAAGGTCCGCAGCTCGTCGCAGGCACCCGCGATGTCGTTGACCTCGAGCGCCTCGGTGATCGCGTCACGGGTGCCCGACAGCTTCGCCAGGATGTACTTGTCGAGCACGTTCGGCGAATCGGTGCGCCACTGTCCGGGCTTGCCCGCGTACAGCTGCAGGAAGCTCCACGCGTTCCACAGCGGCATCAGGGCCTGCCGGGAGCCCTCGCGGATGCCCTGCTCGGTGACGACCAGGTTGCCGCCGCGCAGGATCGGCGAGGACATCAGGAACCACCGCATGGCGTCCGAACCGTCCCGGTCGAACACCTCGTTGACGTCCGGGTAGTTGCCCTTGGACTTGCTCATCTTCAGGCCGTCGTCGCCGAGCACGATGCCGTGCGCCGCGACCGTCTTGAACGCCGGGCGATCGAAGAGCGCCGTCGCCAGCACGTGCAGCGTGTAGAACCAGCCACGGGTCTGGCCGTTGTACTCGACGATGAAGTCGCCGGGGTTGTGGCCCTCCTGCCCATTACCGCCGTCGAACCAGTCCTTGTTCTCGAACGGGTAGTGCACCTGCGCGTACGGCATCGAGCCGGACTCGAACCAGCAGTCCAGCACCTCGGGGACGCGGCGCATCATCGACTTGCCGGTCGGGTCGTCCGGGTTCGGGCGGACCAGGTCGTCGATCATCGGCCGGTGCAGGTCGGTCGGCCGCACGCCGAAGTCCGCCTCCAGCTGGTCGAGCGAGCCGTACACGTCGATCCGCGGGTACGCCGGATCGTCCGACATCCAGACCGGGATCGGGCTGCCCCAGTAGCGGTTCCGGCTGATGTTCCAGTCACGGGCGCCCTCGAGCCACTTGCCGAACTGGCCGTCACGGATGTGCTCGGGCACCCAGGTGATCTCCTGGTTCAGCTCGACCATCCGGTCGCGGAACTTGGTGACGGCGACGAACCAGGACGGCACCGCCATGTAGATCAGCGGCTGGCCGCTGCGCCAGCTGTGCGGGTAGGAGTGCTCGATCGTCTCGTGCCGCAGCAGCTTGCCTGCCGCCTTCAGGTCCTTGGCGATGACCGGGTTGGCATCGAACACCTGCAGGCCCTCGTACGGCGGCACCATGGCGGTGAACTTGCCGCCCGCGTCCAGCGGTTGCACGATCTCGATGCCGTTGGCCGTCGCGCAGTCCATGTCCTCCTCACCGAAAGCCGGTGCGAGGTGGACGATTCCGGTGCCGGAGTCGGTGGTGACGTAGTCCGCGGCGAGCGTGCGGTGCGCATTGGCGTGGCCCTTGTCGGGTCCGTGGAAGAAGTCGAACGGCGGCTCGTAGGACAGCCCGACCAGCTCGGCGCCCTTGTGCTCGGAGAGCACGGCCGGCTCCTCGCCGAGTTCGCGGGCGTAGTGCGCCACCCGGTCCTTGGCGAGCACGTACCGCTTGCCGTCCTTGCCCTCGACCTGGACGTAGTCGATCTCGGGATGGACGGCGATCGCCAGGTTGGACGGCAGCGTCCAGGGCGTGGTGGTCCAGATCAGCGCGTTCGCGCCGTCGAGCGGAGAACCGGGCGCACTCAGCGGCATGTCGACGGTGACCGCCGGATCCTGACGCATCTTGTAGGCGTCGTCGAGCTTGGTCTCCTGGTTCGACAGCGGCGTCTGCTCGTACCAGCTGTACGGCAGCACCCGGAAGCCCTGGTAGATCAGCCCCTTGTCGTAGAGCTCCTTGAACGCCCACATGACCGACTCCATGAAGTCCAGGTCGAGCGTCTTGTAGTCGTTGTCGAAGTCGACCCAGCGCGCCTGCCGGGTGACGTACTCGCGCCACTCGTCGGTGTAGCGCAGCACCGACGACTTGCAGGCGGCATTGAACTGCGCGAGGCCCATTTCCTCGATCTCGGACTTGTCCTTGATGCCGAGCTGCTTCTCCGCCTCGAGCTCGGCGGGCAGGCCGTGGCAGTCCCAGCCGAACCGGCGCTCGACCTTCTTGCCGCGCATCGTCTGGAAGCGCGGGATGAGGTCCTTGACGTAACCGGTGAGCAGGTGGCCGTAGTGCGGCAGGCCGTTGGCGAAGGGCGGGCCGTCGTAGAAGACGAACTCGGGCGCCTCGGCCCGGTTGGCGATGGAGGCGCGGAACGTGTCGTCGGCCGCCCACTCGGCCAGCACCCGCTGCTCGAGCTCGGGAAAGCGCACGTTCGTGTTGGCCTTGCCGCCGCCGAGATCAACTCGCGGATAGCCGGCGCCCGTCTGATCGGATCCGTTGCCGGTCGAGTTGTTCGTCAACCCAGTTACTCCCTCGTGCCGTGTCTGGCACGGGGACGACGGCAGCGCCTCTGCGCTGCGACCGCGGTACCACCCCGCTTGCCCGGCTGCGGCGGCACCGCCGTCCGGACCTCTCGTGCTGGGCTGTGACGGGCCCACCCGTTCGGTTCTACTGAGCGACCGTTCTTCGCGAACGCGCGCCGTTCTTCCGAAGGCTCCCCGGTGATGGCCGGATCAGCGCCACATACTGACTGCGATTCTAGTCGCCGGCGTCAAATCGCCTGTCCGACGACTCCCGGCCCGTGTCGGCCCGCCCATCCGATGGCGTGGCCCCGGGTTCGGACGCATCCGGTGCGGTGTTGCCGCGTAGCGAACTCACCAGCAGCAACACCGCACCGACCACGCAGACCACGATGCATCCCCATGCCCACACGACCGATCCGGTCATCAGGGCGACCACCAGCAGCGCGAACCCAACCGCTGCCATTACGAGCGTCAGGATCAGCACGGCATACCCCTGGGTCAGCTTGTAGGACGGCCGACAGGCGATACCGGGTTAGTTGTTGCCCTTGGCAAACGTCTGGCTCAGGCCGGGCTTGGCAGCCTCGCCTCCGAACGCCTCCTGGCCACCGTCCACGGGGACCGCCGAGCCGCGCTGCTCGAGCTCCTCGAGCTGCGACTCCAGGTAGGACTTGAGCCGCACCCGGTACTCGCGCTCGAACGTCTTGAGCTGCTCGATCCGGCCCTCCAGCACGCTGCGCTGCTGGTTGATGGTCGCCATGATCTCGGTGTGCTTGCGCTCGGCGTCGGCCTGCAGCGCGTCGGCCTTCTCCTTGGCCTGGCGCAGCTGCGTCTCGGAGCGCGTCTGCGCATCGGAGAGCAGGGCCTCGGACTTCTGCCTGGCGTCGGAGATCATCGCCTCGGAACGGGTCCGGGCATCGCTGACCAGCTGCTCGGAGTTGGTCCGCGCCGTGGTGACCAGCTGCTCCGATTCCGTCTTCGCATCGCCGGTCAGGCGGTCGGCCATCTCCTGGGCGAGGCCGAGGATCTTCGCGGCCTGCAGGTTGGCCTCTTCGGTGTTGCCCGGGCGGGCGACGGGCGCTGCGGGCGCGGGGGCCGCGACCGGGGCGACCGGCTTCGGCGGCTCGACGACCCGAACGGGTTCGGGCGCGGCGCCTGCCGGCCGAGGAGCCTTCTTCGCATCCGCGAGCTCCTGATCGAGCTCACCCACGCGCTGGCGGAGATCCGCGTTCTCCTCGATCAGTCGCGAGAGCTCCTGCTCGACGAGGTCGAGAAACGCATCTACCTCATCTTCGTTGTAGCCCCGCTTGCCGATTGGCGGCTTGCTGAACGCGACGTTGTGCACATCAGCTGGTGTCAGCGGCATGGAAGGATCCCTTCGCGCGTCTGTTGGCGGTCGAGCAAGCATTCAGTTATAGCGCATACAGCGGAAAACCTTGCAATCCGACTGTAACTGGCGTCCATTCTGTCACACCAGACCCGTAGGTCGCGCCACGACTCAACGAACGACATCACGCGGCCAGTCCTTGAACGACCGACATCAAGATGAAGACGATGAACAGCAAGACCATGATTGACAGGTCCAACCGAACCCCGCCGAGAGATATCGACGGAATAAGCCGCCGAAGCAACTTGATCGGTGGATCCGTGACCGTAAATATCGCTTCGAGAATGACCACCACAATGCCGGTGGGTCGCCAATCGCGAGCAAATGTCCGGATGAACTCGACGATGATCCGCCCGATGAGTAACAACCAAAAGAGGAAGAGCAGGAAGTAGATCACCGCGAACAAGGTCACTCCATCACTTTGCCTGACACGGCCGGACCGATCAAAACCGGATCGGTCCGCACCGGCATCCGGACATCCGGCCGGGCCAGCCTACTTGCGCCCGGCCGGGACCGCCTATTTCTGGTTGTAGAAGCCGGTTTCGGCGATCCGACGCCGCTCCTCCGCCGAGACATCGATGTCGGCGGGTGAGAGGAGAAACACTTTTGTGGCCACTTTGTCGAATGAGCCACGCAGCGCGAACGCCAGGCCGGCCGCGAAGTCCACGAGCCGCTTGGCGTCGGCGTTGCTCATCTCCACCAGGTCCATGATCACCGGGGTGCCGTCCCGGAAGCGCTCGCCGATGATCCGAGCCTCGCCGTAGTCACGGGGGCGGAGTGTGGTGATCTTGGACAGCGGTCCGCCCTCGTCGAAGATGGGCGCGCGTCGACTCTCGATGCGCGGCTGGGTGTCGACAGCGAGCGCGCCGCGGGTCGACGGCTGGCGGGCACCGACGGGGGCACCGGGACGGCTGCTGCGCGCGGGCAGCGGCTCCATCCGCCGCGGCGACACCGGGCGATCCAGTTCGTCGAGCTCGTCGCGAGGCGCGTATCCGGCGTCCTCGTACTCACGATCGAGTTCACCCTCGTATCGTCCACCGCGGGGTGCGCGACGGGGCTCCTCGAGGTAGTCGTCTTCGTAATCCTCGAGGGGGACCATGCCGAAGTAAGCCTTGAACTTGTGCAGAGTGCTCATCGTCGACCTTCCTTGGCGCGGCGGACAATCGGGCGGTGCGCCGATCAGTTCTTCGAGGCTATCGGCCGGGAACCCAACAGTGCGGTTCCGACACGCACGCAGGTGGAACCGTACCGCACGGCGACCTCCAGGTCGTCGGTCATCCCCGCCGACAACGCCGTTGCCGCCGGATGACTGGACAGCAGCTCGTTGTGCGCGGACTGCAACGCCGCGAACGCCCGCTCCGGGTCGGACCCGAGCGGCGGGACCGCCATCAGCCCCGAAAGCTCAAGACCGGCAGCCGATTCGGCGTGGTCGGCGAGTTCTGTGAGCTCGTCGACCGGAACGCCACCGCGAAGTGGGTCGCCGTCGAGGCTTACCTGGAGGAGCACGCGCAGCGGCCGCTCGCGACCACCCTCCTCCAGCGCGGCGGTGGCGGCCTTCGCGAGGGCGTCGACGAGCCTCGGGCTGTCCACGGAGTGAATTGCGTAGGCCCACTGCGCGATCGAGCGGGCCTTGTTCCGCTGGACGCTGCCGATCATGTGCCATCGGACGGCGGCGGAGTCGGCGGCGGTCATCGCGGCCAACTCGACGACCTTCGACGAGGCCTCCTGCTCGCGCGACTCACCGAACTCGCGACAGCCGAGTCCGTACAGGATCGCGACGTCCGAGGCCGGAAAGAACTTGGTCACCGGCAGCAGCTGGACGTCTGCGGGGTCGCGGTCGGCGGCCCGGCACGCGTCGGCCAGGCGCGCGGAGACCGACCGCAGGTTCGCGGCGATCTCCTCGGCCCGCGTTCGGCCCACCTCACCCACCTCCGGTCGACTCCATCCAGATGACACCCGCCAGCCGCCCGGTCGGGGCTCCCCTACGGTGACTGAAGAGCGTACGGTCCTCGATCGTGCAGCGCGGATCCTCCGCCACCCCGGACACGCCCGCCTGGAGCAGTTGACGGCGCAGCCCGGCCCGCAGGTCGATCCCGGGCGTGCCCCGCACCGTGGTGGTCGCGCTCCCGGGCAGGTGCTTCTCGACGTCCGCGCGCATCGCCGCCGGGACCTCGTACTGACGACCGCTCGCCGCAGGACCGAGGAAGGCACCGATCCGTTCGACGGCGGCACCCTTTGCCACCATCGCGTCGAGCACCCGGGGGACGATCCCGATCCGCGCGCCGACCCGGCCTGCGTGCACGGCCGCGATCACCCCGGCCTGGTCGTCCGAGAGCAGCAACGGTACGCAGTCCGCGGACAGGGTGACCAGCGCCAGGTCGGGCACGTCGGTGACCAGCGCGTCGGTCGCCTCGACGACGCCCGCGACGGGCCCGTCGACCACCGTGACGTTCCGGCTGTGGATCTGTTCCATCCAGACCAACCGCTCGAACGGCAATCCGATCCCGTCAGCGAGCCGACGACGGTTCGCCGCGACCGCCGCCGGATCGTCGCCGACATGGTCGCCGAGGTTGAAGGTGTCATAGGGGGGCGCCGAGACGCCCCCGGCCCGAGAGGTGACGACCCGACGAACCCGGAACCCGCCCGTCACCGACGCATGAACGAGGGCACGTCGACTTCGTCTTCGCCCTCTTCGTCGGCGACCGGGACGACCCGGGCCGAGGAGCCGACCGGAACCGGCGGCAGGGTCGATCCGGTGCTCGGGCGTGCTTCGCGAGGATCGCGGGCCTCGTGGGACTCCCGGCCGGATGCGGCCGGCGCGGGCTCCGGCGCCTGGTGCTGCGGCGATCGACCGATCTCACCGGCGCGACCGGCGCCGATCGGACCGTTGCCCGCCGCGACGGCCGGCTCGACCGGACGACGGGTCGGGGTTCCCCCGTCGAAGCCCGCCGCGATGACCGTCACCCGGACCTCGTCACCGAGCGAATCGTCGATGACCGTCCCGAAGATGATGTTCGCGTCGATGTGGGCGGCCTCCTGCACGAGCGAGGCCGCCTCGTTGATCTCGAACAGCCCGAGGTCCGAGCCACCCGCGATGGACAGCAGCACGCCACGCGCGCCCTCCATCGAGGCCTCGAGGAGCGGGGAGTTGATCGCCGACTCGGCGGCCTTGATCGCCCGGCCCTCGCCGCGCGAGGATCCGATGCCCATCAGCGCGCTGCCCGCCCCGGACATGACGCCCTTGACGTCCGCGAAGTCCACGTTGATCAAGCCCGGGGTGGTGATCAGGTCGGTGATGCCCTGGACGCCGTTGAGGAGGACCTCGTCGGCGCTCCGGAACGCGTCCATCAGGCTGACGGCGGCATCCCCGAGCTGGAGCAGCCGGTCGTTCGGGATGACGATCAGCGTGTCGCAGGACTCGCGCAGCGCCTGGATCCCGCTGTCCGCCTGTCCACCGCGCCGCTTGCCCTCGAAGGAGAACGGGCGGGTGACCACGCCGACGGTCAGCGCACCGAGCTTGCGGGCGATGCTCGCCACCACCGGCGCGCCACCGGTACCGGTGCCACCGCCCTCGCCCGCGGTCACGAAGACCATGTCCGCGCCCTTGAGGACCTCTTCGATCTCGTCCTTGTGATCCTCGGCGGCCTTGCGGCCCACCTCGGGATCGGCGCCTGCGCCGAGACCGCGGGTGAGTTCTCGGCCGACGTCCAACTTGACGTCGGCGTCGCTCATCAACAGCGCCTGCGCGTCGGTGTTGACGGCGATGAACTCGACTCCCTTGAGTCCCTGCTCGATCATGCGGTTGACCGCATTTACGCCGCCGCCGCCGATGCCGACGACCTTGATAACGGCGAGGTAGTTGTGCGGGGGCGTCATGGGCTCTCGCCTTCCGTGTGTGTGAACGCGCTCGGGGTGATGCTCGAACTACTGAAATTGCGTGGTGCTGGTGCTGCGGTACTTCTCGAGAAACAAACCCTCAACCTCAACCATAGGCTTAGGGTTATGTCAAGTAGCTGACTGAAACGAAACGCTATGCACGACAGGACCGATCCGCCAGCAGGCGCGCCGACGGGCGGCACGATTTGTCGTCGCGCTCATTTGACGGTGACCAGATCGGGACTGGAGATGTCGTAGACCTTGCCCGGTTGGCCGAGCAGCGGCAGCGCGATCGCTGACTTGCGCTCGGTGTTCTCCGCGCTCCCCCACACCAGTTGCCTGCCGTCGAGCAGGGTGATCCTGATGTCGGAGATCGATCCGGCGGCGACCTCCCCGACCTGGGCCCGCAGTGGCGGCGGCATCGAGGTGAGCACCTTCAACGCATCGACGGTCACCGGATCCTCCCGACCGGGCCGTTCGACCTTTAGCCGCGGGACGCCCGGCGGCGGTGGTTCGATCGCGTAGGCGACCGCCCCCGCGTCCATCAGGTGCGTACCCTCCGGCGCGTCGTAGAAGACGGCGGGTGCCCGCTCGACGACCGTGACCCGCACCGTGGACGGGTATCGGCGTTCGACGCGCGCGTGATCGACCTTCGGAATCGCGGCCACCCGCCTGGCCGCCGCGTCCACGTCGACCTGCAGCAGCGGCTTGCCGGTCGGGATCGCGAGAGTCGTCAAGACCTCGTCCCCGGGGACGCCGACGTTGCCGACCACCGAGATCTTCCGCACCGAGAGCACCGGGGTGAACCAGGCTGCCGCGACGAGACCCACCAGCGCCACGACCGACAGGGCGATGATCAACGGCCGCTTCCGATTACGCGGCCGGCTGCCCCGACGAGGTTTTCTGGCGGCTCGTTTGCTCTCCTTACGGTCTCGCTTGCTCCCCTTACGGTCTGGGCCTGCGGCGCGCGGGTCTGGGCCTGCGGCGCGCGGCTCGCCCACGGCAGTGGGGCGCGCGGCGCGACCCGGACTGTCCGTCGTCACCGCGGTCGGCCCGCGCCGGGTGTGGCCCCGAGAGCCCCGAGGATCTCCTTGCCGAGCATGGTCACATCGCCCGCGCCCATCGTGATCACGACATCGCCCGACCGCGCGAGCGCGGCGATCTGGCGTGGGGCCTGCGAGAGATCCGGCTGGTAGTGCACCGGCTTCGTGACGGCCTGGGCGACCAGCGCGCCGCTGACCCCGGGCAGGGGTTCCTCCCGCGCGCCGTACACGTCGAGCACCACCACCTCGTCCGCGAGGTCGAGCGCGGCACCGAACTCCTCGGCGAACGCCAGCGTTCGCGAGTACAGGTGCGGCTGGAAGACCACGATCACCCGTCCGGTCGCCGATTCGCTTCCCGGACGGACCAATTCGCGGGCCGCCCCGAGAACGACGCGGACCTCGGTGGGGTGATGGGCGTAGTCGTCGAACACCCGCACGCCGTTCTCGCGTCCGGTGGACTGGAAACGCCGATGCACGCCGCCGAACCCGGCGATGCCCTCGAGGATCTCCTCGACCGTCGCGCCCACCTCGCGGGCCGCGAGGATCGCGCCCAGCGCGTTGAGCGCCATGTGCCGACCGGGCACCGCCAATCGCAGTGTGCGCGAACCGTCTTCACCGGAGAGTTCGAACTCCGCCACCCCGCCGGTGTCCCTGGCCTGCCAGCTCAGCAGTCGCGCACCGAGCGCGATCCCCTCCACCTCGACGTCGCCGCTGCCGTAGCCGAGAATCCGGACGCCGGGCAGCGCGCGCGCGGCCACCCGCTGGGCCAGCGCCGCCGAGCCGGGATCGTCGAGGCACACCACGAGCAGCCCGCCGGGCGCGATCCGCTCGGCGAAGTCGTCGAAGACCTGGACGTAGGCGTCGGTGGTGCCGAAGTAGTCGAGATGGTCGGCCTCGACGTTGGTCACGATCACCACGTCGGGGTCGTACTGCAGCAACGAGCCGTCGCTCTCGTCGGCCTCCGCCACGAAGACGTCGCCCGATCCGTGGTGGGCGTTCGTCCCCGCCTCGTTGAGCTCACCGCCGACCGCGAACGAGGGGTCGACCCCGCAGTGCTGCAGGGCGACGACGAGCATCGAGGTGGTGGAAGTCTTGCCGTGCGTGCCCGCGACCAGCAGCGTGCGCTGGCCGTGCATCAGCGAGGCGAGCACCGCCGGGCGCAGCAGCACCGGGATGCCGCGCTCGCGGGCCGCGACCAGTTCCGGGTTGTCCTTCGGAATGGCCGCGTGCGTGGTCACCACCACCGTCGGGCCGCCGGGCAGCAGGTTCAGCGCGCCCGCGTCGTGCCCGATGCGGACCTGGGCGCCGCGGGCTCGCAGCGCCAGCACCCCGCGGCTCTCCTTGGCATCCGATCCGGACACCTGGCCGCCCCTGGCCAGCAGGATCCGGGCGATGCCGGACATGCCCGCGCCGCCGATGCCGACCATGTGGACTCGCTGCAACTCGGCGGGCAGTTGCGCCCCGCGCACCTCGGTCATCGACCGCCCTCCGACTTCTCCGACTGTCCGGACACCCCGAGTCCCTTCGCCACGTCGAGCACGATCCGGGCGACCGCGTCGGCCGCGTCCCGGTGCCCGGCATCGGCGGCGGACCTGCCCATCTCGCCCAGCCGGGCGGCATCGCCCAGCAACGGCACCACCGTATCCGCAACGAACTGCGGGGTGAGGTCCGCGTCGGCGACGATCATGCCACCGCCCGCCCGCACGAGCGGCTTGGCGTTGAGCTCCTGCTCCCCGTTGCCGTGCGGAAGGGGCACGTAGACCGCGGGCATGCCGACCGCGGAGACCTCCGCGACGGTCATCGCACCGGAGCGGCAGATCGCGGCATCGGCGGCCGCGTACGCCAGGTCCATCCGGGACAGATAGGGCACCGCGACATAGGGCGCCGCCGGGTTCACCTGGGCAACCTCGAGAGTGTTCTTCGGACCGTGCGCGTGCAGCACCGAGATCCCCGCCGCGGCCAGCGCGCCTGCGGCGCCGGAGACCGCCTCGTTCAGCGAGCGCGCGCCCTGGGATCCGCCGAACACCAGCAGGACCGGACCGTCCGCGGGCAGGCCGAAGTGCGCGCGGGCCTCGGCACGCAGCGCGGCGCGGTCGAGCCCCGTGATCGACGCGCGGACGGGGATCCCCACGACCTCCGCCTCCGTGGCGCCTCGTGCGGCGACCCCGGAACCTGGCACCGCGGCCAGCACCCGGGCCGCGACCCGGGCGCCGATCTTGTTCGCGATCCCGGCGCTGGCGTTGGCCTCGTGGACGACGACCGGCACCCGCCTGCGGCGGCGGGTGAGCCCGCGGCCCGCCGCCAGGTACGCGGGCAGCGCCACGTAGCCGCCGAATCCGACGATCACGTCCGCGTTCGTCTCCTCGAGCACCTCACGGGTGCGACGCACCGAGCGCACCACCCGCCCGGGCAGCCGGAGCAGGTCCTTGGACGGCTTGCGCGGCAGCGGCACCGGCGGGATCAGTTCGAGGGGGTAGCCACGCTCGGGCACCAGGGTCGTCTCGAGACCGCGCTCGGTACCGAGCGCGGTGACCGTCACGGAGGCGTCGAGGCGGCGCAGCGCGTCGGCAACCGCCATCGCGGGCTCGATGTGTCCCGCGGTGCCCCCGCCGGCGACGACGACGGACAGACCGGTGGAGGAGGGCGACGCGACGGGGGAAGTCTCTGCTGTGCCGCTCACCTACGAAATCCTCGCTCTCCTGTGCGGCCACTCGACCGTCGTGTCCGCTCGTCTGATGCTAGTGCTCGCCCGCGTCGCGGATCCGCGCGCCGTGGGTCGGCGCCCGGCTTGCCCGCGACCGCCCGCCTCCGCGGCGGGGCTGCGGCCCGCTGCTGGGCCGCCCGCTGCTGAGCGGCTCGCTGCTGGGCCGCGCGCTTCTGGGCCGCCTTCGCCTGTGCTGCCCGGCGAGCGGCCTCCGCCTTGGCGGCCGAGTACTGCTCCGGCATGGGCAGTCGCAGCATCCTGCCGAACCGCCCGACCTGTCCGGCGTGCAGGGCGGCCACCGCCTCCGGCTCGTGCCTGGCGGCGTTCGCGATGACGCCGAACATGAACAGGGTGATCGCGATCGAGCTGCCGCCCGCCGAGACGAGCGGCAACTGCAGCCCGGTCACCGGGAGCATCCCGATCACATAGCCGATGTTGATCAGCGCCTGGGCCAGGATCCAGGTGGTCGCGGTCGCGGTGAGCAGGCGCAGGAACGGGTCGATCGAGCGCATCGCGATCCGCAGGCCCGCGTAGACGAACAGCCCGAACAGCCCGATCACCAGCATGCAGCCCAGGAAGCCCAGTTCCTCGCCGATGATCGCGAAGATGAAGTCGTTGTGTGAGTTGGGCAGGTAGCTCCATTTGGCCCGGCTCTGCCCGAGCCCACGGCCGAAGAATCCGCCGTCCGCGAGCGAGAACTTGGCCTGCCTGCCCTGGTAACCGATGCCCTGTGGGTCGGCGCCGGGGTTCAGGTAGGCCTTGACGCGGTCGGATCGGTAGCCGGCGGTCAGCGCCAGGACCAACGCCGCCGCGATGCCCGCCCCGACGATGCCGAGGAACAGCCGCAGCGGGAGTCCGGCGAACCAGAGCAGCGCCGCCAGGATGATGCCGAACGCGATGGTGGTCGACAGGTTCGGCTGCAGCACGATGAGCAGGCAGACGAGGAGCGCGGCGGGCACCAGCGGCACCACCAGCTCCTTGACGGAGGCGTTCTCGCGCCGACGGGAGGCCAGCAGGTGAGCACCCCACACCACCAGGGTCACCTTCGCCAGCTCGGAGGGCTGGAACGACAGCGGGCCCAGGGTGAACCAGCGGCGGGCGCCGTTGGACAGGGTGCCGATGCCGGGGATGAGCACCAGGGCCAGCAGCACCACCGACACCGCGAACGCGGGCAGCGCCATGGTGCGCATCACCCGCACCGGCAGCAACAGCGCCACGTAGAACAGCACGGCTCCGAGCGCGACGAAGATCACCTGCGTGGTGAACACGCCGTAGGCGGAGCCGGTGTCGGCGTAGGCCTCGACGCTCGAGGACGACAGGACCATCACCAGGCCGAGCACCGTCAGCAGTCCGGTGATCGTGACGATCAGGTGGAAGGACGCGAGCGGACGCGCCAGCCAGGCACCGAACCGGGTGCGGGGTCCCGCGGCCTTGCTCATCGCGGCCGACCCGCCACTTCCGCCACGGCCTGGGCGAAGCTGCGACCGCGGTGGCCGTAGTCGGTGAACATGTCCAGCGAGGCCGCCGCGGGCGCCAGCAACACCGTGTCCCCCGGCCGGGCCATCGAGGCGGCCGCGCGGACCGCGCGCGCCATCACGGCGTCGGGCGATTCCGGGCTCTGCGCGGCACTCACCCCTGCATCGTCTCCCGCATCCACCCGCACGACCGGCACCTGCGGCGCGTGTCGCGCGAGCGCCCGTGCGATCTGCGCCGCATCGCGCCCCAGCAGGACCGCGCCGACGAGCCGATCGGCCACCTCCGCGACGAGTTCGTCGACGCTGGCACCCTTGAGCAGGCCGCCCGCGACCCACACCACCCTCGGATGCGCGAGCAGGGATGAGCGCGCCGCGTGCGGATTCGTCGCCTTGGAGTCGTCGATGTAGGTGACGCCGTCCGCCTCGGCGACGAGCGCCGCGCGATGCGGACCCACCTGATACCGGCGCAGGCCGTCCCGGACCGCGGCGGGGCGGACGCCGATCGACCTGGCCAGCGCGGCCGCGGCCAGCGCGTCCATCTGTCCCGCGGGCCCGGGCGGGGTGACCTCACCGACCAGCGCGAGGGTCTCGTCGTCCCCGAAGGCGCGGTCGACCAGCCGGCCGCCGTCCACTCCCAGTTCGCCCGGCGCGGGCATCCCGAGCCGGAAGCCGATGGTCCGACCCGCGGTGGACACCCGGGACAGTCCCGCGGTGACGGCGTCGTCGAGCCCGAGCACCGCGACGTCCCCGGTCAACACCTGGGCCTTCGCGTCGATGTAGCCCTGCATGCCGCCGTGCCAGTCCAGGTGGTCCTCGGCGATGTTGAGGATGACCCCGGCCGTCGGGCGCACCGACGGCGCCCAGTGCAGCTGGAACGAGGAGAGTTCGACCGCCAGCACCTCGTTGCGCGGGCCGTCGGCCCGGAGCGCGTCGATGATGGGCAGGCCGATGTTGCCGCAGGCGACCGTCGCGATACCGGCGGCCCGCAGGATCGATTCCAGCATCGAGGTCGTCGTGGTCTTGCCGTTCGTGCCGGTCACCACCAGCCAGCGCCGGGCGGGTCCGTAGACCTCCGCGCGGTCGAGCCGCCAGGTGAACTCGACGTCCCCCCAGATCGGGATCCCGGCCCCGGCGGCCGCGGACAGCACCGGCGCGTCGGGACGCCAGCCGGGGCTCGTGACGACCAGCGCGAACCCGCCTATCGCCGCGGCGGCCGCGTCCGGCGCGGCGACCTCGACCCCGGTCGCGGCGGCCAGCTCGTCCAGCGACGCCTGGTTGCCGTCGGTGACCGTGACGTCGGCGCCCAGCTCTCGGAGCGGCTCGATCAGGGCACGGCCGGAGATGCCGGATCCCGCGACCAGCACCCGGCTACCGTGCAGGCGCGCGAACTCGGGCGGGAGAACGGCGGCAGCGTCTTGGAATGACAAGCTCAGCCCCCGATGTCGGCGAGATACTCGCTGTAGAACAGCGCGAGACCGATGGCCGAGGCGATCGCGGCGAGCAACCAGAATCTGATGATCACCGTGGTTTCCGCCCACCCGGCCAACTCGAAGTGATGATGGAACGGCGCCATCCGGAACACCCGACGCCTGCTCGAGCGGAACACCGCGACCTGCACGACCACCGAGGCGGCCTCGGCGACGAACAGCGCGCCGACGACGACCATGAGCAGCTCGGTGCGGGTGGTGATGGACAGGCCGGCGAGCAGGCCTCCGAGCGCCAGCGACCCGGTGTCACCCATGAAGATCTTGGCGGGCGCGGCGTTCCACCAGAGGAACCCGATGCACGCGCCCGCCGCGGCGGCGCAGATCAGCGCCAGGTCCAGCGGGTCGCGGACGTCGTAGCAGCCGGCCACGGGGTCGGTCTCGCAGGAGTTGCGGTACTGCCAGAAGGTGATGATGGTGTACGCCCCGAGCACCAGCGTCATCGAGCCGGCGGCCAGACCGTCCAGGCCGTCGGTGAGGTTCACCGCGTTCGACCACGCGCTCACCAGCAGGTACACGAACAGGATGAACACCACCGAGCCCATCGACACCGTCGCGATGTCCCGCACGTACGACAGTTGCGTGCTGCCCGGGGTCAGCCCGGTCGCGCCCGGGAACTGCAGGGCCAGGATCCCGAAAAGCACCGCCGCGATCAGCTGGCCGACCAGCTTCGCGGTCTTGTTCAGGCCGAGGTTGCGCTGCTTGCGGATCTTGATGAAGTCGTCGAGGAAGCCGACGCAGCCGAGGACCGTGGTCAGGCCGAGAACGAGCAACGTGGACGCGCGCGGACCGTCCGCGTCGTAGCCCATCCCGATCAGGTGCGAACCCCAGTAGCCGGCCCAGATACCGGCGATGATCGCGACGCCGCCCATCGTCGGGGTGCCCCGCTTGGCCTGGTGGCTCTCCGGACCCTCCACCCGGATCTCCTGACCGAAACCCTGGCGCGAAAACGCCTTGATCAGGACCGGGGTGAGCAGGATCGCCACGGCGAGCGCGATCCCTCCCGCGAAGAGGATCTGTCTCACTGGTCTTCCTCCGTACTAGTCCGCTGCTCGCCCCCGTGGTCGGCACGCGTGCCGGCGAGCAGTGTGTCCGCAACTGCCCACAATCCGACCGACTGCGAGGCCTTGACCAGGACGATGTCGTCGCCGGCCAACTCCGCCTCGAGCACGGCGATCGCGGCCGCCTGATCGGGCACGAGGATCGACTCCTCGCCCCACGAACCCTCCATGACCGCGCCCTGGTGCATGGCGCGGGAGGGTCGACCGGTGCCGACCACGATCAACCGGCTGACGTCGAGCCGAACCGCCAACCGACCGATCGCATCGTGTTCGATCACTGATTCTGGCCCGAGCTCGGCCATTTCCCCGAGTACCGCCCAGGTACGGCGCGGCGCTGGGCCGGACCGGCTCATGGTGACCAGGGCCTTGAGCGCGGCCCGCATCGAATCCGGGTTGGCGTTGTACGAATCGTTGATCACCGTGACGCCGTCGTCGCGGTGACGGACATCCATCCGGCGCACCGACGCGGCGGTCGCGGCGCCGAGTGCGGCCGCGATCTGGCCGACCGTGGCACCGCATTCGAGGGCCACCGCGGCCGCCGCGAGCGCGTTGCCGACCTGATGTTCGCCGTGCACACCGAGCTGGACCCGGACGGTCGCGATGTCACCCTCATGGGCGGAACCCACCGGGTAGCGGCACTGCAGCGTGAAGGCGGGGCGGGCCTCCGCGTCGAGTCGGACGTCCACCGCGCGCACGTCCGCACGCTCGGACTGCCCGACCAGCACCACCCGGGCTCGGGTCCGCGTCGCCATCGCCGCGACGAGCGGGTCGTCGGCGTTGAGCACCGCGACCCCACCGTCCGCCGCCGCGGGCAGCGCCTCGGCGAGTTCGCCCTTGGCCTGCGCGATCGCGTCGCGAGAGCCGAATTCACCGAGGTGCGCGGTGCCGACGTTGAGGATGACGCCGATCCGCGGCGGTGCCGTTTCGGCGAGCGCGGCGACATGCCCGATGCCCCGGGCGGACAGCTCGAGAACCAGGAAATCGGTGTCCGCATCGGCGCGCAGCGCGGTCCACGGGTGGCCCAGCTCGTTGTTGAACGATCCGGGCGGCGCGACAACCGAGCCGAGCGGCGAGAGCACCGCGGCCAGCAGGTCCTTGGTCGAAGTCTTGCCCGACGACCCGGTGACCCCGACGACGGTCAGGCCCTGGGCCGCCAGGTCGTCGGTGCTGGCCCGCGCCAGGGCGGCCAGCGCCTTGAGCACCGCGGCCCCCGAGCCGTCGGTGTCGTGTTCGAGGGCCATCGCGTTGGTCTGCGCGGGCGGCAGCGGCGCGACCACGATTGCGGGGACGCCGACCGGCCGCGCGGCGAGCACGGCCACCGCGCCGGAGGCGACCGCGGCGGCCGCGTGATCGTGACCGTCCACGCGGGCGCCGGGCAGCGCGAGGAACAGCCCGCCCGCGGTGACCTTGCGGGAGTCGAACTCCACCGTGCCGGTCACCATGGTGTCGGGGTCGTGCACGTCGTGCAGGGTGCCGCCGACGATCTCGGCGATCCTGGCCAGGCTCATCGGAATCATCGGACTCCCCCTCCGTCGCTTCGCCGCGCCGCGTCTATCGCCGCGGCGAGGACCTCGCGGTCGTCGAATGGGTGCTTCACCCCGTTGATCTCCTGTCCGATCTCGTGTCCCTTACCCGCGACGAGGACCACGTCGCCCGGCCGGGCCCAGCGCACCGCCTCGGCGATGGCCTCCGCCCGGTCGGCGAATTCGCGTACCTGCCCGCGCGCCGACTCGGGCACGCCGAGCGCACCTTCCCGCACGGCCGCACGGATCGCGGCCGGATCCTCGGTGCGCGGATTGTCGTCGGTGATGATCACCAGGTCTGCTGCCCTGGCGCTCACCTCACCCATCATCGGCCGCTTCCCCTGGTCACGGTCGCCACCGGCGCCGATCACCACGGCCACCCGGCCGGCGGACTGTGCCCGCAGGGTCGCGATGACCGCCTCGAGTGCGGCCGGCTTGTGTGCGTAGTCGACGACCGCGAGAAAGTCCTGTCCCCGGTCGACGCGCTGCACCCGGCCGGGCACGTCCACCGACGCGATGCCCTCGGCGGCCTGCGGTAGATCGACACCCGCCGCGTCGAGGATCGCGAGCGCCAGCAATGCGTTGGCCACGTTGTAGTGGCCCGGCAGGCGCAGCGCGACCGGCAGCGACCCCGCGGGTCCGTGCGCGAGAAACCGCTGCGAACCGTCGTCGGCGGCGACGACCTCGGAGGCGGTCCAGTCCGCGCCGCCGGTCGTCGCGGAGACGGTGGTGGGCGCGGCCTCCGCCGACGCGACCTCCGCCATCCGACTGCCCCACTCGTCGTCCACGCACACCACGGCGCGGTGGGCGCGCACGGTGGATGTGGCGGCGAACAGTCGGGCCTTGGCCTCGAAGTAGTCGTCGAGTCCGTCGTGGAAGTCCAGGTGATCCTGCGACAGGTTGGTGAACCCGCCGATCGCGAAGTCGGTTCCGTCCACCCGGCCGAGCGACAGCGCGTGGCTCGAGACCTCCATCACCACGGTGTCGAGCCCGCGCTCGAGCATCACCGCGAAGAGCGCGTGCAGTTGCGGGGCCTCGGGGGTGGTGAGCGCGCTCGGCACCCGGCGACCCTCGATCCTGGTCTCGATGGTCCCGACCAGTCCGGCCCGACGGCCGGACGCGGTCAGCCCGGCCTCGACCAGGTACGCGGTGGTCGTCTTGCCGGAGGTGCCGGTGATCCCGATGACCTGCAACCGGTCCGCGGGCCGTCCGTAGACGGAGGCCGAGACCTCGCCGAGTACCGACCTCGGATCCGGGTGCACCAGCACGGGCAGCGCGGTCGCCGGGGCGAGGGCTGCCAGCGTGGCCAGGCCCGCGGCGTCGGTCAGCACGGCGGTGGCGCCGCGTTCGAGGGCGGACGCGGCGAACTCGGCGCCGTGCGCACGGGCCCCGGGCAGTGCGGCGAACAGGTCCCCGGGCTCGATGCTCTGCGCGCGCAGCTCGACCCCGGTCACGGAGACGGGGGCGTCGCCCGCGACGTGAGCTGGGCCCGCGACCCACTCGACCCGCGCGCCGATCAGCTCGGCCAGCGCGGTCACCGGCGTCCGCGGGGGGTGTTCGGGGCGCAGGCCACCAGGCGCGGAGCCTGCGGAGCCTGCCACCTCTCCCGTCGAGTGCTGCGGAGTGTTCGTCCCTTGCACGGGCAGGTGGCTCCTCTCGGGTTCGGATCGGTGGCTGGGCTGCTGGCCGACGTGTCAGGTTACCGGCGAACGGTCACAGACCGGACTCGGTCGTCGACTGCGGCGTCGACGACCCGTGTGTTGTCGGTCCCGGGGCCCGTTCCCCGGCGGCTCAGTCGGCCTGGAGCACCAGTTGTCGCCCGGGGTCGGCGGACAGCGGGACCCGGTCCCGCTGCAGCATCCACGAGGCGATGTTGTGGAACAACGGAGCGGCGGACTGGCCACCGGATCCATCGGCGCTGCGCGTCGGGGCGTCGAGCATGATGCCGACCACGAAACGGGGGTTGTCCGCCGGGGCGATGCCCGCGAACGTGATCCAGTAGTTCGAGTTCGAGTAGCACTTGCACGCGGGGTCCACCTGCTGCGCCGTGCCGGTCTTGCCGCTGATCTGGTAGCCGTCGACGGCGGCGGGCGCGCCCGTGCCCTGCTGGTATCCCATGGGATCGCGCTGGGTGACCGCCCGGAACATGTCCCGCACGGTCGCCGCGGTCTGTGCGCTGACCACCTGGACGCCCTCCGGGCGCTCCGTCTCGGTGCGGTTGCCGTCCGCATCGACCGTCGCGCGCACCACCCTGGGCGCGATCCGGACTCCATCGTTGGCCATCGCCTGGTACATCCCGGTCATCTGCAGCAGCGTCATCGACAGACCCTGGCCGATGGGGAGGTTGGCGAAGGTGCCGCCCGACCACTGGTCGCGGCTGGGCACGTCGCCCGCGCTCTCACCGGGCAGACCGACGTCCGTGCGCTGGCCGAGGCCGAAGCGGGTCAGCATGTCGGCGAAGCGATCCTCTCCCACTCGCTGCGCGAGCATCAGGGTGCCGACGTTGGAGGACTTTCCGAAGACACCGGTCGACGTGTACGGCGCGACGCCGTGCGCCCAGGCGTCCTTCACCGACACCCCGGCCATCTGGATCGACCCCGGAACCTGCAGCACCTCATCGGGTTTGGTGAGCCCGTACTCGATCGCCGCGGCAGCGGTGACGATCTTGTTCACCGAACCCGGTTCGAACGGGGTGCTGACCGGCAGGTTGCCCAGCTCGGCCTTGCCACTGTTGCCGACGCCCAGCGACGGGTTGAAGGTGTTGTCGTTCGACATCGCGAGCACCTCGCCGGTGTGCGCGTCCAGCACCACCGCGGAGGCATTCTTCGCGCCCGAGAGGTTCTTGGCCTGCTGCACCTGCTGCTGCACGTAGTACTGGAGATCCGTGTCGATCGTGAGCTCGACGGTGGAGCCGTCGACCGCGGGCTGCTTGTCCCGCCAGCTGCCGGGGATCACGGCGCCGTCCGAACCCCGATCGTAGGTCTGGGAACCGTCGGTTCCCGCGAGGGTGGAATCGAGCGAATCCTCCAGCCCGAGCAACCCGTGACCGTCCCAGCCGGTCGCGCCCACCAGGTTCGCGGCGAGCGAGCCACCGGGGTACTCACGGATGTCCTGGCGCTCGAGCCCGATCTCGGGGAACTCCTCGCTCAGCTTCGCGGCGACCGCGGGGTCGACGCTGCGGGCCAGGTACACGAAGGTCTCGTTGCTCTTGAGCTTGGCGAGCAGGTCCTTCTTCGGCGCCGAGTCACCGAGCTTGGCATTGATGCCCTTGGCGATCGCCTCGAGCCGGTCCTCGACCTTCGGGTCCTTGTCGTTCTTCGCGTGCGCCGCCTCGATCTCCTTGCGCACCTTGGTCGGCTGAAAGGTCAGCGCCTTCGCCTCCATCGTGAAGGAGATCGGGTTGCCCCGGCGATCGGTGATCGAGCCCCTCGTGGCCGGCTCGATCACCGTCACCGAACGCTGATTCGCGGCCTCGGCCGACAGCTTGGGCGCCTGGATCCCCTGGATCCAGAGCAGCTGCACCGAGGCGACACCGAGCGCGATGAACATCATCACCCGCCCCGTCCGGTACCGGAACCGGAACGAGGAGGTGTCGTCCTGGCGGGCACCGCGGCGGACCGGCGCACGACGCGGTGCGGGTGCGGGCGCGGTACCTCGGGTCACCCGCGACCGCCCGCGTTACCTGCCTGTCCGGGGTCCGGGGTGGGCCTGTTCATGGGTACCAATTGTTCACCCTGAGCCTGCAGCTGCGGCTGATTGGCCGCCAACGGCGCGCCGGGACGGGGCGCCGTCGTGGTCGGTGCCGCAGGCCGGGTCGTCGGCACCGGGACCGCGGCGTTGCCGGTCCGCGGCGTCGCGCTGGACTGCGCTGGCGCCGGGGCGTTCAGCGGTGCCGCCGGTGCGCCCTGCGCCGGGGTCGGCTTGCCGACGACATCCACCGTGCCGTCGGGGCGCACGACGAGTCGGGCGACCTCCTTGGCGGGGATCATGCCGAGTTCGGTCGCCTTGCGGGCCAGTTCCGGTGCGGAGTTCCCCGCTTCGACGTCGCGCTGGAGCGCGGACCGCTGCTCCATCAGATCCTGGTTGTGTGCCTTCGCCGCACTGAGCTCGTAGGAGTCCTCCGCGGCCCGTGTGGTCAGCAGCAGGGTCAGCGCGAGCCCGACGGACAGCAGACCGATGATGGTGGCGACGAACGGGATTCGCGCGGTGAACTTGCCGCGGCCACAGTCCTGGACCTCACCGACCGGATGGATCGCGGCGCGCTGCTGCCTGCGCTCGTAGGCGCGCTGCGCGGCGGTGGAACGCTTGCCGGCGGCCACCGCGGCACGGCCGCGCCCCCTGGGCCTGACGACTCCGGCGCCACTGGATCGAGAACCGCCCGGCCTCACGGGAACTGTCATGCCGTCACCCTCCTGGAAATCCGTTCGGCACTACGCAATCGGACCGGGGCCGACCGCGGATTCTCCGCTATCTCCTGCTCACTCGCCCGCTCTGCCCCACGGGTGAGCAGTGCGAACTCCGCACCCATTCCCGGCAGTTCCATCGGGAGTCCCTCCGGGCTACGGGATTTGGTGCGGGGTGTCAGTTCTTGCTTGACGATCCGGTCTTCCAGCGACTGATACGACATGAAGACCACGCGACCGCCGACCGCGAGCGCATCGAGCGCCGCCGGGATCGCGGCGCGCAGCGAATCGAGCTCCCCGTTGACCTCCACGCGGAGCGCCTGGAAGGTTCGCTTCGCGGGGTGCCCCCCGGTGCGTCGCGTCGCCGCGGGAATCGAGGCGTACAGCACCTCGACGAGCTGCGCACTGGTCGTGAAAGGCTCGATCTGCCTGCGGCGCAGGATCTCTGAAGCGATACGGCCGGCAAAGCGCTCCTCACCGTAGGTGCTGAGCACCCTGGCCAGGTCGCCGTGGCTGTAGGTGTTGAGCACGTCGGCCGCGGTCAGACCCTTGGTGGGATCCATCCGCATGTCCAGCGGCGCGTCCACCGAGTAGGCGAAGCCTCGCTCGGCCTCGTCCAGCTGCATCGACGAGACGCCGAGGTCGAACAGGATTCCGTGTACCGACTCGACCGGCGGCAGACCCGCCTGCTCGAGCGCCGGGACGATGCCGTCATACCTGGTGTGCACCAACGTGACTCGGTCGCCGAAGGGAGCCAGTCGACGGCCCGCGATCTCAAGGGCGTTGGGATCTCGGTCGAGTCCGATCAGATGCAGACCCGGGTAGGTCCGCAGGAAGTGTTCGGAGTGGCCGCCGGCGCCGAGTGTCGCATCGATCATCACGGCACCCGTGGCGTCGGGTGCCACCGCGGTCAAGGCCGGACCGAGCAGTTCGTCCGCGCGACCGAGCAACACCGGGACGTGCCCGAACTCGCCGGTGGGGGCGGGGCCGTCTGCCTCATCGTCCACCATGGCTGCCTCCGGGTCTTGAGTGCGTCGGGAACACCGATCGCGAGGGGAAGAGTGACGAATGCCTCGAGGTCCCTGTCCGATTGATCGAACCTGGCGCTGGGGAAGTGCGTCAGGGTCGGCGTTCGGGCAGAGGCCTCGCGGCACTCGCCGTACGGCTCCTGGCTGGGCTAGAAGATCTCGCCCAGTGACTCGGCTCTGGCTTGTGAGTAGCTCTCTTCGTGCTCCTCGAGGTAGCTCTGCCACGCCTGCGCGTCCCAGATCTCGAGGAAGTCGACCGATCCGATCACCACGCACTCCTTCGACAACCCCGCGTAGCGGCGGTGGTCGGCGGAGAGTGTGATCCGTCCCTGGGCGTCGGGGTGCTGCTCGTCGGTACCCGCCGCCAGACCGCGCACGAACGCGCGGGCCTCGGGGTTACTGCGTGACGCCGCGGCGGCGCGGCGTGCGAGAGCGGCGAACTCTTCTCGGGGATACACCGCGAGGCTGTGGTCCTGCCCTTTCGTGACCATCAACCCTCCCGCCAGTGCATCTCGGAACTTCGCGGGCAACGTCAGTCGCCCCTTGTCGTCGAGCTTCGGCGTGTAGGTACCGAGAAACACTCGACACCTCCACCCTGCGTTCCGAATCGAACGCCCTAGGCCCTTGCGGTCCGCCTCCGCGTTCCGCTGCGCACCACGTTACCCCACTTTCCTCCACTTTCAATGCCAATTTTGGCCCCCAGGACCAAAATTGGCCGTAAATCTCCAGGTCACAGCGGTGGTGCGATGTGGGGAAAAACTGTGCGACCTTCCCCACTATCGGAGCGTCCTCCGAATCCCTCCGTCGCGCCTCGGCGAAAATCGCAGCTCAGAAGGTCGTCACGAGCCGGCCCCAGAGGGACCACACCGACGCGGGGGGCGAAGTGGGGAGAGCCGGGGGGGAATGTGGGTGAAAGGTGGGTGGCGCGCACCCGACAGCGCCACGCGCCGGGAGAACGGCGCTACCGCCGACCGCTACCGCCAACGCAGAAGCGCGGCCAAAAGAAAACGGCGCGATACCTTTCGGTGTCGCGCCGCCTGCTCGTGCCTGCCGCCGGGATCTCGCTCCCCGACGACGGGTCAGCTACTCCTGTTCGAATCTCCGCTTGAATCGGTCTTCCATCCGCGAGGAGAACCCTCCGCCGCTTCCGCCGGTCTTGCGGCCGTCCGAGCGCTTGCCTCCGACCGACCCCTTCACGGGACCGCCGGCCTCGTCAGGCACTGCCGAGAGGCCCTTCTTCGATCCCCGCATGAGGAACAGGACCCCGGCTCCAAACATCACAACGAATCCGAGCAGGCTGATGATCGGGAATCCGCCCGGCTTGAACGGGAGCGCAACGCCCGCTACCAACAGGACGAGTCCGAGTAAGAAGAGAGCTCCGGCCTGAATTCGACGCTTGCTCGAGGCAGCACGCATGCGGCCTCCCCTCACGGAGGAAGCAAACTTCGGATCTTCGGCGTAAAGCGCGCTCTCGATCTGATCGAGCATCCGCTGCTCGTGCTCGGAGAGTGGCACGGTACCTCCCCCGGCACTAAAGGTGGCGACCGATCCGTTGGTACGAAGCGGCGGGTTTCCGACGTTGGCGGCTACCTGTCGTCAATGATACGAGTACACGTCGCGGCGTACCACCTAGTCCATCGACGAGATGCCAACTTATTTCGCTCGCACGGCAGATCACCTGCTAGGCAGACCTCCCCACAATCGCGTGCGGCGCGTCGACGAGGTGACGATCGCCACCGAGATGATCCTCGACGGCGGTGAGGAACCGAGAGACCTCGAAGTAGAAATCCTCGGCCTCGGAGGCGGTGATCGTGCGCGAGATGCCCGCCTCGATGGCCGCCCTGGTGGCCGAGTACCCCGCGAAGAACTCCGACCAACCGGCAAGCGACGGTTCTGCGCGGGCGAGCAACACCCACGCACTGCGCGATCGGGTTCGCGGCCGCTGCCCACCTCCGAGCGCGGCCCCGGCACCACGGAGCGCGGCGAGGTATGCGGAACGGAACCGATCGGACGGGCTCGGCGCCCCGGCCGCCTCCGCCAGCAACGCGTCCGCCCGATCGAGCAACGCGCGCGCGTGCCGGGAGACCGGGGCGCCCACCCGTGACACCGCATGCGATGCCGATGACGCCGGAGCCCCCACCCGGAGGGCCGCCCTTGCTTGACCTGCCATCTTCCGAACACCTCCTGCGCAACCACACACCTGCCGCGACGACCGGCCAGGCCTTAGGGTCGGAATCCGGCGAAGCCCGCTTCCCTCGCGCTTCGCCGGATTGCCGACATCGAACATCCGTTCGACATATTCAATATAGCTGCCCCCACCGACACGTCGTCAAGAGAGAGGGTGAGTCCGGTCGGTATCAACACGACACCGCTGCTGGTCGAGCTGTCCGCGCAGGAACTACGGCGCCGCCTCACCGAGGCTCTGGCCATCTACGTCGAGGCGATGGACTACCCGAAGGGAACCGAGTTCCATCGGGCACCCATGTGGACCGAACACACCCACCGGCCGGGTTGGCGCGCGGTCGCCGCGGTCCTCCCGGCAGGCGACGACCCCGCCACGGCGACGGAGACGGAGACCATGGTCGGCATCGCCTACGGATACCGGGGTGCCCCGCACCAGTGGTGGCACCAGCAGGTCCGCGAGGGCATGTACCGATCCGGCGCGGACGAGCGGCGGATCCACGAGGTCCTGGGCGACTACTTCGAGCTGACCGAACTCCATGTCTCACGCGAGGCACAGGGACACCGCACCGGAGAGGCGCTGCTCCGCAAGCTCCTCGAAGGCAGGACCGAGAGTCACGTCCTGCTGTCCACGCCCGAGGTCGAGGACGAGGACAACCGTGCCTGGAGGCTCTACCGCAGGCTCGGATTCACCGATGTGGTGCGACATTTCACCTTCACCGGGGACAACAGACCGTTCGCCGTGTTGGGCCGCCTGCTGCCCCTCCCCTCCGACGGGGCCGAGAACGCACACTCCCCCGGCTAGCCTGAGCAGATGATCGACGCGGTGGTGGTGGGATCCGGGCACAATGCGCTGGTGTCGGCGTGCTACCTCGCCCGGTCCGGCTGGTCCGTCGAGGTACTCGAGCGCGACACGGTCCTCGGTGGCGCGGTGTCCACCGTCGAACGGTTCCCCGGACATCAGGTGGACCGCGGCTCGTCCGCGCACATCATGATCCGGCACACCGGCATCATCGAGGATCTCGACCTGGCCGCACACGGCCTGCACTATCTCGACTGCGACCCATGGGCTTTCGCGCCCGCACCGCCCGAGTCCGGTCGGCCGGGCATCGTCTTCCACCGCAGTCTCGAACAGACCTGTGCCTCCATCGCCGAGTCCTGCGGGGCCGCCGACGCGAGGGCGTATCGGACGTTCGTCGATACCTGGGGTCCGCGTACCGCGAGCGTGATGCGGGCCTTCGCCGGACCACCGACCGCGGGGAGGCTCGCCCGCTCGTTCGGCGGCCTGGATCGGGGCGCGGGCGCCTCAGCGCTCTCTCGGGAGTTCCTCGCATCCGGGGATGGCTTGCTGGACAACTACTTCGACGACGAGCGCCTGAAGGCGGCCTTGGCGTGGTTCGGCGCCCAGTCGGGTCCGCCGATGTCCGAGCCCGGCACCGCCCCGATGGTCGGGTTCGCGGCCCTCATGCACACCCTGCCGCCGGGTCGGGCCGTCGGCGGCAGCGGAGCCCTCACCCGGGCGCTGGCGTCGCGACTCGCCGCCGACGGAGGGTCGGTACAGCTGGGTGACGCGGTGACCGAACTACGACGCACGTCGCGTGGCTGGACGGTACGGACCGCGCAGGGCCGGGAGTTGCATGCCAGGACGGTGGTGGCGGGCTGCCACATCCTGACCACCCTCGATCTCCTCGAACGCGGTGGCCACGACCGGCAGCAACTGGACGGATGGCGCCGGCGGATCCGGGTCGGACCGGGGATCGGCATGGTGGTGCGCCTCGGAACCGATTCACTCCCCTCCTATCCCAGCGCCCCGGCCGGCGACACGGTCACCTCCGGGCTGCAGCTGCTGGTCTCCGATCGCGCGCAGCTGAGACTCGCGCACGGGGCGGCGCTCGCGGGCGAACTCCCGCCCGTGCCCGCGGTTCTCGCCATGAGCTTCAGCGGGATCGATCCGGGCCTGACCCCGCCCGGAGAGCATCAGGTGACCCTGTGGTCGCAGTGGCATCCCTATGCCCTCACCGGTGGACGCGACTGGGCCGACCTCGCCGAGTCCGAGGGCGACCGGATCGTCGCCGAGATCGAGCGTCTCGCACCGGGATTCACGGGCTCGGTGCGACACCGCCTCGTGCAGACCCCGGCGGACCTCGAGACCGAGATGGGGTTGATCGGCGGCAACGTGATGCACGTCGAGATGTCGCTGGACCAGATGTTCATGTGGCGACCCCTGCCGGAACTGTCGGGACACCGGGTGCCCGGCGCCAAGGGGCTGTACCTGACCGGTGCCTCGACCCATCCGGGTGGCGGCGTGTCCGGCTCGAGCGGGCGCAGCGCCGCGCGGATCGCGTTGTCCGACGCACGGTTCGGAGGGCTGCGGCGGGTGCTGCACCGATGAGCGGGTCCCCGGCCGCCGGATCCGCCACGCCGCGCACCCCTGACGCCTGACACCTGTACGCCTGCCTGGCACGATAACGCTGTGCAGCAGCCCCACTCCGATGTCCGCAGTCGATCCCGAGTCCGACTGTTCGCCCTGTCCCTACTCCTCCTGATCTGCATCCCGGTGCTGAGCGGGTGCCTTCGGGTCCAGGCCTCACTCGGCGTATCACCCGACGATCGGGTCTCGGGACAGATCGTCGCCGCGACGGTTCCCGTGGACGACAAGGACACGGGCCCGGAGCTGATCCCGCCGGACTCGTTGACGTCGAAGGTCCGGGTGCAGGAGTACAAGCAGGACGGCTTCGTCGGCAGTCAGGCTTTCTTCAGCGACCTGACCTTCGGCGAGGTGCAGCAGCTCGGATCGATGTCCAGCCAGACCGGTGGCACCGTTCAGCTGGATTTCCGGCGCAACGGCGACGTCGTGGTCCTCGAGGGCAAGGCCGACCTCAAATCGGTACCGGACGGCAGCGACGTCCAGTTCAGCGTCGCCTTCCCGGCGCGGGTGAACACCACCAACGGAACCCGCGACGCGGACTCCATCGTCACCTGGAAGCTGCCGCCCGGCGAGGTGAGCACGCTCCGCGCGGAGACCCGATACGCCGACCCCAGCACCCGCGGATTCGCGGGCTGGGCGGGCATCGTCGGCGGCGTCACCCTCGGCGTCGCCCTCGTCGTCGGCGCGATGGCGTACTTCGCCCGCAACCCGAAGCGCTGACGCACTGTGCGCGATCTGCACCCCCGATGGGGTGCAGATCGCGCACAGGCGCGACGCGCTATCCGACCGAGCTGGCCAGTCCGAGGCGGTCGAGCACCTCGCGGGTCGCACGGGCGAAGTTCAGCGTGATGAAGTGCAGGCAGGGCGCGCCCTCCGCGATCAGCCGCTCGCCCATCGCGGTGGCCAGCTCGATGCCGAGCTCCCGGACGGCCGCCCGGTCCTCCTCGGGCCCGTGACCCGCGGCGCGGTCCAGCCGGTCCGCGAGCTCGCGCGGCAGCTGGGACCCGGACAACTCCACCATCTTCTTGACCGACCGCAGCGATGTGATCGGCATGATCTCCGGGATGATCGGCTTGGCGCCCTGCTCGGCGTCGTACCGGGACACCCGGTCGCGCAGCCGCAGGTAGTCCTCGACGTCGAAGAACATCTGGGTGATGGAGTACTCGGCTCCGGCGCGCAGCTTCGAGACCAGGTACCGGGTGTCGTGATCGAGATCGGGCGCCCGGAAGTGTCCCTCGGGGAACGAGGCGACGCCGACATGGAAGTCGCCGAGGTCGCGCACCAGACGCACCAACTCCTCGGCGTACTCGAGGCCATCGGGATGCCTGACCCACTCCCCGAGCGGATCGCCCGGCGGGTCGCCGCGCAGTACCAGGATGTTGCTGATGCCGCGGTCCGCGTAGGCACCGACCATCGCACGCAGCTCGTCGACGCTGTGGCCGACGGCGGTCAGGTGCGCCACCGGCAGCAGCGTGGTCTCCTCGGCGAGTGCACCGGTGACCCGCACGGTGCGGTCCCTGGTCGATCCGCCGGCCCCGTAGGTCATCGAGACGAAGGCCGGCTGCATCTGCTCGAACTCGCGGACCGCACGCCACAGCCGCGCCTCCGCATCTGCATCACGCGGCGGCGAGAACTCCACCGAGAAGGGGATCCGCCCGCCGCTCGAACCGATCCGGTCCACGATCGACGGGGTCCGGGTCACCCAGCCCTCGCTTGACCGTCCCCTGACGGCATCGAATGTCACCCGACAATCATAGTGGCGGCCGATGGGGGCGACTGCGACGGACCACTAGGGTGGGGGTGACGATCACGTTCCCAGGGCGAATTCCCGGGGCAATCACCGAGGAGGACACCCTGTCCGCCGACGCCGCCTCCCCCGAGGCCACCGAGTCGCTGCCCGCCGCCGTCGAGGGCGCGCTGCGGGAGTTCTTCGACAGTCGCAGGCCGATCACCGATGCCGTCGGCGGCACGTTCACCGCGGCCGCCACCGCCTTGGAGGCCTTCGTCCTCCGCGGCGGCAAGCGGGTCCGCCCGGCGTTCGCCTGGACGGGTTGGCTGGGCGCGGGCGGCGATCCCTCCGGCCCCGACGCCGCCGCCGTGCTGCGCGCGTGCGCCGCCCTCGAACTGGTCCAGGCCTGCGCCCTCGTGCACGACGACATCATCGACTCGTCGCGAACCCGCCGAGGATTCCCCACCCTGCACGTCGAGTTCGCGGAGCAGCACCGCGTCGGCGGATGGTCCGGCGAACCCGACAAGTTCGGTGAGTCCGTGGCGATCCTGCTCGGCGATCTCGCGCTGGCCTGGGCCGACGACATGGTCCGCGAGTCCGGTGTCGACCCCGCCGCCCAGACCCGTCTCGGCCCGGTGTGGTCGGCGATGCGCACCGAGGTCCTCGGCGGCCAGTACCTGGACGTGAGCACCGAGGTGACCGCGGACGAGTCGGTGGCCGCGGCGCTGCGGATCAATCGGTACAAGACGGCGGCCTACACGATCGAGCGACCTCTGCACCTGGGCGCCGCCCTCGCCGCGGCCGATCCGGATCTGGTCGGCGCCTACCGCGAGTTCGGCACCGACATCGGCATCGCCTTCCAGCTCCGCGACGACCTGCTCGGCGTGTTCGGCGACCCGGCGGTCACCGGCAAGCCGTCCGGCGACGACCTGCGCGAGGGCAAGCGCACCGTGCTGTTCGCCGAGGCCCTGCTCCGTGCCGACGCCACCGACCGGGGCACCGCGGACGTGCTGCGTCGCAGCATCGGCACCGATCTCACCGAGGAGCAGGTGCAGCGGCTGCGCGCGATCATCACCGATCTCGGCGCGGTGGACGAGGTCGAGCGCCGCATCGACGAGCTGACCGCCAGGGGCCTGCGGGCCCTGGACACCAGCACCGCCACCGCGGCGGCCAAGGAGAGCCTGCGCGCGATGGCACTGGCCGCGACGCGGCGCACGGCGTGAGTCTGCGCACGGTCCCCGGCCGCACCGACCGCGTGGTGGTCATCGGGGCGGGCCTGTCGGGCTTGGCCGCGGCGCTCCACCTGCTCGGCACCGGCCGCGAGGTCACCCTCCTCGAACGCGATCACTCCGTCGGTGGCCGGGTCGGCGCATACGACGGACCGGGCTACCGGATCGACAGCGGCGCAACCGTTCTCACCATGCCCGAGTTGGTCGGCGAAGCACTGGCCGCGGTGGGCGCCGACTTCGGCTCCGTGTCACCGCCGCTGCGCCTGCGCCGGCTCGACCCGGCCTATCGGGCTCGGTTCGCCGACGGCGGGGCGATCGCCGTGCACTCGGACCCCGACGCGATGGCGGCGGAGGTCGCCCGGGTGTGCGGTCCCGACGAGGCACGCCGATACCGCCGGCTGCGCTCCTGGCTGGAGCGGATCTTCACGGCCGAGTTCGACCGGTTCATCGACGCGAACTTCGACTCGCCGCTCGACCTGGTCCGCTCGCGCGCGGCCCTCGCGGACCTGTCGACCCTGGTCAGGATCGGCGGCTTCGGCAGGCTGGGGCCACGGGTCGAGAAGTACCTCCGTGACCCCCGACTGCAGCGCATCTTCACCTTCCAATCGCTCTACGCGGGGCTGAGCCCGGCGCGGGCGCTCGGCATCTACGGTGCGATCGCGCACATGGACACCTCGATGGGCGTGTTCTTCCCCGACGGCGGCATGCGGGCGATCGCCGAGGCCATGGCCGACGCCTTCACCACCGCGGGCGGCACCCTCGCGCTCGGGACCGAGGTGAGCCGGATCGACTACAGGAACGGTCGCGCGAGGCGGGTGATCACCGCCGACGGATCGGGGTTCGACGTGGACGCGGTGGTCCTGACCGCGGACCTCGGCGGCGGGAGCGCCCTGCTCCCCCGTCGAACCTGGCCGCGTCGGCCGGTCCGGCACTCCCCCTCGGCCGTCGTCGCGCACGGCACCATCCCGGCCTCCGTCGCCGCGCGGTGGGCGGACTCGGGCCACCACACCATCGACTTCGGCGCCGCCTGGGAGCAGACGTTCGCGGAGATCACCGCGCGCCGCGGCCGCGGGCGCCTCATGAGCGATCCGTCCCTGCTGCTCACCCGGCCCGCGGTCACCGACCCGGGGCTGATGATCGATCGTGACGGCGAGCCGCACGAACCGCTCTCGGTGCTCGCGCCGTGCCCCAACCTGGACAGCGCTCCGTTGGACTGGGCCGCCCTCGGCGGGCCCTACGTCCGCGAGCTGCTCACCGAGCTGGAGCGGCGCGGATACACGGGGATCGCCGAGCACTTCCGGGTCGACCTCATCGACACCCCGCAGACCTGGGCCGACCGCGGGATGTCCGCGGGCACCCCGTTCGCCGCCGCGCACACCTTCGCGCAGACCGGACCGTTCCGGCGCGGGAATCTCGACAGCGGTGCCGAGAACGTGGTGCTCGCCGGTTCCGGGACCACACCGGGGGTCGGGGTGCCGACCGTGCTGGTCTCCGGGAAGCTCGCCGCCCAGCGGATCGCGGGAGAGGCCGCGCTCGGGTCACGGAGGGACCGGCCCGATCAAGGCGTTTCCCGCAGTGGAACCCCGAGCCACTAAACTGACCAGCTGTCCACGCAAACCGCCGACGGGTCCCGCCCGGCCGGACCGCGCTCAACGCACAGCCATGGGGGAAGATCCGCACCGATGACGTCCCCACTTCCCGCTGCTGACAGTCAGAGCGGCGACAGCCACGACCGGACCTCGGGCTCCGGACGTTTCCGTACGGTCACCGGGTTCGCCCGCAGCGAGGCGGGACACGCGGCGATCCTCGGGCTGGTGGGCGCGTCGATGATCACCTTCGGCGGTTTCGGGTCCGGCAGCGTGCGCCGGGAAGATCCGCTGCTGGAGTCGCTGCACCTGTCGTGGCTGCGGTTCGGTCACGGCCAGATCCTGTCGACGATCCTGGTCTGGATCGGCGTGCTGCTGATGATCACGGCATGGGTCAGGCTCGGCCGCTGCACGCTGCGCGGCACGACCACGCTGCACGAGCTGAGGTGGATCGTCCCCGTGTGGACGGCGCCGCTGCTGCTGGCGGTACCCATGTTCAGCCGGGATGCGTACTCGTACCTGGCGCAGGGCGCGCTGCTGCGGGACGGCTTCGATCCGTACGCGGTCGGCCCGGTCGCCAATCCGGGTGTCCTGCTCGACAACGTGAGCAACGTCTGGACCACCACGACCGCCCCGTACGGACCGATCTTTCTGCTCCTCGGCCAGGGCATCACCTCCATCACCGGTGACAACGTGATCGCCGGGACGATGCTGCTGCGACTGACCATGCTGCCCGGGCTCGCCCTGACCATGTGGGCGGTGCCGCACCTGGCCCGTCAGCTCGGCGGCAACCAGGCGACGGCGCTGTGGCTGGCGGTCCTCAATCCGCTGGTCCTGATCCACCTGATCGGCGGCGTCCACAACGAGATGCTGATGGTCGGCCTGATGACGGCGGGCATCGCGCTCGTGCTCGAGCGGCGCCACGTCGCGGGTGTCGCGGTGGTCGCGGTCGGTGTCGCCATCAAGGCGACCGCCGGTGTCGCGCTGCCGTTCCTGGTGTGGATCTGGATGATCCACGAACGCGACCGCGCGCTGGCCGAAGGCCGCACCCCGCCCTCACCGCTGGCCCTGTTCGCCAAGACGGCGGGCACCGGGCTCGCCGTGTTCGCCGGCGTGTTCGCCGCGGCCTCGGCCATCGCGGGCGTCGGCATCGGGTGGCTCACCGCGCTGTCCGGATCGGCGAAGATCATCAACTGGCTCTCGCTGCCGACGATCATGGCGCACATCGTCACCGTCGGCACCTCCTGGTTCACCGATCTGCGGCTCGGCCCGGTGCTGGAGGTGACCCGCGCCATCTCGGCGGTCGCACTGGCGGTGATCCTGGTGGCGGTCTGGTGGCGCTTCCGCAAGACCCCGCGCGACGCCGTCATGGGCATCCTGATCGCGTTGGTCGCGATCGTGGTGCTCTCCCCCGCCGCGCTGCCCTGGTACTACTCGTGGCCGCTCGCCGTCGCCGCGGCCTTCGCCCTCTCGACGACGACGCTGATGATCCTCGTGGGGCTGTCCACCTGGCTGATGCTGGTCTTCCAGCCGGACGGCTCGATCGGGCTGTACACCCTCGCGCACGTGCTCCTCGCCACCTTCGCCGCGGTCGTCGCGGCCAAGTCGCTCGTGACGGTCGATCCGCTGCGGCTGCGCTCGGCGCCCGCGGACATGGACCTGGACCCGACTCCCGCCGCGGCCGGGTCAGCCCCCGGCCGGGACTGACGTGACGACGCTGCACGAGCGGGTGGCGCCGGGGGATCTCGGAGCCGCCTACCGCTACTGCGGACGGCTGACCGCGGAACACGGCCGCAGCTACGCCCTCGCGACGCGGCTGCTGCCCGAACAGCGCAGACCCGCCGTGCACGCGCTGTACGGGTTCGCCCGCACGGTGGACGACATCGTCGACATCGATGCGCCGGCCGGCAGGCCGGCAGGCGACTGCCTGGCCGAGCTCGACCGGATCGAGTCCGAGCTGAGGACCGCAGTCGAGGGTGCCTCCTCCGCGGCCGTCCGCCCGGTCGTGCTGGCGGTGGCCGACACGATCCGCCGGTACGCCATCCCGCTCGAGCACTTCACCGCGTTCCTCGGGTCCATGCGGATGGACCTGCCCGGCGCGCCCGGTTTCCGTGCGGTCTACACCTCGATGGACGAACTCCACGACTACATGCACGGATCCGCCTCGGCGATCGGCAAGCAGATGCTGCCGATCCTGGGCACGGTGACCACCATCGCCGAGGCGGAACCGGCGGCCGCTGCGCTCGGCGAGGCGTTCCAGCTCACCAATTTCATCCGCGATGTCGGCGAGGATCTCCGGCGCGGGCGCATCTACCTGCCTGCGGACGAACTGTCCGCATTCGGGGTGGACGGGGACCTGCTGCGCCACTGCCGGTCGACCGGAGCCACGGATCCCCGAGTCACGCGGGCCCTTGCCCATTTCGTCGCCCTGAACCGGTCCGGCTACCGCGAGGCCCGGCCGGGCCTGGCGATGCTCGCGCCTCGGGTGCGGCCCGGCATCACCGCCGCATTCGATCTGTACTCGGTGATCCTCGACGAGATCGAGGGAAACGGCTACCGAGTCCTGGACCGGAGGGCCGTGGTGCCCCGTCGTCGCCGGCTGGCGTTGGTGGCCCCGCGACTGCTGGAGTCGGCGGCCGCGGCCTATCGCGGCTAAGGCTTCTCGAGCGCCTGCGTGCGGGCGCTCACCGAACGGCCCAGGCTTGCCACCTCGGCATCCATCTGCGGCACCAGCACCGGCGCGATCTTGCGGATCTCACGTTCGGCGATCGGGGTCTGCACCAGCGGCCGCAGCCAGCGCAGCGCGCCGACCCAGCCCGGCACGTTGATCCGGTTCGACCGCCGTTCGATCCCCTTCACGAAACGGCCGCCGCACGCCTGCACCGACGTCGTCTTACCCAGCGGGCCGGGCAGCGCCGCCAGCATCTTGTTGAATGCGGGCAGGTCGGCCTTCGCGTCCTGAACCAGCGGGGTGTCGATCCAGGCCATGTGGGCGGAGCCGACGTCGACACCCAGGTGGGCGACCTCGAGCCGCAGCGCGTTGGCGAAGTACTCTGCCCCGGCCTTGGACGCGTGGTACGCGGCCAGCCCGGGAGCGGCGGTGTACGCCGCAAGGGAGGAGACGACCAGCACGTATCCCCTGCGCTCGATGATCGAGGGCAGGGCCGCGCGCACCGTGTTGAAGACGCCGACCAGGTTCACGTCGATGACGCGCTTGAACGTGGCCGGATCGACGGCCAGCACGGATCCGTAGCTCGCGATGCCGGCATTGGCCATCACGACGTCGATGCCACCGAATCGCTCGATCGCCTGCGCCGCAGCCGATTCCATCGACGCGAGGTCACACACGTCGGCAACGACGGTGAGGACACCGTCCCGGCCACCGAGCTCCGTGGCCAGGAGGTGGAGCGGCTCGGCATCGAGGTCGGTCAGCACGAGCTTCGCACCCTTGGCGTGCAGCCGGCGGGCGACCTCCGCGCCGACACCGCGCGCGCCGCCGGTTATGAGAACAACCTTGCCGGTCACGGACGTCATGATCGAAGCCTAGGCCCCCGGCGACATGTCGGCCATCTCCCCCGCGGCGACGCCCGAGATCAGCTGCAGCAGAGACGGATAGGCCATGATCGCGAGGCCGATCACGACGAGCGAGGTCCCGATCACGCGGGGAACCAGCCAGCCGCGGCGCAAGCACTTCTCCGCGAGGAACACCAGGGTCAGGGCGATCATCCACACGAGATTCATCAGGCCGACGACCAGGAGCACGGACATCAGCGCCCAGCAGCAGCCCAGGCAATAGCCACCCTGGACGATGCCCGCCCGAGCGGCGGCGCGTGATCCCCCACCGAAGTCGTGCTCCACGAGAAAGGCGAAGGGACTTCGGCAGGTGCGCAGGCACACCGACTTCCAGCGGGTGAACTGGTACGCCCCGGCGAGGACCAAGGCGAGACCGGCCACCACCGGCAGCCATCGTGAATCGCCGGCCGAGTCGGCGAGCTGCCGAAACCCCGTCAACGCGGTCAAGGGCACCAGGCCGGCCACCGCCCAGGCCAGCAGATAGCCACCCACCAGCGCCACGGTCGGGGTGATCCCCTCGCCCCGCCTCCGGACCACCACATGATGGGCCGCCACCAGCGGAACCGCAGTCGGGAACATCATCGCGATCATCATGGCGACCCACATCGCCAGGAACGCGGGAATGCCTATCGGCATCGGCATTCCGGTCCCCACCTCGGCCAGGCCGCTGACCATGCCCCGCATGTCGGCCGCGTCCCGGGCCACCAGGACCCAGCCGACCGCCGCACATGCCAGCAGCCAGACCGCCACGACGGCGAGTACCCGGTGCGACAGCGACGCGATCGGGTCGCTCTGAGGCAACGACGCGCGCCCACCGTGGCCCGGGCCGCCGCCGGGGCTCATGTGTCCGGTCCACTCCAGTCGAACGGGATGTGCTTGCTGGAGCGGCCGCCCCACTCCCACGCGAAGGTGAAGTTCTCCGCGCTCACCCGGTTCGCGGTGGCGACACCCCAGGTCGCGGTCTGGCCCGGACCGACCTCGGACCCCGGCGGGTTGAGCAACTGGACCCGCGCGCCCGGCGGTGTGGTCGGACCGGTCAACGCCTCGCCCGCCGCGCTGACGCGACCGGGAACCTCCGCGTGCCAACCGGACAGGTCGTCGGCGACCTCGACGTGTACCGGGGCGATCTCGACGCCACGAGAATCGCCGACCATCGCGGCGAACTTCGCCGGCCAGCCCCCTGCCTGACCGCCGAAGACGGCCCCGAGCGCCGCCTGCTGCGCCTCGTCGGCGCGATCATCGAGGTACAACGCCATCGAGACCTGCGCGCCCGCCCACACGTTGCCCTCGAACTCGCCCAGCGCGACGAGGTTCAACCCGTCCAGGGGCACGTCTCCGTAGTGGCCCTCGCGCACGTGGTAGGCGAGCACGCCCTGGCAGTGATTGGAGGTGGGCGGTCTAGCGAACTCGCAGGGACAGGGGATGTCGCAGCTGCAGACGTCGAACCAGTCCCCCCGAACCGCCCACTGAGGAACCTCGGTCATGGCGGCTCACCCCATTTCGCGACCTGGGAGATGTGCCTGTATCGGCCCCGTACTCAGTACACGCCGGAGGGTTCGGTATGCGCAATCCCTGCAGGCGACGAGGAAACGTTCCTCAGAAGGCCATCGCCTGGGCGCGGCGGACCACCTCGCGCGCGAGATGGGTGTGCAGCGCCGCGACCGGTGTGCCCGGCAGGGTCTCGTCCTCGGTGAACAGCCAGCGCAGGATCTCCTCCTCGGAGTATCCGCCGTCGCGCATGACCACCAGCAGCCCGGACAGCAGCCGCACCACCTCGCCGTCCGCGGTGAAGAAGGCGGCGGGCACCCCGATGACCCCGTCGCGTCGGACCGCGATCAGCTCACCGTCACGGAGCATCTGGTGCACCCGCGTGACGACAATGCCGAGCTGCTTGGCCACATCCGCGAGCTGCAGCAGCTCCACCGAGGGATCGAGGACGTCGTCGCTATAAGGGATTGCACTCACATAGGTAACGGTATCGGGTTGGCACCCGGTGCGTCATGGGCGGTCGGTGTGATCGGATGTGCCGCGTCGTCGGCACCGGGTCGGCGGCCCGCTGGCTACCATCGATGCGGACATTGTCGACACTGCTGTGTTGACCAACAGCGTCGAACGGAAAAGGGGTACGCACGGGTGGGGCCAGGAGATCAGGCGCTGATCGGCACGCTGCTCGACCGTCGCTATCGGGTGGACTCCCCGATCGCGCGCGGCGGGATGTCGATGGTCTACCGGGGTCTCGACATGCGCCTCGACCGGCCGGTCGCGATCAAGGTGATGGACCCGAAGTTCGCTCAGGATCCCCAGTTCGTAGCCCGGTTCGAGTTCGAGGCCCGTGCGGTGGCCAGGTTGACCCACCCCGGACTCGTCGCCGTGTACGACCAGGGAGTCGACGGCGAACACGCGTTCCTGGTCATGGAGCTCGTTGCGGGTGGGACCCTGCGAGAGCTGCTGCGTGAGCGCGGTCCGATGCCCCCGCACGCCGCGGCCGCCGTCACCGGACCGGTGCTCGACGCGCTCGCGGTCGCGCACCGCGCGGGCCTCGTGCACCGCGACATCAAGCCCGAGAACGTGCTGATCTCCGACTCCGGCGAGGTGAAGATCGCCGACTTCGGTCTGGTCCGCGCGGTGGCCGGGTCCAATGCCACCTCGAGCAGCGTGATCCTCGGAACCGCCGCCTATCTGTCCCCCGAACAGGTCACCACCGGCAATGCCGACGCCCGCAGCGACGTCTACGCGACCGGTGTGTTGCTCTACGAAATGCTCACCGGCCGAACGCCGTTCACCGGTGACACCTCGCTCTCGATCGCCTACCAACGGATCAACGCCGACGTGCCCAGCCCGGGTTCGCAGATCCCGGGGGTGCCCCAGGAGTTCGACCGACTGGTACTCGAGGCGACCGCCCGTGACCCCGAGGAACGGTTCACGAACGCGGGCGAGATGTCCGCGGCGTTGCGTTCGGTGAGCCACCAACTGAACCTGCCGGCCTACCGGGTGCCCGCACCCCGCCGCTCCGCCCAGCACCTCAGCGCGGCCATGCAGGTCGCGGGCGCGCACCCGCCGCCGACCGCGACCGCGGCCGGACCGAACGATGCGACGACCGCGCTGGCGTCCCCGGTTGCGAGCGCGATGCATCCCGGCGTCCAGCACGCGGCCCCCCAGCACACCAGGGTGGTCACCGACCTGACCGCGCGCCCACCGGAGCCTCCATACCCGGCCCAGGACGACGGCGCGACCCGGCAACACCGTCGGGATCCCGCCCAGTACGAGTTCCCCGATTTCGCCGCCGAGCGCCAGCGCTCGCGCCGCACGATCATGGTGTGGCTGCTCGTGATCCTGCTGCTCGGGATCGCGGTCGGATTCGGCGGCTGGTGGATGGGGTCCGGTCGGTACGCGGCGGTGCCCTCGATCGACGGCCTGGACCGCGCGGCGGCCACCTCCACGATCGAGGCCGCGGGCCTCGGCACCGAGATCCGCGGCGAGTACTCGAACAGCGCTCCGGTCGACACCCTGCTCGGCACCGATCCCGCGGCCGGTTCACGGGTACCCAAGAACTCGGCCGTCGCCCTGCTGGTGTCGCTGGGCAGGCCCGCGGTCCCCGACCTCCCCGCGGGCGGCGACCCGGATCAGGTGGACCGGGTGCTGCGCGAACGCACCTTCGTACCCGTCGAGAGCGGTGAGGCCTTCAGCACCAAGGTGCCCGCGGGAGGCATCGCGGCGCTCAAGCCGGGACCGGGCACGGTCCTCGACGTCGGGTCGCAGGTCGAGATGATCCGGAGCAAGGGTTCGCCGCCGGTCCGGATCCCGGACCTGCGGGGCGAGTCCGCCGATCAGGCCCGGTCCGCGCTCGATGCCGTCGGGATCACGGTCGGCGAGACCCGGGAGGAGTTCGACAGCGGCGTCGACGGCGGCGATGTGATCGGTACCGACCCGGCAACCGGCACGGAGGTCGGCGCCGGCTCCAGCGTCACGCTGATCGTCTCGTCCGCGGTCCGGCTGCCCTCGATGCTCGGCCGGACGGTCGGCTCTGCCCGCCAGGAGCTCACCGGGCTCGGCCTGGTCCCGGAGATCAGACAGGTCACCGACTCCGACCGGTCGCTGGTCCTCACCCAGAGCCCCGGGCCCGGGACACGGGTCGAAGCGGGCAGCACCGTGTTGCTGGTCGCGGTGCCCTGAGGCCGTCCGCCTGCCCGCGTTCACACACTTTCCGAGACCAGCACACCCCCGCCGAACGCCCAACGAGGGTGTGCTGACGTGAAAGCCTGTGTGCCGGTGTCAGTCCTGCGGATCGAAGACCGCGAACGCGCCACCCTGGGGGTCCGTCAGGACCGCGAACCGCCCGGTCTCGGGGATGTCGGTGCCCGGGACGTGTACGGCCCCGCCGAGGCTCGTCGCCTTCTCGACGGCGGCGTCGACGTCGTCCACGCCGAAGTACAGCGCCCAGTGTGGCGGAATCCCCTCCGGGAAGTCCTCGCCCATCGCCATCATGCCGCCGAAGTCCTCGCCGCCGAGGCCCCACTGGGTGTAACCGTCACCCGCGGCGACCGTCCAGCCGAACACGGTCCGGTAGAACTCGATCGCCCCCGCGGTGTCGCGGGTACGCAGCTCGATCCAGCACAGCGCCCCGGACTCGTTCAACCGAGCTGCGCCGTGGAACTTGCGGCCCTGCCAGATCGAGATGACCGCCCCCGCCGGGTCGGCCAGGACCGCGAACCGGCCCAGGTCGAACACGTCCATGGGCTCGGCGATCACCGAACCGCCTGCCTCCGCGGCCGCCCGCGCGGTCGCGTCCACGTCGGCCACCGCGATCGAGGCCGTCCACGCGACGGGCTGGCCCTCCTGATAGAGCGGGCTGGCGGCGGCCACCGGGTCCTGCTCGAGCAGCATCATCGTGTAGCCGCCCGCTTCCGGGTTCGGATCCGCCTCCGGCTTCCAGCCGAGCAGCGTGCCGTAGAACTGTCCTGCCGCCTCGACATCGGTCGTGCCGAGCTCAGCCCAACACGGGGTGCCCAGCGTCGGTTCGGTGATCTTCATGATGTGCCCCTCACTGCGATGGTTGGGTACGCGATCGATCGTGCCCACCGTATCGCCGGCCACCGACACCATCACGGCAGAGCGCAACGGCCCGCACCCTTCTCGGGTACGGGCCGTTGGGCGGAATCGACTCGGCTCAGCCGCGCAGCATCTCCGCCACGAGGAAGGCCAGCTCCAGGGACTGCTGGGTGTTGAGCCGCGGGTCGCACGCGGTCTCGTACCGGCCGGACAGGTCCAGATCGGAGATGTCCTGCGCGCCACCGAGGCACTCGGTGACGTTCTCGCCGGTCAGCTCGACGTGGATGCCGCCCGGGTGGGTGCCCAGTCCGTTGTGCACCTCGAAGAAGCCCTGTACCTCGTCGACGATCCGGTCGAAGTGGCGGGTCTTGTAGCCGGTGGACGCCTCGTGGGTGTTGCCGTGCATCGGGTCGCACTGCCAGATCACCTGGTGACCGGTCGCCTGCACCTTCTCGATGATCGCGGGCAACAGGTCGCGCACCTTGCCGTTGCCCATCCGGGAGATCAGCGTCAGCCGGCCGGGCTTGTTCGTCGGGTCGAGCCGCTCGACGTACTCGACCGCCATCTCGGGGGTCGTGCTCGGGCCGATCTTGAGGCCGATCGGGTTCGCGAGCAGCTCGGCGAAGGCGATGTGCGCCCCGTCGAGCTGCCGGGTGCGATCACCGATCCACAGGAAGTGCGCCGAGAGGTCGTACAGCTTCGGGTGGTCGTCGTCGTTGTCGAGCCGCAGCATCGCCCGCTCGTAGTCGAGGACGAGCGCCTCATGGCTGGCGAAGATCTGCGCGTGGTGCAGGCTCGGGTCGGTGACGCGGCAGGCGTTCATGAACTGCAGGCCGCGGTCGATCTCGGCGGCGAGCGCCTCGTACCGGGCGCCCGCGGGCGAGGACGCTACGAACTCGCGGTTCCAGTCGTGCACCCTGTGCAGATCGGCCATGCCCGCGCCGGTGAGCGCGCGGACGAGGTTCATCGCGGCGCTCGCGTTCGCGTACGCGCGCACCAGCCGGGACGGATCGTGGACGCGCACCGATTCCTCGGCGACGAGCGAGTTCACCATGTCGCCCCGGTACGACTGCAGCCCCAGCGAGTCGATGTTCGATGAACGCGGCTTGGCGTACTGACCGGCGATCCGCGCGACCTTGACCACCGGCATGCTCGCCCCGTAGGTGAGCACGACGGCCATCTGCAGGAGGGTGCGGATGTTGCCCTTGATGTGCGGCTCGGTGTTGTCCGCGAACGTCTCCGCGCAGTCACCGCCCTGGAGCAGGAACGCCTCGCCGCGGGCGACCTCGGCGAGGTTGTTCTGCAGCGCCTCCACCTCGCTCGCGACGGTGATCGGCGGGACACTCTCGAGCACCGTGCGCATCGCGGCGGCCATGTCCTCGGGCCAGGTCGGCTGCTGGGCGGCGGGCTTGCTCAGCGCCTCATCGAGCTTCTGACGCATCGCGGCGGGCAGCGGCGGAAGCTCGGGCAAGCGGTCGATCGGAACGTCGACAGTCCAGTTCACCAGTACAGGATATTCGCTCTGTCGATCACGATGCGCAAAGGGGCCGATTAGTCAGCGAATCGCGAGCGATGCCCGGATCGCCTCGAACTTGACCAGGTTGTGCCTGGCGTCGGCCAGCGCGTCGTGCGCGTCGGTCGGAGCCGGCGGCAACGCGGGCGATCCGCAGTCCTCCCAGTACTGGCGCAACTCGCGGGTGAACCGCGGCAGCGAGCGCGGCAGCGCGGTCATGTCCCCCCACAGCTGGCAGAGCGCGACGTGGTCGTAGGCCGCGATCCATGCCCACAGCTCAGGCGTGATGCCGGGGCGCGGAACGAGGAATTTGAGCAGGTCGTCGCGGATCTGCGCGCGCGAGCGCCACAGCGGCGAGGACGGCTGGGGCAGCTTGGGCAATACGTTCGCGCGCACCCACTTGCCCGCCCTCGCGGGGTCGAACTCGTTGGAGACGGCATAGAACTCCCTGCCGTCCTCGGCGGCCACACCGATCGAGACCAGCTCGATTGTGCGACCATCCTCGATGAACTCGCAGTCGTAGAAGTAGCGCACCCGGGCAGACTATGCCGCCCGACGGTTCCGCACGACCACCGCCCCCGACCCGAAGGACAATTGGTGCCTGGCCAGGATCAAACCGCTCCGAGTGACCGCGTGAGCACCGACACACCGGCAGCCGCACGGCAACCGGTGTCGGCGTCGACGGACGCCGGCCCCGCCCGGACCGGAGCAGGGATCCGGAGCGTCGTCCTCGGCCCCCTGACCCGCGCAGTCATCCTGATCGCCGCCGCGATCGGCGTGATCTACAACCTGGTCGGGTTCCCCGGGCTGCGGCAACTCGGCAGCTACTACCGGATCGATCTCGACGTGTACCGGATCGGCGGCACGGCGCTGGCGAACGGCGTCGCGCTCTACGGCCAGATGCCGCCGACCGCCCTCGGCAAGTCGCTGCCGTTCACCTACCCCCCGCTCGCCGCGATCGTGTTCAGCCCCATGTCGGCGATCAGCCTCGGCGAGGCGAGCACAGCCCTGACCGCCCTCTCGCTGGTGCTGCTCTTCGCGACCGCGGTGGTCACCCTCACCTCGATCGGCGCGCTGCCGGAACGCACCCTGCTGTGGACCGCCGGGGCGGCGTTCGCCGGGGCGCTGGTGCTCGAGCCGGTGTACTCCACCCTCGACTACGGCCAGATCAACATCGTCCTCATGGCGCTCGTCGCCGCCGACTGCCTGCTCAAGAAGACACCGTGGCCGCGCGGAGCGCTGGTCGGTCTCGTCGCGGCGGTCAAGCTCACGCCGGCGGTCTTCGTGCTCTACTTCCTGCTGCGCAAGGACTTCCGCGCGGTCCTGGTCACCGCGGTGGGCTTTGCCGCGGGAACGGCCGTCGGCTTCGCCGTCTCGTTCACCGATTCCAGGCAGTACTGGACCGACACGCTCATCGACTCCAACCGGATCGGCAGGCCCGCCTACCCCGCGAACCAGTCGATCACCGGGATGCTGGCGCGCCTCGGCCTCGACCCGTCGCTGCGCACCCCGCTGTGGATGCTGGCGAGCGTCGTGGTCCTGATCGTCACCGCGCTGGCCGCACGCCGGGCGCTGTCTGCCGGGATGCCCGCGCTCGCGCTCAGCGTCACGGCACTGTTCGGGCTCCTGGTCTCCCCGGTGTCCTGGTCACACCATTGGGTGTGGGTGGTCCCGACGCTGCTGGTGCTCGGGCATCTCGCCTACACCCGCCGGAGCCTCGGCTGGGCGCTGTGGGTCGCGGCGGGGGCGGCGCTGTTCGTGGTGGCCCCGCACTGGCTGCTGACGCCCGGCCGGACGAGTGGACTCGGCTGGCCGCTGTGGGATCAGTTCCTCGCGTCGTCGTACGTGTGGTGGGGCCTGGCGACGCTGGTGCTGGTCGCCGCTGTTGGCGTCACCGGCAGCGCGACGCGGATCGCTGCGGACGAGCGGTCGCGGGTGCCCGCCCCGGTCGCCTGACCGGATGGTCTAGCTGGCCCGGGTGTCCGGGATCCGGTCGGCGGCGGGTGCGGGCGCGGCGGTCGCCGTCTCGGCGGGCTTGTTCTTGAGCGTGGCCGCGTAGATGTCGACGTACTCCTGGCCGGAGAGCGCCATCAGCTTGTACATGACCTCGTCGGTGACGGCGCGCTCGACGAAGCGATTCCCACCCATGCCGTTGAACCGCGAGAAGTCGATCGGCTCGCCGATCTTGATCACGATCTTCGCGGGACGCGGGAAGCGCGAGCCGATCGGGTTCAGCTTGTCGGTGCCGATCATCGCGACCGGGATGACAGGAACGCCGGACTGCAGCGCCATCCGCGCCATGCCCGTCTTGCCTTTGTACAGCCGGCCGTCCGGGGAGCGGGTGCCCTCGGGGTAGATCCCGAGCAGCTTGCCGGCGCCGAGCACCCTCATGCCCGCGTTGAGCGCGTCCTGCGCCGCGTCGGCCCCGGTCCGGTCGATCGGCACCTGGCCGACCGCGGAGAAGAACCACCGCTGGAATCGGCCCTTGAGTCCAGTACCGGTGAAGTACTCGCTCTTGGCCAGGAAGGTGATCCGGCGCGGCGACTTCAGCGGCAGGTAGAACGAGTCCATCACGGCCTGGTGGTTACTGGCGAGAATCGCCGGACCATTGGTCGGAATGTGTTCTGCGCCTTCGATGGTCGGGCGCCCGAGCACCAGCAGGATCGGTCCGAGAAAGATGTATTTGAACAGCCAGTACCACATGGCGCCCTTCCCGAAGTCATCCGTGCTCACGCTATGTTTCTCGTGTGATGACTGTACTCACGGCCGGTGGATGTGGCCACCGGAGGGGCGCACCGGCCCCCGAGTCGTGACGGGTGAGGTCAGGACCCGAGCTCCGTTCGGGCGAGTTCGGCCGCACCGATCATGCCCGCCGCCTCACCCAGCTGGGTCGACCTGATCCGGGCCAACGGTCGATGCCCGGACCCGGTGACGAGCGTGGCGTAGTGCTCGCGCGCGTCGTCGAGGAACAGCGGCGCCGAACTGGCCACGCCGCCCGCGATCACCACCAGGTCGGGGTCGTAGACGTCGCTCACCATCGCGAGACCGACGCCCAGCCAGCGGGCGAACTCCGCCATCGTCGCCATCGCGACCTTGTCGCCGTCCTGTGCCGCACCCGCGACCCGGCGGCCCGTCAGGCCCCCGGGGTCGGCTGCCACCTCGCGCGCCAGAATCGTCGACTCGGACGGATTCGCGGCCAGCAACTCGATCGCGGTGTCCACCAGGGCGGTACCGCTGCAGTACCGCTCCCAGCAGCCCCGCTTCCCGCAGGCGCAGGGTCGTCCACCGGACGTCACCTGCACGTGGCCGAGTTCCGGTGCCACCCCGTGACTGCCCCGATAGAGCGAGCCGCCGAGCAGCAACCCGGCACCGATCCCCGTTCCGATCGACATCATCAGCACGTTCTGCCCGCCGGCCGCGGCGCCGAACCGGTACTCGGCCCAGGCCGCAGCGTTGGCGTCGTGCTCGAGGATCACCGGCAGGCCCAGGCGATCGCTGAGGTCGTGCGCGACCGGGGCGTCCACCCACGGCAGGTGCGGCGCGAATCGCACCGTGGACCGGTCCGGCGTGATGAATCCGGCCACCGCGAGGCCGACCCCACCCACCTCGTGGCGCCCGCACAGCTCCCGGACCGCGCGGTCGAGCCCGTCCTCCAGCGCCTGCGCCGACCGCGGGGTCGGCGCCAGCGTCGAGTCGAGCACCTGCCCGTCACCGTCGACGACCGCTGCCCTGATGCTGGTTCCACCGACGTCGATACCGATCGTGAGTGCGGTCCGACTGCCGATGCGCGTGCCCATGGTCACCGATTGTGCTCGACGCGAACCGAGATCGGGACGAACTTCGGGCGAGCCCCCGGCACGTCCGCGCCGGGACCCGGACCGTCGGACGGCCCAGCGGGGCCACCGTCGGGGCCGGGGTGCGCCCCGTGCTCGTCCAGGATCTGCCGGAGCAGCGCGAGCAGCACCGCGGCCTGCGATCCGAGCAGCGTGATCAGGTCATGCTGCTCCCCGCGGGCCAGCGCCGCGAGCGCACACACCGGGCACCAGCTGCATCCGTAAGGTCCCGGCTCGCCACCGTCGGGGTTCGCGGCGGTCGCGGCCGCCTCGGATGCCTTCTGCAGCAGTGGTTCCAGCCGATCGAACGCTGCGTGCGTGAGCGCCCTCAGCTCGGCGACCAGGTCTGCGTGCTCGCCGTTCACAGCGGCCACACCTGCGGGTCGGGCCGGAACCGGATCACGAGGTCGCCGTCCTCGAACCGGGCGCCCTCGGTGGTGCACCGCCGGAGCACGGACGCCAGCCTGACCCTGCGCCGAACTCCCGCGGCCCCGACGACCAGGTCGTCCTCGACCCTGCCCAGGGTCAGCGTGGACGGGTCGACCAACGGCATGCGCAGTCGCAGCGCGTACACCGATTCCACCCCCGAGCCTGATTCCAGTTCGACCCGCGCCGCCGTCGAACCATCGCCCGCGGCGGTCAGCGGATCGACCCCGGCCGGGTACAGCGCGTCGGCGAGCGCAGCGAGAGAATCAAACCCTACCGGCTCCCGGCCGTTCTCGTCGGCCGTGAGCACCGGTAGCCCGCCGAGCGAGTCGGCCAGCGAATCCACCTGCACGCGCTCTCGTTCCGCACGCTCCGCACACCAGCGCATCGCCGGATGGTCCGATCCGAAGTCGTGCGACGAAACATCATGCGGCAGTAGCTTGTTCACGATCACGCCGTCGACGCGCACACCGAGCACCGACATCGCCGCCGCGGTGCGGCGCGCCTCGGCCACGACCATCGCCTCTGCGGTGAGCACCAATCGTGCACAGGTGTTCCTGCGGTCCGTGAGCATCGCCCGAACCGGGAGGGTGAAGTCGCTGAGGCGATCGACGAGCAGCGCGGCGATCGCCTGCCACCGCTGCGTGCCCGGCACCGTGGCGCGGAGGTGACGAGGCCAGATCCGCTCGAGATAGTCGTGCACCATGTCCGGAACCGTCAGCAGGCGCAACAGATCACCCGTCGGCGGGCAGTCCACCAGCACGGCGTCCCAGTCGCCTCCGTGCGCGAGGCGGGCGACCTCCGCCAGAGCCAGCAACTCCTCCGCACCGGGCAGCCCCGTCAGTTCCTGCGGATCGGGCAGCGACAGCGGCGAACCGTGCTCGTGGTCGGAGCCGCCGGGGATGAGCGCCGACAGTGCGCCCAATCGATTCTCGAGCAGCGCGAGGGTGTCGAGTTCGAGCGCGTCGAGTCCCCCGGCCACCTCGACGATGTCCGCTTCCTCCCGCGCGACGCCCTCGACCGCGAAGACATCGGTCAGCGAGTGCGCCCGGTCCAGCGAGATGAGCAGAACGCGGTCGCCGGTGCGCGCCAGCGCAATCGCGGTTGCCGCGGCGAGTGTCGTCTTCCCGACGCCACCCTTACCGATGAAGAACCGGATCTGGGTGTTCGCATCGGGGCGGCCCCCGGTCAGCCTTCGACCCTCTTCTTCAATTCCTTGAGGGCGGTATCGGTGATCGCCTTCTCTGCCTTGCGTTTGAACAGCCCGATCATCGGGATGTTCAGATCGACGGTCAGCTCGTAGGTGACCGTCGTGGTCCCGTCCGGCTCGTCCTCGAGGGTGTACGAGCCGTCCTGTGACTTCTGGATCTCCGCCGAGGCCAGCTGCCAGCGCACCGACTTGCCGTCCGGCGCCCAGTCGAAGTCGAGTTCGTAGGTGTCCTTGACCATCCCGGCGTCCAGCACGAACCGGACCCGTCGCGCACGCCCGTTCGCCCCGCGGGCGAGCACCTCGACGGACTTCGCCGCGGCGACCCACTCGGGGTACGCGTCATAGTCGGCGATCACGTCCATCACCCGATTGGACGGGGCGGCGATGCTGATCGACCTCTTGGTCTTGTCGGCCATGCGACCAACGCTTCCTTTCACTCCGGGACAGCCACGAATGCACTCGAGCCCATCACACACGACACAGATGTGCGCACACAATGACCGGCCACGCCGAGCGGCGCCTTCAGGCCTGCGATCGCCCGTGGCTCGGTGCCTCTCCCGCGGCACGGCCGGCCTCGAGCTCACGCTTGGTCTCGAAGGACATCACCTTGCCCGCGACGCGGCGGGCCCGGATGAGGGCGCCGAGATCGAGTTTGGCCAGCTCCGCGGGACCCACGCCGGTCGGCTCGGCGTGCAGGAAGTAGTGCACGATGGTGCCGTCGAGCTCCGGCTCCAGCCAGACCTCCATGGTTCCGGTCAGCGGTCCGGCGACCGTCCACCGAATCCCCTTCTCCGCTCGGTCCTCACGCACGGTGATCTGGAGATCGGGCCACCAGCGCCGCCATTTCGACGCCACGCCGAGCGACTCCGCCACCAATTCGGGCGGCGCCGCGATGAAGGTCTGGTCCGAGACCTGAATGCTGCTCACAGGGTTAGCTTCACACACTCCGCGCGGCGGGTGCGGGCCAGGGCCGATCGGCACGGGTTAAAGTGGAGCCGCAGCAAAACCTACTCGTCAGTACCCTGCAGTGCCGGAGGTCTTCGTGCGTGAATTCAGCGTTCCGTCAACTTTCACCATCCCTGACGACGCGTCCGCCGTCGACTCGGTGTTCAGCCACGCGGCGCAGACGCCGAACCTGGTCGTCTTCAAGCGGCACAGCGGCGGAGCGTGGACCGATGTGTCCGCGGCCGAGTTCGCCGCCCAGGTCACCAGCGTCGCCAAGGGTCTGGTCGCGATGGGCGTGCAGCCGGGCGACCGGGTCGCCCTGATGTCGTCGACCCGGTACGAGTGGCCGCTGATCGACTTCGCGATCTGGGCCGCCGGTGGTGTCACCGTGCCGGTCTACGAGACGTCCGCACCCGAGCAGGTGCGCTGGATCCTCGAGGACTCGGGCGCCGTCGGCCTGGTCGTCGAGAACGAGGGCCACGCGAAGGCACTCGAGCAGGTCGCGGCCGAGTCGCCCGCGCTGCACAAGGTCCTGCAGATCGAGGGCACCCCGGGCGCGATCGCCGAACTGACCGCACTCGGCGCCGACGTCGGCGACGACGAGGTCCGGGCCCGCACCGAGGCGCTCAAGGCGAGCGACCCCGCCACCCTGATCTACACGTCCGGCACCACCGGCCGCCCCAAGGGCTGCCAGCTCACGCACTCCAACCTGATCGCGGAATCGCGCGGCATCACCACCTCCGGATTCGGTGCGCTGCTGCGCCCGGGCCGCAGCACCCTGATGTTCCTGCCGATGGCGCACGTGCTCGCCCGCGCGGTCTCCCTCGGTGCGTTCGATGCCGGCGCCACGGTCGGTCACACCTCCGACATCCCGAACCTGGTCCCCACCTTCGGCGTCTTCAAGCCGGACTTCATCCTGTCCGTGCCCCGGGTGTTCGAGAAGGTCTTCAACACCGCCCGCCAGAAGGCACACGGCGAGGGCAAGGGCAAGATCTTCGACAACGCCGCCGAGGTCGCCATCGAGTGGAGCGAGGCCCAGGACACCGGCGGCGCCGGGTTCGGCCTCAAGGTCAAGCACGCGGTGTTCGACAAGCTGGTGTACTCCAAGCTGCGGGCCGCTCTCGGCGGCCAGTGCCAGCTCGCGATCTCCGGCGGCGCCCCGCTCGGCGCCCGGCTCGGCCACTTCTTCCGCGGTATCGGCGTGACGATCTTCGAGGGCTACGGCCTGACCGAGACGAGCGCGGCGATCGCGGTGAACACGCCGGGCAACCAGAAGGTCGGCAGCGTCGGAAAGCCGTTGGCAGGCAACGCTGTTCGAATCGCCGAGGACGGCGAGATCCTGCTCTCGGGACCGGTGGTCTTCAGCGGGTACTGGCGCAACGAGGCGGCCAGCGCCGAGGCGATCGAGGACGGCTGGTTCCACACCGGTGATCTCGGCTCGGTCGACACCGAGGGCTACATCACCATCACCGGCCGCAAGAAGGAGATCATCGTGACGGCGGGCGGCAAGAACGTCGCCCCCGCGCAGCTCGAGGATCAGCTCCGCGCGCACCCGCTGATCAGCCAGGCGCTGGTGGTCGGCGATCAGAAGCCCTTCATCGGCGCCCTGATCACGGTCGATCCCGACGCGTGGACCGGATGGAAGCAGCGCAACAGCAAGCCTGCCGAGGCCAGCGTCGCCGACCTGATCGCCGATGCCGACCTGATCGCCGAGGTCGACGCCGCGATCACGGAGGCCAACAAGCTGGTCTCGCATGCGGAGTCGATCAAGAAGTACCGCATCCTGCCCGTCGACTTCACGGAGGAGACCGGCGAGCTGACGCCGACCCTCAAGCTCAAGCGGAACGTCATCCACCAGAGCTTCGCCGACGACATCGAGGCCATCTACGCGAAGTAGGCGGCTGCGCCGCCTGTGCGCGGTTGAAGAGTCCAGGGACTCGTCAACCGCGCACAGGCGCGTAGCGCCTAGTGCAGCAGGCCGCTGAGCTTGGCCGCCAGCACATCCCAGCGCCACTGCTCGGACACCCACGCGCGGCCGGCCGCGCCCATGGCGGCCGCCCGATCGCGGTCGGCGAGCACCGAGATCACCGATTCGGCCACCTGCTGAACCGACCGCCCGTCCACGACGTGTCCGGTCTCGTTCTCCCGCACGGTTTCCGGCGCGCCACCCGACTGTCCGGCGATCACGGGGACGCCCGCGGCCGAGGCCTCGAGGAACACGATCCCCAGGCCCTCCACATCGAGGCCCGCTCCCCTGGTGCGGCACGGCATCGCGAACACATCGGCGATGGTGTGGTGCGCCGCCAGCTCGGCGGCGGGCACCGTCCCGGTGAACACCACGTGGTCCTCCATCCCGGTTTCCCGCGCCAGCGCATGGAGCCTGCCCTGGTACGGACCGCCACCCACGACGACGAGGACCGCGCCGTCGATGGACTCACGGATCCTGGGCAGCGCCCGGATCAGGACGTCCTGACCCTTGCGCGGAACCAGCCGGGACAGGCACAGGACGGTCGGGCGGTCGCCCAGCCCGTACCGCGCCCGCAGCTCCGCCCGGGCCGCCGGGTCGGGTCGGAACACCTCGGTGTCCACACCGGGCGGCAGGTGCTCGAGCGCCGCCGCGGCCCCGAACGCGGAGGCGAATCGGCCCCGCGTGTACTTGCTCACGAAGGTGACCGTGTCCGTGGTGTTCCCGATCCGGCGCAGGGCCTGCCGGGCGGCGGGCAGCATCGACCATCCGACCTCGTGTCCGTGGGTGCTGGCCACCACCCGCTCGGCACCCGCCCGTCGCAGCCCGGGGGCCAGCAGCGCCAGCGGGGCCGCCGCGCCGAACCACACGCTGTCGCATTCACGCGACCGCACCAGTTTGGCCGCGCGGCGGGCCACCAGCGGGGTGGGCAGCATCAGTGTCGTGGGATGGCGCACCACCTCGAACGGCTGACGCGCGTCGAACTTCTTGTGGCTGTCGCCCCGCCAGCGCGGGGCATACACCACCAACTCATCGGCCGGCAGCGCGTTCGCAAAGGACTGGAGGTAGGACTGGATGCCTCCCGGTCGGGGCGGAAAGTCATTCGTCACCAACAGGGTTCGGCGCATGTGTTCACCGTAATTGCCGGGCCCCCGCGGCCGCTGCGCAGGGTCTCGTCGGCCGACGCTCAGTCGAGCGCCTCGGCCACCCAGTGCCCCCAGTCGGTCACGAACTCCGACGCGGAGAGCCCGACCGACTCGTGCAGCTTCGTGTCGAGCTCGTGACTCCCCAACGGACCGGTCGCCAGGTCCACGTACAGCTCACGCAGGGTCGGCTCGTCGAACCGGTCGGCGACGTAGGCCGACACGGACCAGGCCAGCTCGTATGCGGCCTGTGCACGCTCCCCGCCCGCCGCGAAGTCCGCGTCGATCGGGAGCCGGGACGGCGGTCCGTGCGCGACCACCGCCGCCGCCAGAATCGGCGCCGCCCGACCGACCGTGGCACCGGTATCGCGATGGCCGGCGTAGTCGGCGAAGCCCTCCAGCATCCACATCGGTGATCCGTCGGTGGTCGCTGCGCGGGCGGCCACGTGGGTGAGCTCGTGCCGCAGCACCGAGCGCCGGGTGTCCTCACCGAGCCGCTGCGACGCGGCCGGGCTGAACACGACGCGCTGGCCCGTCGCGGTGCCGGACCCCGGCTCGACGACATCGGAGACCGCGACGGCGGCGATGTCGGACCCGCTGTGGTCGGCCCCGACCTGCTCCTCGAACTCCTCCTGGGAGGAGCTGACGACGACCAGGGCACGCTGCGACCAGTCGGGGCCCCACAGTTCGGTCACCGAGGAAACCGCATCCGCGAGATCTGCCGCGATCGCGTCGATCAGTTCCTCCTGATCGGAGTGACCGAGCACCACCGACGAGTGCGAACCGGTTTCCACCTCGCGCATCACGACCGGGCCGAAATCCCAAGGGCCACGCCAGGTATGGCGCCCGTGCTCCGGGAGCGACCGGTCGGAGACCAGGGTCCAGCTCTCCCCCCGCCTGGCCACGATCAGCGCGACGGGCTTGCGCGTGGAACCGGCGTCCGCGCCCTCGATGGCGTAGCGCAGGTACGCGGGCACCGCCCACACGTCGGTGGCGTCGAGCTGCTCGGCCAGGTCCGTCGGGACCGGGGTCTCGGGGTCGGATCCGATCTCGTAGCCCCAGTCCGCCAACGGCACGTCGGCGAGATGCTCACTGCGGCGGATCTCGGCGGCGAGGAACTCGGGCGCGGCGGCGCGGTCGAACAGCCTGGCGAGGGCGGCGGTGTCACCGTCCCTGACCGCACCCGCCCAGCGGTTCAGGAGGTCCTGGACGCCCGCGCGGCGGGCCTGTTCGTACGGGTTGACGCTGGCGGTGGCTGAGCCACGCGGCTCCAGTTCCGTCGGCTGCGACCGGGCCGTCAACACGCCGACCGCGACGAGGGCGAGCAGCAACCCGCCGAGCGCAGCCGCCTCCCATGTCCGGATCCGACGCCGTGGCTGCCGCGGCGGGACGTCCGGTACGGCGTTCAGTACCTTCTGGCGCCGTAGAACGGGTACGCGTCCATCGGCGCGACCTTGACCGGGACACCGAAGGTGGACGCGTGCAGGATGTTGCCGTTTCCTGCGTACATTCCGACGTGCGAGATGTCGGGGTAGAACAGCACCAGGTCACCCGGCTGGAGCTCGGAGCGCGAGACCGGCACGCCGCCCGCGGCCTGGGCCTGACTCGAACGGGGCAGCGTCTTGCCGACCTGCTTGTAGGCCCACACCATCAGGCCGGAGCAGTCGTATCCGTCCGGACCGGTGGCACCCCAGACATAGGGCTTACCGACCTGGGTCATGCCCGCCTGCAGCGCGCCGGAGTTCGAGCCCGGAGCGAGCCCCTTGAGGATCGTCTGGGGGTCGAATCCGGGCGGGAAGGGGGTGCCGGCGAGGGTGGCCCGCTCCGAGCCGCTCAGCGCGCCGAACGCCTGGGTGACCTGCGCGATCTGCGCCTGCAGGTCGCTCTGCTTGTTCTGCAGGTCGTCGCTGATCGACCTGGCCTGCTCGGTGGCGGTGCGCGCGGCCTCGGCGGACTGACGCGAGGCCTCGGCGGCGGCAGCGGCCTCGTCGGTGGCCTGCTTGAAGTGACCGACCTGGGCCGCGGTGTCCGCGGAGATCACGCTGAGCGTGGACATCTGGTCGAGGAGCTGCTGCGGCGAATCGGAGACCATCACCGCGAACAGTCGGTTGACGCGGGCGCCCTGGTAGCTCGCCGTCGTCAACTTGTCGATCGCCGGCTGGAACTGCGCGATCCTGGCCTTCGCCTCGGTCAGCAGATGCTGGTCCGCGGCGTGCCTGGACTCGGCATCGCGCTGGACCGCCGCCTTGGAGTCGAGGTCGATCTGCGCATTGTGCAGCGCCTCGTTGGTCTGCTCGGAGGTGCGGGAGAGTTCGGAGAGCTTCTCGAGCGCGGCCGTCGGGCTCTCCAGTGCGGGGTCCGCGGTCGCGGTGCCCGCGGGAACCGCGACGGCCCCGAGGGAGAGCAGGCCCGTTGCCAGCACTGCGCCGGTGGATCGCTTCAGTCTCTGTGACGCCACGAAAGCTGGTACTCCGTTCTTCCACTGCCCGTCGACCGAGTTGGCTGACGGGTCGGGCTGGGAAGATCAGCCCTGTCCCCCGAACCGAGGCCCGAGCGGGAGATTCACCCCGGCGGACTCCGTCCCCGGTGCCGGTCCGGCGCATCGGCGCTCGGTCCCGCGTGGTGACGACCCCCGATGCCGCGCCGGGTGACGCGGCAAGAACTCGGAAGGTCTCAGACAGGTTACGGAATGGCATACGACGATGTCCACCCCGAACGGACGGGACATTTCCGCCGCGCTCCGGGCGCCGTGGGGCGAGCGCCTGCGCGCCACAAAAGCACGGTGGGCCCGAACCGTCCGGAGACGGTTCGGGCCCACCAAAGAAAGCGTGTGCGCTGCGCTTTAGTAGCGGCGGGCACCATCCATCGGCATGGACGCGATCGGCGCGCGCTTGACCGGGGTTCCGGAGGTCGCGGCGTGGATGACCTCGCCGTTGCCTGCGTAGATGCCCGAGTGCGAGCCGCCGTAGAAGGAGACCACGTCGCCCGGCTTGAGGGCGGAGGTGGAGACCGGCGTGCCGGCCGCGGCCTGGTCGTAGCTGGTGCGCGGCAGGTTGATGCCCGCCTGCTTGAACGCCCACTGCACGAGGCCCGAGCAGTCGAAGGAATCCGGGCCCGAGGCGCCGTAGACGTAGGGAGAACCGATCTTGCTCGCGGCGGCCTGAACAGCCTTGTCACCTGCGGAGACCAGGGGCGCGGGGGCCGGGGCGGCCGGGGCGCCGGGCAGGGCCGGGAGGCCGGGCACCTGGATGGTCTGGGCAGGCACACCCGGGATGTCGAAGGTTCCGATGCCGGAGATGGTGACGGGCTCGGCGAGCGCGGGGCCGGCCGACACGGCGATGGCACCGAAGGTCAGCGCGCTGGCGACGGCGATGCGTCGCACGGAACGCTGGGTAGTAGATGAAGCCACGAGAAGGGTTACTCCGTTTCTTCCGTTCATCCGCCGACCGAGTTAGCTGACGGGTTCGGGCTGGGAAGATCAGCCCTACCCGGCGGCACGCATGTCGCGCTCCGACGGGATTCACCCCAGAGAAACTTGGGTTCCCGGCACGATCGCTCTCGCGAGTGATCGATTAGGCGGTTCCTGGCGATGCCGCACCGGATGGTGTGGCAAGACTCCGCTAGGTCTCAGGAAGGTTACGAAAGCGTCCAGCCCATGTCGACCCAACACGCCCGACCAGTGGGCCGATTCGGACATATCGCCCAGAATTGGACGCTAGGCCACTCCTGGATCACGAGCAGATAACGACCGACCGGTCTGCGTGGCATCCGCGGCCCGCACCAACCGAAGCCTCGGCACCAGCCCGACCTCGGCCAGCACCTCCAGGGCAACCCGTTCGTCCTGCTCAATACTGATCCGGGCGGACCCCGCCGGGACCGCCACCGGTGCGCACGGCCGGACACCGGGCGGCCCCAACAACACGGTCACCACACAGTCCCCACACGCGGAGGGGCGAACCTCGCAGTCGTTGCAATCGACAATCACTGTGATCCTCGTCTCCGACGGGGGCCTCGCGGCTGTTCCGAGGCCTCTGCGACGGAAAGTAGCGCCCGGGTCCGACACGGAGCGGCGCGGCGACCGCACCCCGATCTCTGTCGGTAGCCGCCCCTAGCCTCTGCCGTGTGAGCCCGCAGAGTCCGCCCAACGCCCAGCTGAGCTTCGACGAGCTCGACACCCCGTTGCGGGACACCACCTTCGTCGTCGTGGACCTGGAGACGACGGGCAGCGCGCCGGGCGAGGACGCGATCACCGAGATCGGCGCGGTCAAGATCCGCGGCGGCGAGGTCGTCGGCGAGCTCTCCACCCTGGTCGATCCGGGGCGGTCGATGCCCCCGTACATCGTGGAGCTGACGGGGATCACCTCCGCGATGCTGATCGGGGCGCCGCGGATCGAGCGAGTGCTCCCGAGCTTCCTGGAGTTCGCCAGGGGCGCGGTCCTGGTCGCCCACAACGCACCATTCGACATCGGGTTCCTCAAGGCCGCCACGGCCCGCTGCGAGCTGCCCTGGCCGCCGTTCCAGGTGTTGTGCACCGTCAAGCTGGCCCGCCGCGTGCTCAGCAGGGACGAGGCACCCTCGGTCAAACTCTCGGCCCTCGCCACCCTCTTCGACGTCAGCACCAGACCGACACACCGCGCGCTCGACGACGCCCGCGCCACGGTGGACGTGCTGCACGGCCTCATCGAGCGGGTCGGCAACCTGGGCGTGCACAGCTACGCGGAACTGGTCGACTACCTCCCCAACGTCTCCGCCGCGCAACGCGGCAAGCGTGGATTCGCCGCACACCTGCCTCGCACCCCGGGCGTGTACCTGTTCCGCGGCCCCTCCGACGAGGTGCTCTACGTGGGCACCGCGGTCAACCTGCAGCGCCGGGTGCGCGGCTACTTCACCGGATCCGAGACACGCGCCCGGATGAAGGAGATGGTGGCGCTGGCCACCCGGGTCGACCACGTCGAGTGCGCACACGCCCTCGAGGCCTCGGTCCGCGAACTCCGTCTCCTGGGCGCGCACGCGCCCCCGTACAACCGGCGCTCGAAGTTCCCCCGCCGCGCATGGTGGATCACCCCGACCGTCGAGCCGTTCCCCCGGCTCTCCGTCTCCCGCAGGGCGAGCGCCGATGCCCTCGGCCCTTTCGGCTCTCGTACCGATGCGGCAGAGGTGGCCGCGACGATCGCGGACATCTGCCGAATCAGGACCTGCACCAAGAGAATTCGCGAGGATCAACCACACGGACCGGACTGCCCGGACAGCACAGTCGGCGGCTGTCCCGCCGGCGGCACGCCGCAGACCTCGACCGAGTACCGCCGCGCGTCCCAGGCCGTGCACGCGCTCATCCGCGGCACCGACGACGCGCCGCTACACCGGATGCGGGCCCGGATCGAGGAACTCGCGGCGGCCGAACTCTTCGAGAGTGCCGTCCGGCTGCGTGACCGCACCGCGACCCTGGCCCTCGCTCTCCGACGGGCCCAACGCCTCGCGAGCCTGGCCGCCGTCGACGAACTCGTCGCCGCGCGCCCATCCGGGTCCGGCGGATGGGACCTCGCGGTGATCCGGGCCGGCAGGCTCGCCTCCGCCGGGGTGGCCGAGCGGGGGGTGCCTCCGATGCCGGTGGTCGAGGCCCTGACCCTGGCCGCCGAAACCGTGATCGAGGAGCCCTCGCCACTGCGGGGCGCCACGGCGGGCGAGGCCGGGCTGATCGCCGCCTGGCTCGAGACGCCCGGGGTCCGGATCGTGCGTGCCAGCCACGGCTACACGGAACCGGCGCGCGGCGGGGGTGGATGGCTGCAGTGGTGCGCGCTGGCGCGGGGCGCGGCCGCCGCAGCGGGCACCACCTAGGGTGACAGGAGAAAGTACAGAGTCGGACGACCCGATCTATGGGAGAGGACCCGCGCGGCCTTCCCTATAGATAAGGACGCCACCGCAGCCTAGGAGCGAGATGATCAACGCCATCGTCCTCATTCACGCCAAAGCGAACCGGATCCCGGAGACCGCGCAGGCGGTGGCCGACATCGCCGGGGTGTCCGAGGTCTATTCCTGCGCTGGCGACGTCGACCTCATCGCCATCGTCAAGGTCCGCGACCACGCCCAGATCGCCGAAGTGGTCACCGGCGCGATCAACAAGGTCGACGGCGTCGTGCAGACGACGACCCACATCGCCTTCCGCTCCTACGCCAGCGCCGACGTCGAGGCGGCCTTCTCGATCGGCGAGTGACGAGACCGGGGATCGCCGTTCGGCCAGGCCGGACGGCGGTCCCCGCCGAGTGGACCGGCCGTCAGTCCGCCAGTTCGGTCGACACCGCGACCCAGCGCTCGAGCACCGCCGCCGCGTCGCCACTGTCGATGGCGCGCACGGCCCGGTCGATGCCCTCGCTCAGGGCACTGTCCAGCGGGCCCGACAGACCGTTGTAGGCGGCGATGGCCCCGGCCGCGTTCAGGACCACGGCGTCGTGCACGGCGCCCCGCTCACCGGCGAGCACCGCCCGCGCGATCTCGGCGTTCGCTGCGGCATCGCCGCCACGCAACGCGGACAGGGGAACCCTCTCGATCCCGAGCGCCGTCGGGTCGATGCTGTCCTCGCGCACCTGCCCACCGGACACGACAAAGGCCGTGCTCGTGGTCGAGGTGGTGATCTCGTCGAGTCCGTCGTCGCCCCGCACCACCAGCGCACTGCTCCCCCTGCGAGCCAGCACGCCCGCCACCACGGGCTGCAGATCCGCGAAGGCACAGCCGATCAGGCCTGCCCGCGGCCGCGCGGGGTTGGTCAGCGGCCCCAGCACGTTGAACACCGTCGGGATACCGATCTCCTTGCGAGGACCGGCCGTGTACCGGAACGCGGGATGGAAGGTCGGCGCGAAGCAGAAACCGATGCCGACCTCACGCACACACCGTGCGACCGCGTCCGGACTCAGATTGATCCGCACCCCGAGCGCCTCGAGCACGTCGGCGCCGCCGCTCTTCGAGGACGCGGCCCGGTTCCCGTGCTTGACCACCCGAACGCCCGCGGCGGCCACCACGACCGAGGCCATCGTCGAGATGTTGACGGTCTGCTGACGGTCACCGCCGGTGCCCACGACATCCACCGCGTCGCCATCGACATCGATCGTGCGCGCGTGCGCGAGCATCGCGTCCGCGATGCCGGTCACCTCGGCCGGGGTCGGGCCCTTCATCTTCAGGGCGATGCCGAACGCCGCGATCTGCGCGGAGGTGGCGTTGTCCGACATGATCTCGTCCATCGCCCACGATGCGGTCCCGGGATCGAGATCACGTCCGTCCGTCAGCGCACCGAGCACCTCAGGCCAACTCCCCATCGCAACCGCCTCTTGTCGTCGCCGTCAGCACAGTCGAAGAAGCAGCTTAGTCAGTACCGGCAACCGGATTCCGCGGCGGCTGCAGCGCATCCCATCCGAGCACGCGGCCACCCGCGCGCTGCGCCAGCCCAGCCATTCGCGAGCTCTCCTGTGAGCAGTGCAACGCATCGAGGATCTGCACCCGCTGCAGGACCAGCGCCACCAGGTCCGTGGACCCCGGTTCCGGCGCCGCCGCGCCCGCGGGCGCGGGTCCCTCCGTCGGCGCGACCGTGTACCCGTCCTGGCCGGCGAGCCGCGCCGCCTGCTGCACCTCGTCCGCGGGCAGTCGTAGGTGATGCCTCAGGACCGCGTCCGCCTCGGCGATCCAGCCCGGCTCCGACCCCGCCGCCCGCTCCAGCGCCCGGCTGCACGCCTCGGCGTCGTCGAAGCTCGACGCCACCACCACCAGATCTCCGCGCGCCGCGTCGAGCGGCACCGCCCGACGCCGCCCGAAGAGCTTGTGCCACCACCGCACTCGTTCCATGGCACCAGCCTGACATGCCCGCCGACCTGCACAATCACAGACCTCTGCATACTGGTCCCAGGCCGCGACGCGCCAAGAACGGACCCGAGTAGTACTCGCTTACGACGAAGCGTCATACTTCTGTCTGTGACGAGCGCAGTAGGGACCCAAGGATCCGCAATCACCCAGCGCGTGCACTCGCTGAACCGGCCGAACATGGTCAGCGTCGGCACCATTGTCTGGCTGTCCAGCGAGCTGATGTTCTTCGCCGGCCTGTTCGCGATGTACTTTGTCGCGCGCGCGCAGGCGGACGGACACTGGCCGCCGGAGCCCACCGAGCTGAACCTCGGCCTCGCGGTGCCCGTCACCGCGGTGCTGGTGGCTTCCTCCTTCACCTGCCAGATGGGCGTCTTCGCCGCTGAGCGTGGTGACGTCTTCGGGCTGCGCCGCTGGTACACGATCACCCTGGTCATGGGCATCTTCTTCGTGCTCGGCCAGGCGTACGAGTACTACCACCTGGTTCACGAGGGCACCACGCTCGCGAGCAGCGCATACGGCTCGGTCTTCTACATGACGACCGGCTTCCACGGCCTGCACGTGATCGGCGGTCTGGTCGCCTTCGTCTTCCTGATCGCGCGTACCAAGGTCAGCAAGTTCACCCCGGCACAGGCAACGGCTGCGATCGTTGTCTCGTACTACTGGCACTTCGTCGACATCGTGTGGATCGGCCTGTTCGCCACCATCTATTTCATCCGTTAAGAAGCTGAACGCAGTTCACAGCCCAAGCCCGTTCAGTCCGTCCCGCGAGACCAAAGGGATACAGATGAGTTCATCCCCCCCTTCAGCAGCCGCCGGTAGCGCGTCTGCCACGAAAGCCCGTCGGCAGCGAAAGTTCCGGCGGCGCGTCACCGGCGCCATGGTCCTGATGATGGGCCTTGTCGGTGCCGGTTTCCTCGCCGCGGCGCTGACACCGACTCCGCAGGTGGCCACCGCGTCGGACGATTCGGCAGCGCTGATCCGCGAGGGCAAGCAGCTCTACGACACGTCCTGCATCACCTGCCACGGCGCGAACCTGCAGGGTGTCCAGGACCGTGGCCCGAGCCTCATCGGCGTCGGCGAGGCGGCCGTCTACTTCCAGGTCTCCTCCGGCCGCATGCCGGCGGTGCGCAACGAGGCCCAGGCCGTTCGTAAGCCACCGAAGTTCGACACCAAGCAGACCGACGCCCTCGGCGCCTACATCCAGGCCAACGGCGGCGGCCCGACCGTGGTCCGCGACGAGAACGGCGAGATCGCCCAGTCCTCGCTGCGTGGCAACGATGTCGCCCGCGGCAGCGAGCTGTTCCGCCTGAACTGCGCCTCGTGCCACAACTTCACCGGTAAGGGCGGCGCGCTGTCCTCCGGCAAGTTCGCGCCCGCGCTGGAGCCGGCTAGCGAGCAGCAGATCTGGCAGGCGATGGCCACCGGTCCGCAGAACATGCCCAAGTTCTCCGACCGGCAGCTGAGCCCGGACGAGAAGCGGGACATCATCGCCTACGTCAAGTCCGCGACCGAGTCCAAGAACCCCGGCGGCTACGGCCTCGGCGGGTTCGGCACCGGCCCCGAGGGCATGGCCATGTGGGTCATCGGAATCGTTGCGGTTGTTGGCGCAGCACTCTGGATCGGAGCAAAGTCATGAGCGACGCCGGTCACGGCGATACGCCTAAGAAGCACACCGAGGAAGAGCTCGCCGCGATGAGTCGCGACGACCTCGTCGAACTCGGTACGAACCTCGACGGCGTCGACGTCGCCTTCCGCCGCGAGCGGTGGCCCGTCGAGGGCACCAAGGCCGAGAAGCGTGCCGAGCGGAGCGTGGCCATCTGGTTCACGATCGCCGGCATCTCCGCCCTGGCGTTCATCGGGATCTACCTCTTCTGGCCCTGGGAGTACAAGGGCATCGGCGAGGAGGGCTACGACGCGTACAACCTGTACACGCCGCTGATCGGCCTCACCATGGGTCTGGCGATCCTCGGTGTCGGAATCGGCGCGGTGCAGTTCACGAAGAAGTTCATCCCCGAAGAGGTCTCCATCCAGGACCGCCACGACGGCGGCTCGTCGGAGCAGGACCGCAAGACCATCGTCGCGGAGCTGAGCGACACGCTCGACACCTCGACCATCGGTCGCCGCAAGCTCATCACCCGCAGCCTCGGCTTCGGTGCGGGCGCCCTCGGCATCATGGCGATCATGCCGCTCGGCGGAATGATCAAGAACCCGTGGGCCAAGGGCGACAAGTCCGACCTGTGGACCTCGGGCTGGACCCCGACGTTCCCCGGCGAGACCATCTACCTGCGTCGCTACACCGGTCGCACCGACGACATCGTCCTGGTTCGCCCGGAGGATCTCGACGCGGGCGCCATGGAGACGGTCTTCCCGTTCCGTGAGTCCGAGCGTGGCGACGAGCGCGCCCTGGCCCACGCCCTCAAGCGCGCCGACAACCCGGTCATGCTCATCCGCCTGCGGACCGAGGATGCGAACCGGGCGGTCAAGCGCAAGGGCCAGGAGAGCTTCAACTTCGGCGACTACTTCGCGTACTCCAAGCTGTGCACGCACCTCGGCTGCCCGACCTCGCTCTTCGAGCAGCAGACCAACCGGATCCTGTGCCCGTGCCACCAGTCGCAGTTCGATGCCCTGCAGTTCGGTAAGCCGATCTTCGGTCCCGCCGCCCGCGCACTGCCGCAGCTGCCGATCACAGTGAACGAAGAGGGTTTCCTGGTCGCCAACGGTGACTTCGTCGAGGCTCTTGGCCCCGGATTTTGGGAGCGTCCGTCATGACAACCACCACAGTTGGCCAGTCCAAGGTCGCGGCACACGCCGCGAAGGCGGGCGAGAACCTCGACTCGCGGTATCACCTCGCGGCCGGCATGCGGCGGCAGATCAACAAGGTCTTCCCGACGCACTGGTCCTTCATGCTCGGCGAGATCGCGCTCTACAGCTTCGTCATCCTGCTCATCTCAGGCGTGTACCTGACGCTGTTCTTCGACCCGTCGATGGCGGAGGTCGTCTACAACGGCGCCTACCAGCCGCTGCGCGGCGTCGAGATGTCCCGGGCGTACGCCACCGCGCTGAACATCTCGTTCGAGGTCCGTGGCGGCCTGTTCGTGCGACAGATCCACCACTGGGCCGCGCTGATGTTCGCCGCGTCGATCATCATCCACCTGCTGCGCATCTTCTTCACCGGCGCGTTCCGGCGTCCGCGTGAGGCGAACTGGGTCATCGGCTGCCTGCTTCTGATCCTGGCGATGTTCGAGGGCTTCTTCGGCTACTCGCTCCCCGACGACCTGCTGTCCGGCACCGGCCTTCGCGCCGCACTGTCCGGCATCACGCTGAGCATCCCGGTGATCGGTACCTGGATGCAGTGGCTGGTCTTCGACGGCGACTTCCCCGGCCAGCTGATCATCCCGCGCCTGTACGTCGCGCACGTGCTGCTGCTGCCCGGCATCATCCTGGCCCTGATCGGCGCGCACCTCGCGCTGGTCTGGTACCAGAAGCACACCCAGTTCCCCGGCCCCGGCCGCACGGAGCAGAACGTCGTGGGCGTCCGCATCCTCCCCGTCTTCGCGATGAAGGGTGGCGCGTTCTTCGCGTTCACCTTCGGCATCCTCGCCCTGATGGGTGGCCTGCTGCAGATCAACCCGATCTGGAACCTCGGCCCGTACAACGCCTCCCAGGTGTCCGCGGGCGTGCAGCCCGACATCTACATGATGTGGACCGACGGCATGGCGCGCCTGTGGCCGGCGTGGGAGATCTACCTGTGGGGCACCTACACGGTCCCGGCGGTGTTCGCGGTCGCGATCATCATGGGCCTGGTGTTCACGGTGCTGATCGCCTACCCGTGGATCGAGAAGAAGTTCACCAAGGACGACGCTCACCACAACCTGCTGCAGCGTCCGCGTGACGTTCCGGTGCGCACCTCGCTCGGCGCGATGGCCCTGATGTTCTACGCCATCCTGACGATCATGTGTGTCAACGACATCATCGCCTTCAAGTTCGACATCTCCCTGAACGCGATGACGTGGATCGGTCGCATCGGCCTGATCCTGCTGCCGCCGCTCGCCTACTTCGTCACCTACCGGTTCTGCCTGGGCCTCCAGCGCAGCGACCGCCAGGTGCTCGAGCACGGCATCGAGACCGGCGTGATCAAGCGTCTGCCGCACGGTGAGTACGTCGAGGTCCACCAGCCGCTCGGACCCGTGGACGACCACGGCCACCCGATCCCGCTGGAGTACCAGGGCGCCGCGATCCCGAAGAAGATGAACAAGCTCGGTTCGGCAGGCAAGCCCGGCTCCGGATCCCTGCTCGTCGCGGATCCGGCCGACGAGGCCGCGGCACTGCTCGCGGCCGAGCACAAGAACGAGCACGACCAGCTGGCGATCCTCAAGGATTACCAGGACAAGGCCCACGGTCACGGCGCGTACGCCGACGACCAGAAGCCGTCCACGGACGGCGGGCACTGACCCCGGTCAGAACCTGACGAAGGCCCCGAACCCACTGGGTTCGGGGCCTTCGTCGTTCCGGCGGCCCGGTGCCCGCACTGCGAACCCCTCCCCCACGGCGCACGCCGGCGTGCGACCGGAGCCGCTCACCCCTCCAGCAACGGGTTCCCCCGCGCCGCCACGAAGTCCTGAGCCGCCTCCGAGAAGGCCCGGATCCGGCTCGTCTGGCCCGCCGCCCGCCAGATCAGCCGCCATTCGAGGGCGGTGCCGTCGACGACCGGCACGTACGTCACGTCCGGGCGCGCGTCGTACCGACTGGCGTGTGTGGGCACCGGGAACACCCCCTGGCCGGCGCCGACCAGCGCCAGCATCTCCTGGACCGTTCCGAAGTCGGGTCCGCGCTCGATGACCTTGCCGCTCGGTGTGGTGCGCGGCACCGTGGCCTCGTCGAGATCGTCCGGAATTCCGCGGGGGCGCAACACCTTCGCACGCGCCAGGTCCTCGACCGTCACCGATGCGCGGCGCGCGAACGGGTGTCGGGCCGACACCGCGAGCGACGGCTGCTCGCGCAGCAGAACCGGGCTCTGTTCGAGCTCCCGCACCTGCCCGACATCGGCCGCCGCGACCAGGCCGTCGATCTCGTCGGCCAACAGCAGCCCGACACCGTCGCTGTAGTGACTCTCCCGAATCCGAACCTGGCAACTGGGGTGCCGCTCGTGGAAGGTGTTCGCGACCTCGAGCACGAACTGTCCGAGCGCGGTCCCGACGAAACCCACCCTCAGCACGCCGTCCAGCCCGCGACCGGCGGCGATCGCCCTGGCGATGCCCTGACGGATCTGCTCGTCCGCGGGCCTGAGGTCCTCCTCGAGCCTTCGACCGATCGGGGTCGGGGTCACCCGGCGGCTGGTCCGTTCGAACAGCGGTGCTCCCACCCGGCGCTCGAGCGCCTTGATGGTCTGGCTGACCCGCGCGGTGGACACGTGCAGACGCTCCGCCGTCCGCCCGAAGTGCAGCTCCTCGGACAGGGTCAGAAAGATCTCGATGTCGCGCCGCTCCATGCGGCAACCCCCTTCGTATAGCCACAGGTTGACGATCTTTGCGCACACTGCCGTTGTTGGCGACCCTCCCCTGAAGGATCGTAAGGGGGACAACAGCTTTCGGCCAGCAAGGAGAGCACCATGTCAGCACCGCACGTGGCCCCTGCCACGTGGACGTACCCGGCCGATCAGGCCGGCACCGGCGGAAAACGGAGCCTGCCTGCCGTCACTGACGGGAGGTAGCGACCCGGATGACCTCCTCCGGGTCGATGAGATGGGAGTGGTCGTCGTCGCCGACCTCGATCTGCACGACGTCGATGCGACCGTTGAACCTGGTCTCTCCCGGATACCCGACGCTGACCGACATCCCGTAGTCGTCGCCGATGTCCGTCGTCTCGTCCGCGGAGAAGATCATCGGCTGGGTCTGCTCGACCCGCCCGGTACCGACGGAGCGGCCATCGTGATACAGGGTGACATCACCACCCTTCGCGAGGCCGCCCCCGTCGTATGCGAACTCGGCGCGAATCTGATGACTACCCGAGGGGATGTCCTCGGTCGCCTCGATCGTGAATTCCCTCATGCCGAGCAGGTTGTAGACGAACGCGGTTCGCCCCTTCTTGACGTACAGGGCCCACCCGCCGAAACGCCCGCCCTGCGCAACGACGACGCCGTTGGTTGCGCCGTTCGTCGACGTCTCGACCGCCGCGGTCACCGAGAACGATCGGTTCTTGATGTCGATGACGCTGTGTTCGCTGAGCCGCTTCATCCCGGGGAACAGCACCTGCTTGTTGCCCGAGACCAGTTGGGGGCGACCGGCGATGGTCGGGTTCAGTCGTTCGAAGCGGCGATCGTCGATCGGCAGCACGTTGTACTTCACGGCCTCGATCAGCCACAGTCGCTGCAATTCGGCGAGCTTCTCGGGCATCTCGGCTGCGAGATCGTGGGCCTGTGTCCAGTCGGTGGTGCCGTCGTAGAGCTCCCACACGTCGTCGTCGAGCGCGGGCAGTACCTCGTTCGGCAGCCAGGGGGTGCTGTGGCGGGTGACCGCGCTCCAGCCCTTGTGGTAGATACCCCGATTGCCGGCCATCTCGAAGTACTGCAGGTCGTGCCGCTCCGGCGCGGCCGCGTCGTTGAAGCTGTAGAGCATGCTGGTGCCCTCGATCGGCGCCTGCTGCACACCGTTGACGAACGTGGGATGGGGCAGCCCGGCGGCCTCGAGCACGGTGGCCGCGACGTCGATGACGTGCGTGAACTGAGAACGGATCTCGCCCTTGCTGCTGATGCCGTCGGGCCAGTGCACGATCGTCCCGTTGCGGGTTCCACCCCAATGCGATGCGACCTGTTTGGTCCACTGGAAGGGCGAGCACATCGCCCAGGCCCAGCCCACCGAATAGTGGTTGTAGGCCTCGGCGGTGCCGAGCTTGTCCTTCATCTCGGCCATGAACTCCGGGGTCTCGATCGCGGCGAGGCCGTTGAAGTTCGCCATCTCGTTGAATGCCCCGTTCAGCGTTCCCTCGGCGGAGGCTCCGTTGTCGCCGATGATGTAGTAGACGAGGGTGTTGTCGAGTGCCCCCATCGCGTCGATCGCGTCGACGACGCGGCCGACGTGGAAGTCGGTGTGCTCGAGGAAGCCCGCATACACCTCCATCTGGCGTTCCAGTACCGGCTTGAGCGCGTCGTCCATGTCGTCCCATACCGGGATCGCGTCGGGCCGATCGGTCAGGTCGGCGCCCTCGGGCACGATCTGGCGCTGCTTCTGCCGATCGAGAATCGATTCACGCTCGGCGTCCCAACCGCCCGCGAACCGGCCCGCGTACTTGTCCGCCCACTCGGCGGGCACGTGGTGCGGCGCGTGGGTGGCGCCGGGGGCGAAGTAGACGAAGAACGGCTTGTCGGGCGCGAGCGCCTTCTGGGTGCGCACCCACTCGATGGCCCGGTCGGCAAGGTCCTCGGTGAGGTGGTAACCCTCCTCGGGCGTCCGGTCCGGCTCGACCGGCGCGAATCCGTCGTACAGCGCCGGGAAGTACTGGTTGTTCTCGCCGCCGATGAACCCGTAGAAGTGCTCGAACCCGCCACCGCCGGAGGGCCAGGCGTCGAACGGGCCGACCGGCGAGGTCTGCCACGGCGGCACCTCGTGGCACTTGCCGAACTGGGCGGTGGAATAGCCGTTGAGTTTCAACGTCATCGGCAACGCGGCCTTGGTGTTCGGTCGGATCCCGCACGAGCCGGGCGCCGAGGTCGCGGTCTCGGTGATCAGGCCCATCCCGACCGAATGGTGGTTGCGGCCGCTGAGCAGCGCGGCCCGGGTCGGCGCACAGAGCGCGGTCGTGTGGAACCGGGTGTAGGTGAGTCCGTCGCGCTGCAGCCTCTCGGCGGTCGGCGTGTGCACTGGTCCCCCGAACGCGCTGCTGGCCCCGTAGCCCACGTCGTCGAGCAGGATCACGAGGACGTTCGGGGCGCCCTCCGGCGGGAGCAGCGGCTCGATCGGTGGAAACGCGGTGTCCGGGTCCTTCGCGTCGTAGGTCGTCAGACCGATGTGCTGCCGGTCCGGAATCGGAAGAACCCCTCGAAACTCGCCCGCTCGATCCACCATGGCTACTCACATTCCGTTGTCATCCATCGGAACGCCCGTCGGCCCCGTGCCGGAACCGCCGACAGCGCCTTGCCAGACCGACGATAGCGCCGACGATGCCGAACGACCGACCGATTGGCAGAGCGAATCGCCTGCCGCAACGGCGAGGGCACCGAACCCCCGCTGGGGATTCGGTGCCCTCGTCGTGCTCAGATGTTGTGGCTCAGTGCTTCTCGGGTCCCACGTGGTACTCGAAGACCAGGCCGACGGCGGAGGCCAGGACCAGCACCACGCCGACCACGATCAGCCACGGCTGGAAGAAGGCCAGCGCGACCGCGGTGAAGGCCGCCGCGAAGGCCAGCACGACCGGCCAGAAGCTACCGGGGCTGAAGAAGCCCAGGTCGCCTGCGCCGTCCGAGATCTCGGCGTCGTCGTAGTCCTCGGGGCGGGTGTCGAGTCGACGCGCCACGAACCGGAAGTAGGTGCCCACGATCAGGGTCAGTCCGGCGGACAGCACGATCGCGGTCAGCCCGGCCCACTCGACGCCGGTGCGGGAGGCGGCGGTGAAGACGCCGTACACGATCGCGACGAGGATGAAAAACACCGTCAAGATCTCAAAGAGCTTGGCTTCGATCTTCATTTCAGCAAGTCCTTCAGCGGTTGATGGGTCTGGGTGCCGTCGGCACTGCTACTGGTATTCGCCCTCGAGGACGGTGGTGGCCTGCCGGTACGTCCGCTCCGTGTTGAACGGCTGCGTGGACGTCGCGACCGGCGACTCGCCGATCTTCGCGAGGGCCTCGGCGGTCGTGAGCGCCTGGCCACCCTCGTCGGCCGGCTTGCGCAGCTCGATGTACTCGGCGAACTTCGCGGGGCTGACCGCGCGGACCTCGAAGTTCATCATCGAGTGGTAGGTGCCGCACATCTCGGCGCAACGGCCGACGAACGCGCCTTCCTTCTCGATCTCGCTGATCTGGAAGACGTTGTCGGAGTGGTTCTGCTCCGGGTTCGGCATCACGTCGCGCTTGAAGAGGAACTCCGGCACCCAGAAGGCGTGGATGACGTCCGCGGCGTTGAGCACGAACTCGATGCGCTTGCCGGTGGGCAGCACGAGGATCGGGATCTCCTCGCTGGATCCGACGGTCTCGATCTTGTCGAAGCGCAGGTAGGAGATGTCGTTGGCGCCCAGGCCCGCGTTCGGCGCCGGGATCTCATGGCCGCGGAGCACCTGCTCCTCGGCCGGGGCCTCGGCGTACGCCTGCGCGGCCACGTCGACACCGTCGTACTTGGCGCCGCCCTCACGCAGATCGATGCTGCGGTATCCGAACTTCCAGTTCCACTGGTAGGCGGTCACATCGACCACCACGTTCGGGTCGTCCTTCTTCTCGTGGACGTAGTTCTGCACGACCACGGTGAAGTAGAAGAGCACGGCGATGATGACGAACGGCACCGCGGTGTAGAAGAGCTCCAGCGGCACGTTGTAGGCCGTCTGCCTGGGGAACTCCGGGGAGTCCTTCTTCTTCCGGTGGAAGATGACCACCCAGAAGGTCAGGCCCCACACAATCACGCCCATGAACAGGGCGGCGATGACCGACCAGGTCCACAGTTCACGCATCCGCTCAGCCTGCGGGGTAATGCCCGACGGCCATCCGAACCGAAGCACCGAATTGTCGATCGAACATCCCGACAGCAGCATGGCAGCAAGGCCCAAAGATGCTGCTAGCCCTGCTCGCCGAAGGATCCGACTCTGCGCCACGTTCACGCCTTCCTGATCGCCGCAATGAATAAGGGCAGCCCCAGCCGGACGCCCGAATACTACGCAGCGTAGACCAAAGCTGACGCCTCTCCACCGTCGGGTCACAACATCACTTCGGCGAGTCTGCGGCATACTCGGCAGAGTTATTCGGCAATCCGCTGCATACCAGTGTGGAGCCTCCCCCAAGAGCGAATTGAGGTAATGGACGCCGTGTGCGGACTGCTCGGGCTACTGACCTCCTCCGGCACCACCGACGACGCGGTCGCCCGCGTCGACTCGGCGATGCACTGCCTGCGCCACCGCGGGCCGGACGAGCACGGTACCTGGAACGACGACGACCTGGTCTTCGGATTCAATCGGCTCTCGATCATCGACATCGAGCACTCGCATCAGCCGCTGCGCTGGGGCCCGCCGGAGAACCCGACCCGGTACGCACTGACCTTCAACGGCGAGATCTACAACTACCTCGAGCTGCGGGCCGAGCTGGCCCGCGACCACGACGCCCAGTTCAACACCGAGGGCGACAGCGAGGCGATCGTCGCGGCGTTCCACTACTGGGGCGCCGACGCGGTCCGCCGGCTGCGCGGCATGTTCGCGTTCGCGATCTGGGACACCGAGACCAAGGACCTGTTCCTGGCCAGGGACCCGTTCGGGATCAAGCCGCTGTTCCTGGCGACGGGCAGCGGCGGCACCGCCTTCGGCAGCGAGAAGAAGAGCCTGCTCGAACTGGCCGAGCTGGTCGGCATCGGCACCGAGCTCGATCCCCGCGCAACCGAGCACTACACGGTGCTGCAGTACGTGCCGGAGCCCGAGACGCTGCACGCCGACATCCGTCGCCTCGAGTCCGGCTGCCACGCCTGGGTCCGCGCGGGCGAGGCGCCGAAGATCACCCGCTACTTCGCGCCGACGTTCCCGGTCAAGCCGTTCGCGGCCGGCACCGAGCAGGCGCGGTACCGGGAGATCGCCGAGGCGCTCGAGGACTCGGTCGCCAAGCACATGCGCGCGGACGTGACCGTCGGCTCGTTCCTGTCCGGCGGCATCGACTCCACCGCCATCGCGGCGCTCGCGATGCGGCACAACCCCAACCTGATCACCTTCACCACCGGGTTCGAGCGCGAGGGTTACTCGGAGGTCGACGTGGCCGCCGAGTCCGCGGCCGCGATCGGTGCCCGGCACATCGTCAAGGTCGTCAGCCCCGCGGAGTTCGCGAATGCGATCCCCGAGATCATCTGGTATCTCGACGACCCGGTCGCCGACCCGGCGCTGGTACCGCTGTACTTCGTGGCCAAGGAGGCCCGCAAGCACGTCAAGGTCGTGCTCTCCGGCGAGGGCGCGGACGAGCTGTTCGGCGGCTACACGATCTACCGCGAGCCGCTCTCACTGAAGCCGTTCGAGTACCTGCCCCGCGGCCTGCGCCGCGCGGCGGGCAAGCTGTCCGAGCGCATCCCCGAGGGCACCCGGGGCAAGAGCCTGCTCAACCGGGGTTCGATGACGCTCGAGGAGCGCTACTACGGCAACGCCCGCAGCTTCAACGACACCCAGCTGCGGGCCGTGCTGCGCGACTTCCGGCCGGAGTGGACGCATCAGGACGTGACGGCGCCGATCTACGCGCAGTCCCGGGACTGGGATCCGGTCGCCCGGATGCAGCACCTGGACCTGTTCACCTGGCTGCGCGGCGACATCCTCGTCAAGGCCGACAAGATGACGATGGCCAACTCGCTGGAGCTGCGGGTGCCGTTCCTCGACACCGAGGTCTTCGACGTCGCCTCGCGGGTGCCGCTGGACCAGAAAATCACGAAGGACACCACCAAGTACGCCCTACGTCAGGCGCTGGAGGGCATCGTCCCGCCGCACGTGCTGCACCGGGCCAAGCTCGGCTTTCCCGTTCCGCTGCGGCACTGGCTGCGCGGCACCGAGCTGTTCGACTGGGCGCACCAGCAGATCGCGGACTCGCAGACCGACCACATCTTCGACAAGGCGGCGGTCGCGGCGATGCTGAACGAGCACCGGGACGGCGGGTCGGATCACAGCCGTCGGCTGTGGACGGTGCTGTGCTTCATGGTCTGGCACGGCATCTTCGTGGAGCAGCGGATCGTGCCGCAGATCCAGGAACCGGTCTACCCGGTCCACGTGTAGAGAGGCGCTGCGCGCTTGTGCGCGGTTGACGAGTCTCAGGACTCGTCAACCGCGCACAGGCGCCGCAGGCGCCTTACTTCAGCAAGGCGCCGATCTCGTCCGCGGCCTCGGTGCCGTAGGCGTCCGCCAGTCGCTTGACGGCGTCGTCGCGGTCGAGGGTCCATTCCTGGGTGCCGACGGTCTCGAGCACCAGCACCGCGACCAGCGAGCCGAGCTGGGCGGAGCGCTCGAGGCTCAACCCCGAGCCCTGCCCGACGAGGAATCCGGCGCGGAAGGCGTCGCCGACGCCGGTGGGGTCGACCTTCGCCTTCTCCGGCACGACGCCGACGCGGACCCAGTTGCCCTCGCGGTCCACGATCTCGACGCCCTTGGACCCGAGCGTGGTGACCCGCAGCCCCACCTGCTCGGCCACCTCGGCCTCGGTGAGCCCGGTCTTCTGCAGCAGCAGGCCCCACTCGTACTCGTTCGTGAACAGGTACTTCGCCCCGCCGATCAGTTCCTTCGCCTCCGCGCCGGACAGTCGCGCGAGCTGCTGCGAGGGATCGGCCGCGAACGGCAGACCCAACTCGCGACACTGCTCGGTGTGCCGGATCATCGCGGCGGGGTCGTTGGCGCCGATCAGGACCAGCTCGAGGCCCTCGACCAGTCCGGCTAGGGAGATCTCCCTGGCCTCGCTCATGGCACCCGGGTAGAACGACGCGATCTGCGCCATGTCCTCGTCGGTGGTGCACACGAAACGCGCGGTGTGCGCGGTCTCGGAGACGTGGACGGAGTCGCAGTTCACGCCCGCGGACTCGAGCCACGCGCGGTACTCGGCGAAGTCGGCGCCGACCGCGCCGACGAGCAGCGGGGTGCCACCGAGCACGCCCATGGCGTACGCGATGTTGCCGCCGACGCCGCCGCGCCGCACCACCAGGTCGTCGACCAGGAAGCTCAGCGAGATGTGGCTGAGCTGGTCGGCGAGGAGCTGGTCGGCGAAGCGCCCGGGGAACCGCATCAGGTGATCGGTGGCGATGGAGCCGGTGACCGCAATTGTCACGCGCAGGGACCTTTCAGTTCGTCGATGCCGCGGCATTCGGTGCCGCAAAAGGCCCACGGTACCCGGCACGCCGCCGGCGCCGCGACAACAGCGTCCGGCCGGGTCGCCCCCGGAGACGACTCTGACGCGGGCCCCGAGGGGCACCGCGTCAGAGGTGTGTCGACGAACTCACGCGACCGGTGGGTCGCGGGGGTCGATCAGTTGAACGAGTCTCCACAGGCGCAGGAGCCGGTGGCGTTCGGGTTGTCGATCGTGAAGCCCTGCTTCTCGATGGTGTCGACGAAGTCGATGGAGGCGCCCTCGACGTACGGCGCACTCATCCGGTCGACCGCGAGGCTGACGCCACCGAACTCGACGATCAGGTCGCCGTCGAGGTTCCGGTCGTCGAAGAACAGCTGGTAACGCAGTCCGGCGCAGCCGCCCGGCTGCACGGCGATGCGCAGCGCGAGGTCGTCGCGACCTTCCTGGTCGAGCAGCGCCTTCGCCTTCGACGCAGCGGCGTCGGTCATGGTGACCTTGTGCGCTTCCGTCTGGACCGGGGCTGTCGTCTCGTTCTGCACAGTCATGGGCTCTCCCTGTTCGCTCGTACAAACCCGTGAACGCTTCAACGGTACTCTGCCGTGCAGTATTCCTGACGGCTCCGACGCCGTGAACGGCGCCGTCGGGTTGTTCCGGTCCGGGTCTGTGTCCAGTGTGCCGCGCCCCGCCCCGAACGCGCCACCGGCGGTCACCCTCCCTCGGGCCATCGCCGGGCCACCCGCGCGGTGAGCGCACGGAGCTGGCCGGCCGCGTCCGACATCGCCAGGCCCACCGATCCCGCATGGTCGGCCACCGAGTACACCGCGCGCAGGCCCGCGGCCTCGGCCGCGCCGGCCTCGAGCCACACCTGCCCCGCGATCACCACGGTCGGCACCCGGTGCCGGCCCGCGGCCTCGGCGAGGGCGATCACCACTTTGCCGCGCAGCGATTGGTGGTCGAACCGGCCCTCCCCCGTGAGCACCAGATCGGCGGACGCCAGCAGCGCCTCCTGCCCGGTGTGCGCCGCGACCACCGCGGCCCCGGATTCCCTCGTCGCGCCGAGCGCCAGCAGTGCCGCGCCGATCCCGCCTGCCGCGCCCGCCCCCTCCGCGTCGGCCACGCGGGTGCCGGTGGCCGCCTCCAGCACCCTCGACCACTCCGTGTTGCGGCGCTCCAGCAGCTCGACGGCCGCCGCGTCCGCCCCCTTCTGCGGCCCGAACACCGCGGCCGCGCCGTGCTCGCCGAGCAGCGGGTTCCGCACGTCGGTGGCGGCGACCAGACGGATCCCCGCCAGCCGCGCTCGCGCGGAGGCGACCGCGGCGCCGTCGGCCCCGCTCCCGAGCACCTCGACCAGTCCCCTGCCACCGTCGGTGCAGCCGCTGCCGCCGAGGCCGATCACCACCGTGGTCGCACCCGCGTCCACGGCCGCGGCGATCAGCTGCCCGACGCCGCGGCTGTGCGCGGCGACCGCGGTGCGGGGCGTCGGCGGCCCGCCGAGCAACGCCAGCCCGCACGCCTGTGCCGACTCGATGTAGGCGGTGTCCCCGGCCGCGAGCCACCGCGCCCGCACCGGCGTGCCGAGCGGACCCTCGACCGTCACGGCCTCCGGCTCGCCGATCCGGGCCGCGAGCACATCGACGAATCCGGGCCCGCCGTCGGACTGCGGCGCCACCACGAGCTCGTCCTCGGGTCTGTCCACCGACCAGCCGGCCGCCATCGCCGCGGCCGCCTGCACCGCGGTGAGGGTGTCGCCGAACGAATCCGGGGCGATCAGCACGCGCATCGGCCGAGTGTAGGACCGGGGCCGCCGTCCGGCAGCGCGCCGACGAGCGTCCCGCGACAACCCCCGCGGGACGGGCGCGAATCGCCGGGCACCCGGCAAGTAACCTGGAGGGGTGAAGCTGCTGCGCCGAGGAAACTCCGACACCCCCGACAACGGCGACCACGAGGTCGTCGAGTCGACCGCGGTCGAACCGACCACCTCGTCCGAGACCGAGGGCAAGGGGCGGCCGACGCCGAAGCGGCGCGAGGCGGAGGCCAGGCGACGCGGTCCGGTCGCGCCCGCACCGCTCACCGCCAAGGAGGCGCGAGCACGCCGCAAGCAGAACCAGGGCAGCAAGGAAGAGCGCAAGCAGGCGGCCGCGGAGCGTCGCGCGACCGCCGCCGACCGACGCGCCCGGATGCTCGCGGGCGAGGACAAGTACCTGCTGCCGCGCGACAAGGGGCCCGTGCGCGCCTACGTCCGCGACCTCGTCGACTCCCGCAGGCACCTGGTCGGGCTGTTCATGCCGCTCGCCCTGCTGCTGATCATGGCGATGTTCCTGAACCCCGCCATCCAGTCGATCGTCACGCTGGGCATGCTGGTGCTGATGCTGTTCATGCTGGCCGAGGGGTACATCATGGGGCGCACCATCAATCGGCAGGTGCGGGAGAAGTTCCCCGACACCGCGGACGGCGGCCTCAAGCTCGGCTGGTACGCGTTCGTCCGGGCCTCCCAGATCCGGAAGATGCGGGCGCCGCAGCCCCGGGTCTCCCCCGGCGCCGCCGTCTAGTCGACACCCCTCAGCTGTGCGGCGCCCGGTGCCGCACGGCCTGGAGGTCGGCGAACATCCGTTCGGCATCCCGATCGACGACGTTCGCCGAACCCGAGGCGCTGCCGGACCGGCCGCGACGGCCGACCGCCACAAAGACTCCCTGTAGCGCGATCATCAGCAGGACGAGCGCAATGAATGTGGTCATGGCTGTTATTTTGCGACCATAGATTTGCCGCCAACAGTGGCAGCAATGACATACTTCGTCAATATCGCGCCATAGACTGTTCTCATGCTGTCCTCGGTCGCGGTGCTCCTCGTCGATCATGCCGCCATGTTCGAGTTCGGCGTGGTCTGCGAGGTGTTCGGCATCGACCGCACCGCGGTGGGCCTGCCCGCCTTCGACTTCCGGGTCTGCGGCCCGGAGGCGGGCGTGCCCCTGGCGTCCGTCACCCCCGGCATCACCATCACCCCCGAACGCGGACTCGACGGACTGCGCGGGGCGGACCTGGTCGCGATCCCGGCCTCCGCGACCCGCACCGACTTCCCGCCCACGGTGGTCGCGGCGCTGCGGGAGGCCGCCGACGCGGGCGCCACCGTGCTCACGGTCTGCTCCGGCGCGTTCCTGGCGGGGGCGGCCGGGTTGCTCGACGGCCGCAGGTGCACCACCCACTGGGTCCACGCGCACGAGCTGGCCCGCGCCTTTCCCGCCACCACCGTCGACCCGGACGTCCTGTTCGTCGACGAGGGCAACCTCATCACCAGCGCGGGCACTGCCGCCGGGATCGACGCCTGCCTGCACCTGGTCCGGCGCGAACTCGGCAGCGCCGTCGCCAACACCATCGCGCGGCGAATGGTGGTACCGCCGCAACGGGAGGGCGGCCAGCGTCAGTTCATCGAGCGGGCGGTGGTCGACTGCACGAACGACAGCATCACCGACACCCTGCGATGGATGAGCGAACACCTCGACGCCGCCCACAGCATCGAGAGCCTGGCCGCGCGGTCCTCGATGTCGACCCGCACGTTCGCGAGGAAGTTCGCGGCCGAGACCGGGACGACCCCGGTGAAATGGCTGACCACACAACGGGTGTTGATGGCACAGCATCTCCTCGAGGAGACCGGCTACGGACTCGAGGAGATCGCGGGCCGCTGCGGATTCGGTTCCGGCGCGCTGCTGCGCCACCACTTCCACCGGCAGGTCGGGCTGGCACCCGCCGCCTACCGCCGACGGTTCGGCGCCCGGACCCCGGCCGTTGGTACCGTCTAGCCCGTGCCGTCCCCCGCCCCGCCGCCTCCGCCGCTGCGCACCCTCGTGCTCGGCGGGGCCAGATCGGGGAAATCCGGCCATGCCGAGGCGCTGATGGGCGGGCCGTCGACCGCTCCCGCACCGACCCCGGTCCGCTACATCGCGACCGCCCGCCTCGATCCCACCGACACCGACTGGGAGCAGCGGATCGAGGCACACCGGACCCGCCGACCGCGCGAATGGGACACCGTCGAGAGCGCGGCAGGCGCCGGACTCGCCGAGCTCCTGCGCGCCGACCCCACCCCGACCATGGTCGACGACCTGGGCACCTGGCTGACCGCCGAGATGGACGCGGCGGACGCCTGGGACAGCCCGCGGGGCACCCTCGCCCCGCGCATCGACGACCTGGTCGACGCGGTCGCGCACCATCGCGGCAGACTCGTCCTGGTCAGCCCGGAGGTCGGCCTCGGCGTGATCCCGGAGACCCGGTCCGGTCGACTGTTCCGCGACGAGATCGGCGCACTCAACGCGAGGATGGCCCAGGTCTGCGACGAGGTGCTGCTCGTGGTCGCCGGACTGGCGACCAGACTCAAGTGACACCATTCTCGAGCGACACGTTCAAGCGACACCCCGCTGAAGTGAGAGGTCAACTGTGACAACCGAATCGGGCACCCCGACCGAGGCGACCTTCGACGCGGTCACGCCCCCCGACCCCGCCGTGGCGGCCCAGGCCGACGCCCGCCAGCAACAGCTGACCAAGCCCGCGGGCTCGCTCGGACGGCTCGAGGCCCTCGGCGGCTGGGCGGCGGCCTGCCAGGGTCAGTGCCCGCCCCGGCCGTTCGGTCGCCCTCGGGTGGTGGTGTTCGCGGGCGACCACGGCGTCACCGCGCACGGGGTGTCCGCGTACCCCGCCGAGGTGACCGCGCAGATGGTGGCGAACTTCCAGGCCGGCGGCGCGGCGGTGAATGCGCTCGCCGCCACGACGGGGGCCGGGGTCCGGGTGGTGGACATCGCCGTCGCGACCGACACCGACGCCACCGTCTCCACCCACAAGGTCCGGCGCTCCAGCGGTTCCATCGACCGCGAGGACGCGCTCAGCGAGGCGGAGACGCTGCGGGCCATCGCCGCCGGGCGCGCGATCGCCGACGAAGAGGTCGACGCGGGCGCCGACCTGCTCATCGCGGGCGAGATGGGGATCGGCAACACCACCCCCGCGACGGTGTTGATCGCCGCGCTGACCAACACCGAACCGGTCGCCGCGGTCGGTCGCGGCACCGGCGTCGACGACGCCGGTTGGAGCCGGAAGACCGCGGCCATCCGCGACGCGATGCGGCGGGTGCGGCCCGTCACCGCCGACCCGGTGGCGCTGCTGCGGGTGGGCGCGGGGGCCGACCTGGCGGCGATGGCGGGGTTCCTGGCCCAGGCCGCGCTGCGCCGGACCCCCGTCATCCTCGATGGCGTCGTGGTGACGGCTGCGGCCATGGTCGCGCAGGACCTCGCTCCCGGCGCCCGCGAATGGTGGGTCGCCGGCCACCGGTCCACCGAACCAGCCCACTCCATCGCCCTCAAGCACCTGCAGCTCGAGCCGATCCTCGAGCTGGGCATGCGACTCGGTGAGGGTTCCGGCGCGCTCGTCGCCCTCCCGGTCCTCCAGTCCGCGGTCGCGACGCTGGCGAACATGGCGACGTTCGCCGACGCCGGCGTGAGCACCGAATCCGACTCGACCGAATCCGGGGAAGACGCAACGGTTTCCGCGGCGGGCGACGACGATCGCGAGTCCGGCGCCGAGGCGCGCTGACGGTGGGCGCCGCGCTGGGCGGGATCCGGCTCGCCCTGTCCTGGCTGACGGTGCTGCCCGCGCGCCACGATCCCGACGCCCGGGCGATCGACCGGGTCGCGGGCCGTCGGGCCATCGCCGCGACCCCGGTGGTCGGGCTGCTGCTCGGCGCCACCTGCGCCGGCCTGCTCTGGTTGCTGCTCGCGGCCTCGCTCGATCCCGCCCTGGCCGGGCTGGTCGCGGTGACGGCACTGGCCCTGCTCACCCGCGGCATGCACGTCGACGGGCTGGCCGACACCGTCGACGGGCTCGGCTGCTACGGACCGCCCCCGCGCGCGCTCGAGGTGATGCGCAGCGGGGGCATCGGCCCCTTCGGCGTGGTCGCCCTCATCGTCTGCATCGGCGCGCAGGCACTCTCGTTCGGCTCGCTGGCCCAGTCCGGGCAGTGGATCGCGATCGGCGTCGCGGTGGCGGCGGGCCGGGTGGCGGTCGTGCTCTCCTGCCGGCGCGGGGTACCGGCGGCCGGCCCCACCGGGTTCGGCGCGCTGGTGGCGGACAGCCAGGGCCGATGGTCGTGCGCCCTGTGGGCTCTGGCGCTCGCCGCCGCCGCCGTGTACGCGGTGCCCGGACGCTGGTGGCAGGGCCCGGTGGTGGTGCTCGCGGCGCTCGCCCTCACGGCTGTGCTGACCCGGCACTGCGTCCGCCGGTTCGGCGGCATCACCGGGGACGTGCTCGGCGCGGCGGTCGAGGTGGCGGTGACGGTGGTCGCCGCTGGGTTCGTGCTCGGCGGCTGAGCACGACCCCCGTGGCGAACAACGCCTACCCCGTGGCGGCGCTCAGGCCAGGGTGGACATCCACCCGTGCGTATCGGCGAACGTGCCGCGCTGGATCCCGGTGAGGGTGTCGCGCAGGGCCATCGTGACCTCGCCCGGCTCGCCGTCGCCGATGGTGAACTCACCCGCCGCCGACTTCACCGTGCCGACCGGGGTGATGACCGCGGCGGTGCCACAGGCGAACACCTCGGTGATCTCGCCGGAGGCCGCCTTCTCGCGCCACTCGTCGGTGCTGATCTTGCGCTCCTCGACCGCGAACCCCGCGTCGGCGGCCAGCGTCAGGAGCGAGTTCCGGGTGATGCCGGGCAACAGCGCACCGGACAGCTCCGGGGTCACCAGGCGGGCGGACGAGCCGGACCCGAAGACGAAGAACAGGTTCATCCCGCCCATCTCCTCGACGTAGCGGCGCTCGTTCGCGTCCAGCCACACCACCTGGTCGCAGCCCTCGTCGGCCGCCTGCGCCTGCGCGACCAGCGAGGCCGCGTAGTTGCCCGCGAACTTCGCCGCACCGGTACCGCCGGGGGCCGCGCGCACGTACTCGGTGGACAACCACACGCTCACCGGCTTGACCCCGCGCGGGAAGTACGCGCTCGCGGGCGAGGCGATCAGGAGGTAGCGGTACTCGGTGGCCGGGCGCACGCCGAGCCCCACCTCGGTCGAGATCATGAACGGGCGCATGTACAGCGAGTCCTCACCGCCCGCCGCGGGCACCCAGTCCCGGTCGACCGCAAGCAGTTCCGTGACGGATGCGACGAACAGGTCGTCCGGCAGCTCCGGCATCGCGATCCGGCGGGCCGAGGCGCGCAACCGGTCCGCGTTCGCCGTCACCCGGAACGAGGCGATGGACCCGTCCTGCTGACGGTAGGCCTTGAGCCCCTCGAAGATCGCCTGCCCGTAGTGCAGCACCATCGCCGCGGGGTCGAGCTCGAGCGGACCGTACGGCCGGACCGTCGGGCTGTGCCACCCGACGCCCTCGGTGTAGTCGATCGTGACCATGTGATCGGTGAAGAACTTCCCGAAGCCGGGCGCAGCCAGCACCTGATCGCGCTCCGCGGCGGTGGCGGGCGAGGGGTGCGGGATGCGCGTGAACTCGAGAACACCAGTCATGGCCAGGATCCTATCGAACAGGGTGAGGGCGGTTACTTCGTGTGGACGGGGACGAACGGCGGGTTGACGACCTCGCAGCGCAACGCCCTGCCGCGCACGTCGACCTCGATCTGATCGCCCGCTCCGACCCCCGCATCCGAATCGAGCAGCGCAAGGGCGATACCGACCTTGAGGGTGGGCGAGAAGGTGCCCGAGGTGGTCTCCCCGATCGGCGAACCGTCGCGCATCACGGTCTGACCCTGACGCAGCACGCCGCGGTCGAGCGCCTTGATGCCCCACATCTTGCGGGCGGGGCCGGCCTCCTTCTCGGCGACGAGCGCGGCGCGACCCCAGAACTGCGGCTTCTGCCACCCGATCGCCCAGCCGCAGCGCGCCTGCAGCGGCGAGATCTCCGTCGACAGTTCGTGACCGTGCAGCGGGTAGCCGGCCTCGGTGCGCAGGGTGTCGCGGGCGCCGAGGCCTGCGACCTCGCCGCCCGCCGCACGGACCTCGGCGACGAGCGCACGGAAGACCTTCTCGCAGTCGCCCCACGCGGGCAGCAGTTCGTAGCCGTGCTCACCGGTGTACCCGGTGCGGCACACCCGGACGGTGACGCCCCCGAATTCCGCATCGGCAAACGCCATGTAGTCCATGTCCGACGGAAGACCCAGCGCGGCAAGAATTTCCGGGGACTTCGGCCCCTGCACGGCGAGCACTCCGAACTCGCGATGCTGGTCGGTCACCGTGATCCCGGCGGGCGCCTTGGCCGCCAGCTCCGCGACGACGGCGGCGGTGTTGGCGGCGTTCGGGACGAGAAAGACCTCCTCGTCGCTGACGTAGTAGACGATCAGATCGTCGGTGACGCCGCCGGTCTCGGTGGCGCACAACGTGTACTGGGCCCGGCCGGGTCCGATCTTGCCGAGATCGTTGGTGAGAGAGGCGTTCACGAACTCCGCCGCGCCGGGCCCCGCGACCAGTGCCTTGCCCAGGTGGCTGACGTCGAAGACGCCGACGCTCTCGCGGACCGCGGTGTGCTCGGCCACCACACCCGCGTAGGAGACCGGCATCTCCCAGCCGCCGAAGGGGGCGAAGGTGGCACCCAGTTCGGCGTGCACCGCGCGGAGGGGGCCCTGCAAGAGTTCTGCGTCGCTCATGGGCGTCCACGCTAGCCGACCGGGGCACCGCCGCCGCACTAGAGTTGGCGCGCAGTTGTTCACCAACAGATCAGGAGATCGACGTGAGTGCCGCCAAGCCCACCACCTCACCCCTCGGCCCCGAGCTCGCGCTGGCCGGATCCATCGCCGAATCGGTGGAGGTCCTCGTCATCGGCCTGACGACGGGAACCGACGGCCCGGAGGCCTCGGTCGGCGACGCACTCGACGACGCGACCGCCGAGGCCGTGCTCGCCGGTTTGATCGCGGTGGGGGCCACCGGCAAGGCCGAGGAGCTGACCAGGATCCCGGCGCCCGCGGGCTCGGGCGTCGCCAGCATCCTGGCGGTGGGACTCGGCGACCCCGACGATGTCGACGCCCAGCGGATCCGCGAGTGCGCGGGCGTCGCGGCCCGCGCCCTGGCCGGGACCACCGTCGCGGCCACCACGCTGTCCGCCCTCGACCTCGGCGCGGCGGCGGAGGGCTTCTCGCTCGGCGCCTACACCTTCACCCGGTTCAAGTCGGCCAAGTCGGCGCCGAAGGACAACGGAAAGCCGCTCGCCCGCGTGGAGTTGCTCGTCGAGGAGCCCTCGGCCCAGGAGGCTGCGAGCACCCTCGCCCGGTCCGCGGCGATCGCGGAGGCCGTCGCCACCGCGCGCGAGTTCGTGAACACCCCGCCGAGCCACCTCTACCCGGCGGAGTTCGCCGCCCGCGCAAAGGCGCTCGGCACGGCAGCCGGACTCAAGGTGGAGATCCTCGACGAGAAGGCGCTCGAGAAGGGCGGCTACGGCGGCATCCTCGGTGTCGGCAAGGGTTCCTCGCGACAGCCGCGGCTGGTCCGGCTCACCTACAAGGGCGCAGGCGGGAAGTCGGTGGCCCTGGTCGGCAAGGGCATCACCTTCGACACCGGCGGCATCTCGATCAAGCCGGCGGCGGGCATGGAGAACATGACCTCCGACATGGGCGGCGCGGCGGCCGTCGTCGCGACGGTCGTGCTGGCGGCCAAGCTCGGACTGAAGGTCGGCGTCGACGCCTGGGTGCCGATGGCCGAGAACATGCCCTCGAGCACCGCGCAGCGCCCGGGCGACGTGCTCACCCAGTACGGCGGCACCACGGTCGAGGTGATCAACACCGACGCCGAGGGCCGGCTGATCCTGGCCGACGCGATCGTTCGGGCCTGCGAGGAGAAGCCCGACTACCTGATCGACACCGCCACCCTGACCGGCGCGCAGATGGTGGCGCTGGGCAACCGCACCCCCGGCGTCATGGGCACCGACGAGTTCCGCGACCGGGTGGCGCGGATCTCGCAGGAGATCGGCGAGAACGCCTGGGCGATGCCCCTGCCCGCCGAGCTGCGCGCGGACCTGAACTCGAAGGTCGCGGACCTCGCGAACGTCACCAACCACCGATGGGGCGGCATGCTGGCGGCCGCGATCTACCTCAAGGAGTTCGTCGCCGAGGGCGTGCAGTGGGCGCACATCGACGTGGCCGGACCGGCATACAACACCGGCGGGCCGTTCGGCTACACGGGCAAGGGCGGCACCGGGGTCCCGGTGCGGACGATGATCGGCGTCCTCGAGGACATCGACGAGCAGGGCTGACGCCCCGTGAGTCTTTCCGGCCCCTCCGCGGGCCGGAAAGACTCACGGGCGGCGCAGCCGCCTACGCCTCGCGGGCGCGGTTGCGCAGGATCTTCTGCCGGGCGTCGTAGTCGCGCATCCGCTGCGGATACCCGGTCTTGTGAACGTCGTAGACGGGGATGTGCAGATCCTCGCCGAGGCGGCGCGCCCCGTGCACCCCGCCGACCGGGCGTCGCGTCCATTCCCCGTCGTTCGCGACGAGCACGACCGTGACCGGCGTGACGGTGGTCTGCGGCTCGACATAGGCCTCGACACCGGTGTGGGTGTGCGCCCAGTTCGCCAGGTACTGGGCGTCGGCCCCGTGTTTGCCGTGCCGACCGGAACCCGCCCGTCCCCTCGAGAGCCTGCTGAAAAGACCCACGTCCAACCTCCTCCCACCGTGGCGCGACCGCCCGTTCTGTCCAGTTTCAAGTTTGCCAGGACTTGCTGAGAGGCGAATGTGGAACATGTGACCAGGCCCTCATACGACGGCCGAAAACGATCAATGACAGGATGGGGACCGCGAGGTTCCCGGTTGCAACACGCCCCGTGGACCCGGAACGACACGCACAATGGATTTCGACCACAAGTCGGCAAAACTCAACAACCCGAACACAACTGTCGAGGAGTCAAAAGCATGGCCTTCTCCGTCCAGATGCCAGCTCTTGGTGAGAGCGTTACCGAGGGGACTGTCACGAGGTGGCTCAAGCAGGAAGGAGACACGGTCGAAGTCGACGAGCCCTTGCTCGAGGTCTCCACTGACAAGGTCGACACCGAGATCCCTTCCCCGGTGGCAGGCGTGCTGACCAAGATCGTCGCGCACGAAGACGAGACCGTCGAGATCGGCGGAGAGCTCGCGGTGATCGGCGCGGCGGGAGAAGCAGCCCCGGCCGCGCCCGCAGCCGCCCCGGAGCCCGCCGCACCCGCGCCCGCAGCCGCCCCGGCCGCGCCCGCAGCACCGGCACC
>NZ_JBHTCS010000006.1:0-14355 GCF_042665615.1 Rhodococcus daqingensis | reverse complement strand
GAGGTTGCCGGGCGCACGCTGCCCGACTACATGGTCCCGTCGGCGGTCGTGGTGCTCGACGAGATCCCGCTGACGCCCAGCGGCAAGCTGGACCGCAAGGCGTTGCCGGATCCCGATTTCGGCGGCTCCGAGGCGGACCACGTCGACCCGGCCGGCGCGACCGAGGAGGCCATCGCCGCCGTCTACGGCGAGCTGCTCGGGCTGGACCGGGTCTCGGCCGTGGACAGCTTCTTCACGCTCGGCGGCGACTCGCTGGTCGCCACCAAGGCCGTCGCGCGGGTCAACGCGGCCACCGGCGCCGCGCTGCGGCTGCGTGACCTGTACGAAGCGCCCACGGTCGCCGAGCTGGCCGCCCGGGTGGACGCCGCCAGCGCATCCGGCGCGCACCGTCCGGCGCTGGCGCCGCGGCCGCGGACCGGCCGGATCCCGCTCTCGTTGGCACAGCAGCGCATGTGGTTCCTCAACCAGTTCGACACCGAGTCGGCGGTCTACAACGTGCCGATGGCCATCCGGCTGTCCGGCCGGGTCGACCTCGACGCGATGCGCGCCGCGCTCGCCGACGTGCTGGGCCGGCACGAGTCGCTGCGCACGGTGTTCCCGGACAGCGTGGACGGTCCCCACCAGGTGATCGGGGATGTCGACGACGTCGACATCGAGGTGGACATCGTCGCGGTCACCGAGGCGGACCTGGCCGAGCAGATGCTCGCGTTCGCGTCTCGTGGCTTCGACGTCACCGCCGAGATCCCGTGGCGGGTCCGGATCTTCGAGCTCGGGACGGCCGAGCACGTGCTGTTGATCTCGACCCACCACATTTCGTCGGACGGTTCCTCGGTGGCGCCGCTCGCGCGAGACCTCGTCACCGCCTACGTCGCGCGCGCCGCCGGCACCGCGCCGCAGTGGGCACCGCTCGAGGTGCAGTACGCCGACTTCAGCCTCTGGCAGCGTGAGGTGCTCGGTGACGAGTCCGACCCGGACTCGGTGCTCGCCCAGCAGATCGGGTTCTGGCGCGACCGCCTTGCCGGCCTTCCGGAACTGCTCGAACTGCCCACCGACCGGGTGCGGCCCGCGTCGCCGTCCTACCGCGGCGAGTCCGTCGAGTTCACCGTCGGGGCCGAGCTGCATCGCGGCCTGCGAGAGCTGGCCCGCACGCACGACGCCAGCCTCTTCATGGTGGTGCACGCGGCGTTCGCGGTGCTGCTCGAGCGGCTCAGCGGCCAGCAGGACATCGCCATCGGCAGCCCCATCGCGGGTCGCGGCGAGCGGGCACTCGACGACCTCGTCGGCATGTTCGTCAACACCCTGGTGCTGCGCACCCGGATCGACCCCGAGCAGACGTTCGCCGATCTGCTCGCCGACGTCCGGTCGGACGACGTGGACGCCTTCGGGCACGCCGACATTCCGTTCGAGCGGCTCGTCGAGGCGCTCGAGGTGCCCCGGTCCACCGCCCACCAGCCGTTGTTCCAGGTGGCGCTGTCGATGGCCAACACCGAGCGGGCAACGCTCGAGCTGCCCGATCTCGAGGTCGGCGAGCTCGCCGCACCCCTCACGGTCGCCAAGTTCGACCTGCAGCTCAGCCTCGGGGAGGACCCCGGCACCGAGGGCGCGGCCGCCGGGATCACGGCGGTGCTCGACTACGCCACCGACCTGTTCGATCGCGACACCGCCCACTCGTTCACCGAGCGCCTGGTCCGGATCCTCGAGGCGGTGGTGGCCGAGCCGGCCACGCCCGTCGGCGATCTCGGGGTCCTCTCCGCGGCCGAACGCGACGAGCTGACCACCCCGGCACCGGTGGAGGTGGGCCCCGTCACCCTGGCCGAGCTGCTGACCACCGGAGTGCGGCTGCACCCCGACGACACCGCGCTGGTCCTCGGCGAGGTCGAGTGGTCCTACCGCGAGCTCGACGAGCGTGCCAACCGGCTCGCCCGCGAGCTGATCGCTCGTGGCGCGGCGCCCGACACCGTCGTCGCGTTCGCGCTGCGCCGATCGCTCGAATCGGTGCTCGCGATCTGGGCGATCGCCAAGTCCGGTGCCGCCTACATGCCGGTGGACCCGCGTTATCCGGTGGAGCGGATCGCGGAGATGTTCGGCGACGCCGATCCGATTGCCGTGCTCACGATCGGCGAGCACCTCGACCGGCTGCCGGAATCCGTTGCGGCCGTTGTGCTCGACGATCCCGAGACCGTCAGCGCGGTGGCCGCACGGCCCGGCGGCGCGGTGACCGAGAACGACCTGCTGGGCCCGGTACACGTCGACCAGATCGCGTACGTCATCTACACGTCGGGTTCGACCGGTAAGCCGAAGGGCGTGCTGGTGCCGCATCGCGGCCTGTCCACCCTCGCAACCGACATCACGCGGCTGTACGAGATGACCCGCGACTCGCGCCAGTTGCACGTGTGTGCGCCGAACTTCGACGCCTCCGTCGGCGAGCTGATCGCCGCATACAGCGTGGGCGCGACCCTCGTGGTCGCCCCGGCCGATGTGTTCGGTGGCGAGGAGCTCGCCGAACTGATCGGCATGCAGGGCGTCACCGGCATGGTGATCACCCCGAACGCGCTGGCCACGGTCGATCCGGCCGGGCTGGACTCGCTGCGGACGGTGATCGTCGGCGGCGACGTGTGTACCCCCGAGCTGGCCGCGCGATGGTCCCCGGGACGCACCTTCCGCAATGCCTACGGCCCCACCGAGGCCACCGTCATCGTCACCGCCACGGCCCCGCTGGTGGCCGGGGAGCCGGTGACCATCGGTGCGCCGATGGGCGGTGTGTCCGCGTTCGTGCTCGACTCGCGCATGCGGCCCGTGCCGCGCGGCGTGCTCGGTGAGCTCTATCTCGCCGGGCCCGACCTGGCCCGTGGCTACCACGACCGGTTCGCGATCACCGCGGATCGGTTCGTGGCGAACCCGTACGGCCCCGCGGGCAGCCGGATGTACCGCACGGGTGATGTGGTGCGCTGGGTCACTCGGGCGAGCGAAGCGACGGGGGATGTCACCGCCGAGCTGGAGTACGTCGGCCGCAGCGACTTCCAGGTGAAGGTCCGCGGCCTGCGCGTCGAGCTCGGCGAGATCGACAACGTGCTCGGTGCGCACGACAGCGTCGAGTTCGTGGCGACCGTGCCGCACGTGCTGCCGACCGGCACCACCGTGCTGGTCGCCTATGTGTTGCCCGAGGCCGGGCACGACCTCGATCCCGCCGCGCTGACCGCGTTCGCGTCCGAGCGGCTGCCGGCGCACATGGTCCCGGGCACCTTCGTCCGGTTGGACGCGATCCCGCTGACGTCCAACGGCAAGCTGGACCGAAAGGGCCTTCCCGAGCCGGTGTTCGAGCAGTCCGGTGAGTTCGTCGCCCCGCGCAACCCGATCGAGGAGGTCGTCGCCGGGATCTTCGCCGACGTGCTCGGTGTGGACCGGGTGTCGGTGGGTGAGGACTTCTTCGACATCGGTGGCAACTCGCTGGTCGCGACCCGGGTGATCGCCCGGGTGAACGCCGCGCTCGGCGTCCGGATGGGTGTGCGCGAGCTGTTCGACGCGCCCACCGTGGCGGCGCTCGCGGTGGTCGCGGCGTCGGTCGCGGGCCGCGACGGCGACCGGCCGGCGCTGGTGGCCCGGCCGCGTCCCGATCGTGTGCCGCTGTCCATGGCGCAGAAGCGGATCTGGTTCCTCAACCAGTTCGACACCTCCTCGGCCGCGTACAACATCCCGCTCGGGGTCCGGCTGACCGGCGACCTCGACGTCGCGGCCCTGCGCCACGCACTGGGCGACGTACTGGCCCGCCACGAGTCGTTGCGCACGGTGTACCCGTCCGACGGCGATACTCCCCATCAGGTCATCCGGTCGGTGGAGGACTCCGCGATCGGTCTCGAGCTGGTTCGGACGCCGGAACCGGAACTGATGGGGTCGGCGATCGAGTTCGCCCGCCGCGGCTTCGACGTCAGCGCCGAACTGCCGGTGCGCGCAACACTGTTCGAGGTTGCGGACCGCGACGCGCCGACGGTGCGCGACCACGTCCTGATGGTCGTGGTCCATCACATCAGCGCCGACGGATCGTCGATGGCGCCGCTGGCGCGCGATGTGATGCAGGCGTACGTGGCGCGTGCGCAGGGTGACGCGCCGCAGTGGGAGCCGCTCGCGGTGCAGTACGCGGACTTCGCGCTCTGGCAGCGGGAGGCCCTCGGCGCCGAGACCGACCCCGATTCGGCGATCTCGAAGCAGGTTGCCCACTGGCGCGAAACCCTCGACGGGTTGCCCGATCTGCTCGAGCTGCCTTCCGACCGGCCGCGCCCGGCGGTGCAGTCGCTCGCCGGCGAGCGCCACGAGTTCGCGGTGCCCGCGGAGCTGGCACAGCAGGTGGACCGGCTCGCCCGCGCGAGCGGCGCGACCCCGTTCATGGTGATGCAGGCCGCCTACGCGGTGCTGCTGGCACAACTGTCCGGGGCGGGTGACATCGCGATGGGTACGGCGGTGGCCGGTCGCGGTGAGGAGGCCCTCGACCCGATCGTGGGCATGTTCGTCAACACCCTGGTGCTGCGCACCCGGATCGAGCCGGGTGCGACGTTCGCGGGTGTGCTCGAGTCGGTTCGCGAGGGTGATCTGCAGGCGTTCTCGCACGCGGATCTGCCGTTCGAGCGGTTGGTGGAGATCCTGGATCCGCCGCGGTCCACCGCGTACTCGCCGCTGGTGCAGGTCTCGTTCGGGTTCGAGAACATGGACAGCCCGGTCTTCGAGCTGCCCGGGCTCACGGTCGCCGCGATGCCGGCCGACCTCGGGCAGGCGAAGAACGACCTGGAGCTGGCCTTCAGCCACCACGGCGAAGCCGAGCTGCGGGGAACGTTCGTGTACGCGACCGCGCTGTTCGACCGCGCCACGGTCGAGCAGATGGCGCGCCGGTACATCCGGATCCTGACCGCTGTCGTGGCCGACCCGAACCTGGTGGTCGGTGACCTGGATCTGCTCGACGCGGCCGAGCGCGAGCGGATGCTGGTGGAGTACAACCGGACGCAGGTGCCGGTGGAGCCGACCACGCTCGTCGAATTGCTCGACCGTTCGGTTGCGCGCACCCCCGAGTCCCCGGCGATGACCTTCGGGGACGTCACGCTGTCGTTCGCGGAGTTCGACTCGCGGGTCAATCGTCTTGCGCGGCATCTGATCTCGCTGGGCGTGGGTCCGGAGGACCGGGTGGTCCTGGCGGCGCGGCGGTCGCTGGAGATGCTGATCGGGATGTACGCGGTGGTGAAGGCCGGCGGTGCCTACGTGCCGGTGGATCCGGACCAGCCCGCCGAGCGGCTGCAGATGGTGCTGTCGATCGCGGAGCCCGCGTGTGTCCTCACCACTTCGTGGGACGAGGTGTCGCTGTCCGTCGACATGCCGGTGCTCGAGATCGACCGGATCGACCTCTCCGACCTCGACGCGTCGCCGGTGACCGACATGGATCGGGTGCGTCCACTGCGTCGTGGCAACCCCGCGTACGTGATCTTCACGTCGGGCTCGACCGGTGTGCCCAAGGGCGTGTCGGTCAGCCACGCGGCGATCGTCAACCAGCTGGCGTGGTACATCGCCGAGTACCAGCTCACCAGTACCGATACCGTTCTCCAGAAGACCACCATCGTCTTCGACCCGTCGGTATCGGAACTGCTGGCGCCGTACATCGTCGGTGCTCACCTGGTCATCCTGAGGCCGGACGGGCACCGTGACGTCGAGTACCTGATCGAGATGGTGCAGCGCTGGAACGCCAGCGTGATGGGGTTCGTTCCGTCAATGCTGGCGGCCATGCTGTCCGACGATTCCGTCCGGCTGCCGGCTTCATTGCGCGCACTCATGCTCGGGGGCGAGGCCTTGAGCCCCGACCTGGCGACCAGGACTCGCCAAGCGGCTGACCTCAGGCTCGGAAACGCCTACGGGCCCACCGAAGTCACCGTGAACTCGGTGCACCACTGGGTGGACGGCTCCGAGCGCACGACTGTCCCGATCGGCCTACCCGTCTGGAACACCCAGGCCTACGTGCTCGACGAGCGGCTGCACCCGGTCGCACCCGGAGTGAGGGGTGAGCTGTACCTGGCGGGCGATCAGGTCGCGCGTGGCTACCACGATCGCTCGGGTCTGACCGCGGAGCGGTTCGTGGCGAACGCCTTCGGTGCGGCCGGCTCGGTGATGTATCGCACCGGTGACCTCGCGCGTTGGGGCAGCGACGGGAGGCTGGAATACCTGGGCCGCACCGACTTCCAGGTGAAGATCCGCGGCCAGCGCATCGAGCTCGGCGAGATCGAGTCAGCGCTGCTCGCCCAGCCGGGCGTCGGCCAGGCCGTCGTTCTGGCCGCAGACACCGAACGCGGCCAGCGCCTCGTCGGCTACCTGGTCGCCGCGGCCGGCGCGGCCCTAGACATCGCCGCGGTCACCGCCGAGGTGGCCCGAGCGGTGCCCGCGTACATGGTTCCCGACGTCCTCGTCGTGCTCGACACGATGCCGGTGACCGGTAACGGCAAGCTCGACCGGCGGGCACTGCCCGCCCCCGACTTCGGGGGAGCCGAGGGCGCCTACGTGGCGCCGCGCACCCCGGCGGAGGACGCTCTCGCGGGGGTGTTCGCCGAGGTTCTCGGCGTGGACCGGGTGAGCGTGGAGGAGTCGTTCTTCGCGCTCGGCGGCGACAGCATCATGTCCATCCAGTTGGTGACCCGGGCCAAGGCGGCTGGGCTGTGGCTGACCGCGCGGCAGGTCTTCGAGCACCGCACCGTCGCCGCCCTGGCGACCGTCGCCGAGGACAACGGCGCCCGGACCCGGGTGCTCGAGGAGCTGCCCGGCGGCGGCGTCGGCCACCTGCCGGCAACGCCGATCATGCGGGCGGCCGCCGAGCGGGGTGGTCTGCTGCACCGGTTCTCGCAGTCGAGCTACGTGACCCTGCCGCCCGGAATCGACCGCGCCACCGTCGAATCGACGATCGACGCGGTTGTCGGCCACCATGACGCACTGCGCCTGCGGTGGCACCGCGACGGCACGTCGATCACGGTCGCCGAACCCGCCGCTGTTGCGGCGGCGGACATCCTGCGCCGCATCGAGTTCGACGCCCGACCGGGTAGCGCCGCGTTCGCCGCGCTGGTGCGCCGCGAGTTCGAGGCCGCAGCGGACCGGCTCGACCCGGTCGCGGGCGTTGTCGCCCAGTTCGTGTGGTTCGCCCCGGCGGACCCGGCGGCGAACGGCCGACTGCTCATGGTCGTGCACCACCTGGCCGTCGACGGCGTGTCGTGGCGGATCCTGTTGCCGGACTTCGCCTCCGCCTGGGGGCAGATCCACTCGGGTGCACAGCCCGAGCTCGCCCCCACCGGCACCTCGCTGCGCCGCTGGGCGCACGGCCTCGCCGAGGTCGCCGCCGGTCGGCGCGGGGAGCTCGCGCACTGGCGTGACGCGGTTGCGGGCGACGACCCGGTGCTCGGGTCCAGGACGGTCGACCCCGAGCTCGACGTCGTCGAGACCACCCGGACCGTCCGGGTCGAGGCGTCCGCCGAGACCACCGAGGCCCTGCTCACCGCGGTGCCGGAAACCTTCCGCGGCGCCGTCAACGACGGGCTGCTGGCCGCGTTGGCACTGGCGGTGGCGCGGTGGCGTGCCGACCGCGGTGTCCGGAGCTCGACCACCCTGGTCGGGCTCGAGGGCCACGGTCGCGAGGAGGAGACCGTGCCGGGTGCGGACCTGTCCCGCACGGTCGGCTGGTTCACCTCCCTGTTCCCGGTCCGCCTGGACGTGGCCGACATCGACGTCGTGGCCGCCTTCGAGGGTGGTGCCTCGACGGTCGCGCTGGTCAAGTCCGTCAAGGAACAGCTGCGCCGGGTGCCCGACAAGGGCATCGGCTACGGGCTGCTGCGCCACCTCGACCCGGAGGGATCCGCGGCCCTCGCGGACGGCAACGCCCCGCAGATCGGCTTCAACTACCTGGGCCGGGCGGGATCGGTCGAGATCACCGACGAGATGCGTGCGGTCGGCTGGGTGCCGGCGGGCGACGACGTGGAGCTCGGCTCCGCGCTCGACCCGCGGATGCCGGTGACCGCCCTCGACATCAACGCGGTCGTCCAGCATGTCGACGGCCGGGAACGGCTCACCGCCGCGTGGGCGTTCCCGACCGGGGTGCTGTCGGAGGCCGAGGTCGACGAGCTCGCGCGGCTGTGGGTGGCGGCGCTCGATGCCGTGGCCCGGGCCGTCGACGCGCCCGGCGCGGAGGGGCAGACGCCGTCGGATCTTCCGTTGGTGTCGCTCACCCAGGGGCAGATCGACGGTTACCGGGAGCGGTTCCCGGCGCTGCGCGACATCTGGTCGCTGTCACCGCTGCAGTACGGCATGTACTTCCACGCCAGCCTCGCCGAGGGTGTCGCGGTCGACGTGTACACCGCGCAGATGGTGATGGGGCTGTCCGGCGACGTCGACGCGGAGCGGATGCGTCGGGCGGGGCAGGCCCTGATCGACCGGCACGAGACCTTCCGCACGGCATTCGTCACCGATGACACCGGTGTCGCGGTGCAGGTGCTGCTCGACCGCGCCGAGCTGCCCTTCCGGGTGCTCGACCTGTCGCAGCTCGACCCGGCCGAGCAGAACGCCGAGCGGGCTCGGCTGGCCGCCGAGGATCAGGAGCGTGCGTTCGATCTGTCGGCGCCGCCGCTGATGCGCTTCCTGCTGCTGCGCCTGGCGCCGCAGCGCCACGAGCTGATCGTGCTGACCCACCACATGGTCACCGACGGCTGGTCGACCCCGCTGATCATCAAGGAACTGTTGTTCCTGTACCTGACCTCGGGGGATGCCGGCGCGTTGCCGCCCTCCCGCTCCTACCGGGACTACCTGGGCTGGCTCGGCGACCGGGAGCCGGCGGCCTCACGCCGGGTGTGGGCGGACACGCTCGCCGGCGTGGAGGGCGCGACCCTGCTCGTCTCCGGGGATCGGGGCCGCACCCAGACCTCGACCACCGGCCGTCACGAGCTGGACCTGTCCGCCGAGTCGACCACCCGGGCGACCGCGCTCGCGCGGGAGCTCGGGGTCACCCCGAACACCTTCGTGCAGGTCGCCTGGTCGATCGTGCTCGCGGGTCTCACCGGCCGCGAGGACGTCGTCTTCGGTGCCACCGTGTCGGGCCGTCCGCCGGAGATCGACGGCATCGAGTCGATGATCGGCCTGTTCATCAACACCCTGCCGGTGCGGGTGACGCTGCGGCCGGCCGAAACCGTGACCGGGCTGCTCGGTCGGATCCAGCGCGAGCAGACCGATCTGCTCGACCACCACCACGTGGGTCTGGCCGACATCCAGCGGCAGGCCGGGGACGCCGCGATGTTCGACACCCTGGTGGTGTTCGAGTCGTACCCCGTCGACATGGCGGGCGCGACGTCGGAGACCGACATCGCGGGCATGCGGGTCGCCGGTGTTTCCGGTGTCGATGCCGCGCACTATCCGGTGACGCTCACCGTCAGCCTCGGCGAGACACTGCAACTGAAGTTCATGCACGTCACCGAGCTGGTCGACGAGCGGCAGATCGCGGTGCTCGCCGACCGATTCGTCCGCGTGCTCGAGCAGTTGGTGGCCGACCCGTCGGCGACCGTGGCCGCGCTGGCGGTGACCTCCGCGCAGGAGCGGGCCGAGCTGGCCCCGGTGGCCGGCCTCCCGTCGGTCCCGCAGACGACCCTGCCCGAGCTGCTGACCGCCGCGTCCGCCAATCGGAGCCGGGTGGCACTGGTGCACGGCGGCGACGGCACCGAGCTGACCTACGGCGAGCTCGACGACCGGTCCAACGCGCTCGCGCGGTTGCTGATCGACCGCGGGGCAGGCCCGGAGACCTTCGTCGCGTACGCGCTGCCGCGATCGATCGCCGCGCAGGTGGTCGTGTGGGCGATCGCGAAGACCGGCGCGACCTTCGTGCCGCTCGACATCGCGTACCCGGCCGATCGCATCGAGCACATGGTCACCGACTCCGGCGCGCTGGTCGGGATCACCGACCGGGCGCACGTCGACGCCCTGCCCGGCGGGGTGGACTGGCTGCTGCTCGACGACCCGGCGTTCGGGGCCGAACTCGCGGGGTACCCGGCCGCGCCGGTCACCGACGCGGACCGGCGCGCCCCGCTGCGCACCGAGCACGGGGCGTACATGGTGTACACCTCCGGCTCCACCGGCAAGCCGAAGGGCGTGCTGGTCACGCACACCGGCCTGGCGGACTTCGCGCGCCAGCAGCGCGAGCACTACTCGATCACGGCCTCCTCGCGGACCCTGCACTTCGCGTCGCCGAGCTTCGACGGCGCGGTGCTCGAGCTGCTGCTCGCGGTCGGGGCGGGGGCGACCATGGTGATCGTGCCGACCGGCATCGTCGGCGGACAGGAGCTGGCCGACCAGCTGCGCCGGCACCGGGTGACGCACGGCTTCGTGACCACCGCGGCTCTGGGCACCGTCGACCCGACCGGCCTGGACGAGTTCACCAACGTCGCGGTCGGTGGCGAGGCGGTGTCCGCCGAGCTGATCGCCAAGTGGGCGCCGGGCCGCAACCTGTTCGACGTGTACGGCCCGACCGAGACGTCGATGGTCATCACCATGAGCCCGCCCACCGTTCCGGGGGAACGGATCACCATCGGCGGCCCGATCCGCGGCGCAGGGGCGCTCGTGCTGGATGCGGCCCTGCGACCCGTCCCGGTGGGGGTGCCCGGCGAGCTCTACCTGGCCGGGCCCGCACTGGCCCGTGGTTACCACAATCGCGTCGACCTGACCGCCGACCGATTCGTGGCCAACCCGCACGGAGAACCCGGGGCGCGCATGTACCGGACCGGCGACGTGGTCCGCTGGGTCGACGGGCACGGTCCCGCCTCCGGCAACGCCGGCGGATTCGAGATCGAGTACGTCGGGCGCAGCGACTTCCAGTTGAAGATCCGCGGCTTCCGCATCGAGCTCGGCGAGATCGACGGCGTGCTGTCCGCGCACCCCGCCGTCGACACGGCGGTGACCCTGGGCCGCACCGGCCCGTCCGGGGCGACGCTGCTCGTCGCGTACGTGGTTCCGGCCCCCGGTCGGAGCGTCGATGCCGCCGAACTGACCGCGCACGTCGGCCAGAGCCTGCCCACCCACATGGTCCCGGCCGCGGTGGTGGTGCTGGACGCGATCCCGCTGACCGTCAACGGCAAGGTCGACCGCCGGGCGCTGCCCGACCCGGACTTCGGGTCGGCCGCCGAGGATCACGTGGCGCCCACCACGGAGACCGAGCGGGTGCTCGCCGAGCTGTTCGCCGAGGTGCTCGGCGTCGAGCGCGTCGGTGTCACCGATTCGTTCTTCGAGCTGGGCGGCGACTCGATCGTCTCCATCCAGCTGGTGGCCCGCGCCAAGGCGGCCGGTCTGCGGCTGCGCACCCGCGATGTGTTCGAGCACCGGACGGTCGCGGCGCTGGCGCAGGTCGTCGCCCCGATCGGTGACGGTGCGGTGGAGACCCTCGCCGAGCTGCCGGGAGGCGGCGTCGGCGACATGCCGTTGACCCCGATCATGCGGTGGATGACCGAGCGTCCCGGCGGCCACGACCGGCTGCTGATGCCCGCCTACCTGGCCCTGCCCGCCGGCATCGACCGGGCCGGGCTCGTGGCCACCCTGTCGGCGGTCGTGCAGCGGCACGACATGCTGCGTGCGGCGATCCCGGCCGTCGACGGCGAACCGATCCTGCGGGTCGCCCCGGCGGTCGACGTCGACGGACAGCTCACCCGGGTCGAGTTCGGTCCGGACGCGCTGCCCGGCACCGCCGGGTTCGACGCCCTGGCCGGGCCTGCGCTGGAATCCGCGGCCGCCCAACTGAACCTGACCACGGGCGACGTCGCGCGGTACGTCTGGTTCGACCCGGCCCCCGGCACCGAGGCGGTCGGCCGCCTGCTGCTCGTCGTGCACCACCTGGTGGTCGACGGCGTGTCCTGGCGGCTGCTGGTCGGCGACCTGTTCGCCGCCTGGCAGGCGATCGCGGCCGGTGACATGCCCGAGCCGGCCCCGGTCGGCACCTCCATGCGGCGGTGGGCGCACGCCCTCGCCGAGGAGGCCGTCCGCCCGGCCCGCGAGGCCGAGCTGGACCACTGGACCGCCGTGGTCGAGGCCGAGGATCCGCTCCTGACCGAGCGGCCCCTCGACCCGAGCCGTGACCTGTTCGCCGACGTCGCGGAGGTGAGCGTCGAGCTCACCCCCGAGACCACCGACGCCCTGCTCACCGCGGTGCCCGCGGCGGTACGGGGCGGGGTCGACGACGGCCTGCTGACCGTGCTGGCCCTCGCCGTCGTGGCGTGGCGCGAGCGGCGCGGTGTGGCCGGCAGCTCGGCGCTGATCAAGCTCGAGGGTCACGGCCGCGAGGAGGACGTGGTCCCGGGTGCCGACCTGTCGCGCACCGTCGGCTGGTTCACCAGCATGTACCCCGTGCGGCTCGACCTCGACGGCATCGACGCGGAGGCGGCACTGGCCGGCGGCGCGGCCGTCGGGGACGCGCTCAAGTCGGTCAAGGAGCAGCTGCGGGCGGTACCGGACAAGGGCATCGGTTACGGCCTGCTCCGGTACCTGAACCCGCGCACGGCTCCGGCGCTGGCCGGGCACCCGTTGCCGCAGATCGGCTTCAACTACCTGGGCCGCATGGGTGGCGGCGAGGAGCAGGCGTCGGGGACCCCGGTCGGGTGGCTGCCCGCCCCGGCCGGCGAGCTGTCGGTCTCGGCGGCTCCCGATCGGGACCTGCCGGCCGCCGCGGCGATCGACATCAACGCCGAGGTCAGCGGCGACCGGCTGACGGCCCGCTTCGCCTTCCCGCAGGGGCTGCTCACGCGGGACGAGGTGGACGAGTTCGCGCAGCTGTGGGCGCGTGCGGCGCGGGCCGTGGTCGCCTGGGCGGTGCCCGCCGAGGGCCCGCGCCGGCAGGTGTTCACCCCGTCGGACCTGCCGCTGGTGCGGATCGGTCAGGCCGAGATCGACCGGCTCGAGCGCCGCTACCCGGCGCTCGAGGACGTGTGGTCGCTGACCCCGCTGCAGGAGGGCATGGTCTTCCACGCCACCCTGGCGGAGGGCTCGACCTCGCTCGACGTCTACACCTCGCAGGTGGTCGTCAACCTCGGCGGCGTCGTCGACGCGGACCGGATGCGGGTGGCCGCGCAGGCGCTGGTGGACCGGCACCCGAACCTGCGGGCCGGGTTCGTCCACGACGAGGACGGCAACCCGCTGCAGGTGGTCGTTGGCAGCGCGGAGGTCGCGTTCCGGTCGATCGACGCGACCGGACTGCCGGACGCCGAGGCCGCCGAGCGGCTGCGGCACGTCCGCGCGGACGACCGCAATGCGCGGTTCGATCTGGCGGCACCGCCACTGGTGCGGCTGTCGCTGGTGCAGACCGCCGCCGACCGGTACGACCTGGTGCTCACCACCCACCACCTGCTGGTGGACGGGTGGTCGATGCCGCTGATCTTCCGGGACCTGGTGGCGCTGTACGCAACCCGTGGCGACGCCTCGGCGTTCCCGCCCGCGCGTTCGTACCGCGAGTTCCTGGCGTGGCTCGGTGCCCAGGATGCGCAGGCCTCACTCGAGTCCTGGACGCGATCGCTGGCCGGTACCGAGGACCCGACGCTGCTGGCACCGGAGGACCGGGGTCGCGAGCAGTCGTCGATGCCCGAGGTGCTGACGCTCGACCTGGACGGCCGGCGCACCGGCGCACTCGAGTCCCTGGCACGGGAGCTGGGCGTCACCCTCAACACGGTGGTGCAGGCGGCGTGGGGTCTGGTGCTCTCGCGTCTGGTCGGTCGCGACGATGTCGTGTTCGGCGCGACGGTCTCGGGTCGCCCGGCCGCGTTGCCGGGCGTCGAGTCGATGGTCGGCATGTTCATCAACACACTGCCCGTCCGGGTGCGGCTCGACCGCGGCGAGACGCTGCGCGAGCTGCTGTCCCGGGTGCAGCTGGAGCAGTCCGAGCTGCTCGAGCACCATCACGTGGGCCTGCCGGCGATCCAGCAGCGCGCCGGTGCGGGCGCCGTGTTCGACACGATCACGGTGTTCGAGTCCTACCCGGTGGACGCGACCGCGGCCGGCGGCGACGGTGACATCGACGGCATGCGCCTGCTCGGGGTCGAGGGCGCGGACGCCAACACCTTCCCGCTGTCGCTGTACATCGAGCAGGGTGAGGGGCTGGCGATCCAGGCCAAGTACCTGCCGGACGTGTTCGGGCGGGAGCAGATGCGGTCGGTGATCGACCGCATCGATCGAGTGCTCGCGCGACTGGTGGACGCCCCGGAGAGCACGGTCGCCCAGTTGGAGGTCCTCTCCGGCGCCGAGTTGGCCCGGCTCGATGAGCTCAACGCGACCGAGCACGAGATCCCGTCGGCGACGTTGGCCGATCTGTTCGATGCGCAGGTGGCG
>NZ_JBHTCS010000005.1:0-14376 GCF_042665615.1 Rhodococcus daqingensis | reverse complement strand
GAGGTTGCCGGGCGCACGCTGCCCGACTACATGGTCCCGTCGGCGGTCGTGGTGCTCGACGAGTTCGAGCTGACACCCAGCGGCAAGGTCGACCGCAAGGCGCTGCCGGATCCCGATTTCGGCTCCGCGGAGGAGTCCTACGTCGCGCCCGCGACCGTCGTCGAGGAGATCGTCGCGGCCGTGTACGGCGAGCTGCTGTCGGTGCCCCGGGTGTCCGCGACCGACAGCTTCTTCGCCCTCGGTGGCGACTCGCTCGTCGCGACCAAGGTCGTGGCCCGGGTCAACGCGGCCACCGGGGCGGCGCTGCGTCTGCGCGACCTCTTCGAGGCGCCGACGGTGGCCGAGCTGGCCGCCCGGATCGAACATGGGGAAGGCCGCGCCGAGGCGCGCAGCGAACTCGCGGCCCGGCCGCGCTCAGGCCGGATCCCGTTGTCGCTGGCTCAGTCCCGAATGTGGTTCCTGAACCAGTACGACACGGCCTCGCCGGTCTACAACATCCCGATGGCGATCAGGCTCACCGGCGAGCTCGACACCGACCTCCTTCGGGCAGCGCTCGGCGACGTCCTCGAACGCCACGAGTCCCTGCGGACGATGTTCCCGAACACCGACGACGGACCGCATCAGCTCATCGTTCCCGCCGCGGAGGTCGATCTCGACGTGAGCACCGCGACCGCCACCGAGTCCGAGCTCGCGGCCGAGCTGGTCTCGTTCTTCTCCCAAGGCTTCGACGTGACCACCGGAATTCCGTTGCGGGTCAAGATCGTCGAGGTAGACGACGCGGATGTCGCCGAGCACGTGCTGGCGATGTCGATCCATCACATCTCGTCCGACGGTGCCTCGACCGCGCCGCTGGCTCGGGACCTCGTCACCGCCTACCTCGCGCGCACGGCGGGCGAGGCGCCGCGGTGGACCCCACTCGAGGTGCAGTACGCCGACTTCAGCATCTGGCAGCGCGAGGTCCTCGGCACCACCGACGATCCGAAGTCGTTGGCGTCGCAGCAGATCGAATACTGGAAGTCCGCACTGGCGGGGATCCCCGAGGTCCTCGAACTCCCGGGAGACCGCCCGCGGCCGTCCCAGCAGTCCTTCCGGGCCGGCAGCGTTGCCTTCACCATCGACCCGGAGCTGCGCGGACGCCTGGACGCGCTCGCCCGCGAACACGGGGCCACCCTGTTCATGGCCGTGCACGCCGCGCTCGTGGTGTTCCTCTCGAGGCTCGGCAACACCGATGACGTGGCCATCGCGACCCCGGTCGCCGGGCGCGGCGAACGACAGCTCGACGACCTCGTCGGCATGTTCGTCAACACGCTCGTGCTGCGCACCGCGATCGACGCGGACGCGTCCTTCACCGAGCTCCTCGCCCAGGTCCGGGAGACCGATCTCGGTGCGTTCGGAAACGCCGACGTGCCCTTCGAGCAGCTGGTCGAGGCGCTCAACCCCACCCGCTCGCGTGCGCATTCGCCGTTCGCGCAGGTGATCCTCGGATTCCAGAACCTCGAACAGGCCGCGCTGGAACTGCCGGGCCTCACGGTGAGCGCGCTGGAGAGCGGGCTGCAGGTCGCGAAGTTCGATCTCCAGCTGATGATGATGGAGAGCGACCCCACCGGCGGTGGCGGGCTCACCGCCGAGTTGACGTACGCCTCCGACCTGTTCGACGAGTCGACGGTCGTGGACTTCGCCACCCGCTTCCTGCGGGTCCTGGAGGCGGTCGTCACGGCTCCGGCGCAGTCGGTCGGAGACCTGAGTCTGCTGGACGACCGCGAGCGGGCCCGGCTGGCACCGTTGTCCGGAGCCCCGAGCATCGCCCCGGCCACCCTGCCGGAGCTGCTGTCCGCGGCCGTCGCGCTGAACCCGGACGCGCACGCGGTGGAGTCCGGCGATCGCGCGTTGACCTACCGGCAGTTCGACGAGGCGTCGAACAGGCTGGCGCGCAAGCTCATCGCCGCCGGTGTCGGCACCGAGGATTTCGTCGCGGTGGCGCTGTCTCGCTCGGTCGAATCCGTTCTCGCGGTCTGGTCGATCGCCAAGACCGGTGCCGCGTTCGTCCCGCTCGACCTGTCGTACCCGCAGGAGCGAATCGACTACCTGGTCGCCGATTCCGGCGTCCGGGTCGGACTCACCGCCGCTTCGAGCATCGAGGCACTGCCGGACTCGGTGAACTGGCTCACGCTCGACGACGCAGAGTTCGCCGCGTCCGTCGACGAACTGTCCGCGGCACCGATCGGTGACGCCGATCGGCTCCGGCCGCTGACGCTCGCGTCGGGGGCGTACATGGTGTACACCTCCGGCTCCACGGGCAAGCCCAAGGGCGTTCTCATCACGCACACCGGTTTCGCCAACTTCGCCGCCGCGCAGCGCGAGCACTACTCGGTGACGCGCGAGTCGCGGACCCTGCACTTCGCGTCGCCGAGTTTCGACGGCGCGGTGCTGGAGTTGCTGCTGGCCATCGGCTCGGGCGCGACGATGGTGATCGCGCCGCCCACCATCTACGGCGGTCAGGAGCTCGGCGACTTCCTGCGCGAGAACCGGGTCACGCACGCGTTCATCACGACGGCCGCGCTCGCCACCGTCGACCCGATCGGCCTCGACGAGCTGACCGATGTCGCGGTCGGCGGCGAGGCCGTGCAGTCGGAGCTCGTCGCCAAGTGGGCGCCGGACAGACGGCTCTTCGACGTCTACGGTCCCACCGAGACGTCGATGGTGATCACCATGAGCCGGCCGATGGTGCCCGGCGGGTCGATCAACATCGGTGGCCCTGTCCGTGGCGCCGACGCGATGGTGCTCGACAATCGCCTGCACCCCGTCCCCGTCGGGGTGCCGGGCGAGCTGTACTTCGCGGGTCCCGCGCTCGGCCGCGGCTATCACGAACGGTTCGCGCTGACGGCGGACCGGTTCGTGGCGAACCCGTTCGCGGAGGACGGGTCCCGGATGTACCGCACCGGTGACGTGGTGCGCTGGATCGAGGTCGGTGGGGCGAGCGGAGCGACGGGGGATGACACGGCCGCGCTGGCCATCGAGTACGTGGGCCGCAGCGACTTCCAGCTCAAGGTGCGCGGCTTCCGCATCGAGCTCGGCGAGATCGACGCGGTCCTCACCCGCCACGAGAGCATCGAGTTCGCCGCGACGATCGGGCACGAGACCGCCTCGAGCAACACGGTGTTGGTGGCCTATGTGCTCGCCGCCGCCGGCCGGAGCATCGACAGGTCGATGCTGGCGGAGTACGCGGGCGTCGAGATGCCCGCGCACATGGTGCCCTCGGCGTTTGTGGAACTCGAATCGATTCCGCTGACCCCGAACGGAAAGCTGGACCGCCGGGCACTTCCCGAGCCCGTGTTCGAATCGGCCACCGAGTTCCGCCCGCCGCGCAACCCGGTGGAAGAGGTGATCGCGGGAGTCTTCGCCGACCTGCTCGGCGTGGACCGGGTGTCGGTCGACCAGGACTTCTTCGACATCGGCGGCAACTCGCTGGTGGCCACCCGGGTGGTGGCACGGGTGAACTCCGCCCTCGGTATCGCGATGGGCGTGCGGGAGCTCTTCGACGCACCCACGGTGGAGTCGCTCGCGGTGGCCGCGGCGTCGATGTCCGGCAGGGACGTCAATCGGCCCGCGTTGGTCGCGCAGCCGCGGACCGGCCGGATCCCGCTATCGATGGCTCAGCAGCGGATGTGGTTCCTCAACCAGTTCGACACCAACTCGGCCGCGTACAACATCCCGCTCGGAGTCCGGTTGTCCGGTGCGCTGAACGTGGAGGCGTTGCAGCAGGCCATGTTCGACGTGCTGGCCAGACACGAGTCGCTGCGCACGATCTTCCCCTCCGGCCCGGACGGTCCGGAGCAGCGCGTGATCGCGACGGGCGAGGCGTCGATCGAGCTCGCCAGGATCGCCGTCGCCGAATCCGAGCTGATGGCTCGGGCGGCGGAGTTCGCCGGCCGCGGCTTCGACGTCACCAAGTCGATTCCGTTGCGTGCCGTGCTTTTTGAAATCGATGACAACGATCGCGTGCTACTGGTCGTGGTGCATCACATCAGCGCGGACGGATTCTCGATGGCCCCGCTCGCCCGTGATGTGATGCGGGCCTACGCGGCGCGGGCGGCGGGCGCAGCGCCGCAATGGCATCCGCTGCCGGTGCAGTACGCCGACTTCGCCCTGTGGCAGCGTGAGGTCTTTGGCGCGGAATCGGATGCGGAGTCCGCGATCGCCCGGCAGGTCGGGCATTGGCGTCAGGCGCTGGCGGGCCTTCCGGACCTCCTGGCGCTGCCGACCGATCGACCGCGACCCACCGTGCGGTCGACAGCGGGTGACCGGGTGCGGTTCGAGGTCTCGGCTGAGGTCGCCGCAGGCGTGGACCGGATCGCTCGGTCCACCGGGAGCACGTCCTTCATGGTCATGCAGGCGGCGTTCGCGGTTCTGCTGATGCGGTTGAGTGGCAGCGAGGACATCGCGGTCGGAACAGCTGTCGCCGGCCGTGGTGAGGAGGCTCTGGACCCGCTGGTCGGAATGTTCGTCAACACACTCGTCCTGCGGACCGAAGTCGCACCGGCGGATTCGTTCGCCACCGTTCTGGGCAGGGTTCGCGAGGCGGACCTCGATGCATTCTCACACGCTGACGTGCCCTTCGAGCGGCTGGTGGAGGTGCTCAACCCTGCAAGGTCCACGGCCTATGCGCCACTGGTCCAGGTGTCGTTCGGGCTCGAGAATCTCGAGCCTGTGAGTTTTGAGCTGCCGGGGTTGCGTGTCACCGCGCTCGAAACCGACCTTGCCGAGGCGAAGGACGATCTCGGTCTGACCCTGTCCCAGCTCGTGGATGCGGACGGCAAGTCGGGCGGACTCGCTGGTGTGTTCAGCTTCGCCACAGCTCTTTTCGATCGGGAATCTGTCGAGAGGATCTCGCGGCGGTACGTTCGAATCCTGACTGCGGCTGTAGTCGATCCCGATCTGATCGTCGGCGACCTCGATCTGCTCGAGCCGGACGAGCGTGAACAGGCCACCACGGTGCCCGGTTTCGAGATGGTGCCGCTACCCGACGTGACGTTGACCGAGCTGATCGATGTGGCTGTCGCGCGCACTCCTGATGCGCCGGCATTCACGTTCGAGGGTCAGACCGTGACGTTCGGTGAATTCGATTCCCGGGCAAACCGACTCGCGCGCAGGTTGATCGCCGCGGGCGTCGGGCCGGAGCGTCGGGTCGCACTCGTTGCCCGGCGTTCGCTTGAGATGATGATCGGGATGTACGCGGTGCTCAAGGCCGGCGGTGCCTATGTGCCGCTGGACCCGGAGCAGCCGGCGGAACGGCTCGCGACGGTCATCGCCACCGCTGATCCCGTCTGCGTGCTGACCACGGCGGCCGATGCGGTGTCGGTGCCTGCGGGCGTGATGTCGATTGAGGTCGATGCTGCGCTGTCCGAGGGCAGCGGACTCGACGACTCGCCCCTCTCGGACTGCGAACGGATCGCGCCGCTGCGTTCGTCGGACGCCGCCTACCTGATCTTCACTTCGGGTTCCACCGGTGTGCCGAAGGGCGTCACGGTCGAGCACCGCGCGGTGGTGAACTTCCTGCTCTGGATGCAGGGGACCTATGGCTTCGAGGCCTCCGATGTCGGGTTGCAGAAGACTCCGACCGTGTTCGACCCGTCGGTGTGGGAGCTGTTCCTGCTCTTCATTTCCGGTGCTCGGACTGTTATCGCGCGACCGGATGGCCACCGTGACCCGGAGTACCTGATCGAGACGGTCCGCGATCAGGGCGTCACGATCTTGGGGTTCGTGCCCTCGATGCTCGCGGTGTTCGTCGGGGAATCGAATCTGCGATTGCCGGATTCGGTGCGGATGGTGATGGCGGGTGGCGAGGCGCTGTCCCCGGAGCTCGCCGAACGCGTCCGGCGCATCACCGGCGCGCGGTTGGAGAACAACTACGGTCCCAGCGAGGTCACCGTCACGTCCACGACCCACCGCGTCGACGGTTCTGAGACGACAGTGGTCCCGATCGGTCGACCCAGCTGGAACACTCAGGCCTACGTGCTGGACTCGCGCCTGCAGCCGGCGATTCCCGGTACTGCGGGAGAGCTCTATCTTGCGGGCGCCCAGCTCGCTCGCGGTTACCATGCCCGCGCCGATCTGACCGCAGAACGTTTCGTGGCGAACCGGTTCGGCGCCCCAGGATCGGTGATGTACCGGACCGGCGACGTGGCCCGCTGGAATGCCGACGGAGCCCTGGAATACTTGGGGCGCACCGATTTCCAAGTCAAGGTGCGCGGTCTGCGGATCGAACTCGGCGAGATCGAGTCGGCATTCCTGGCGCACCCGACCGTGGACCAGGCTGCCGCGCTGGCGATGGACACCGACCTCGGACAGCGCCTTGTCGCGTACGTGGTCGGGTCGGTCGGGTCCGCTCCGAACCCCGGGGAACTGCGTGCGGCAGTGGCCAAGGTCTTGGCCGAGTACATGATTCCGGACGCGATCACGATTCTCGATGCGTTGCCCGTCACCGCCAACGGCAAGCTGGACCGCAGGGCTCTGCCGATCCCCGAGTTCGGTTCGGTCGAGTCCGTGTACGTCGCTCCGCGCACGCCTGCGGAGGAGACGATCGCCGCGGTGTTCGCGGACGTGCTCGGCATCAATCGGGTGAGTGTGGAGGACTCCTTCTTCGCGCTCGGCGGCGACAGCATCATGTCGATCCAGTTGGTCACGCGTGCCAGATCCGTCGGACTCGTACTGACCGCACGTCAGGTCTTCGAACACAAGACCGCTGCGGCACTCGCGCTCGTGGCGACCATGACGTCCGACGTCGCTCAGTCGACGCTCGAGGAGCTACCGGGCGGCGGTGTCGGAGAGCTGCCGCTGACACCGATCATGCGGGCCGGCGCCGACCGTGGCGGGCTGCTGCGTCGGTTCTCGCAGTCGAGCTTCGTCACGCTCCCACACGGAATCGACAGGGCAACGGTCGAATCGACGATCCAGTCCGTCGTCGATCGGCACGACGCGCTGCGGCTGCGCTGGAACGCCGATGGCTCCGGTCTCACGGTCGCCGAAGCGGGGTCGGTCCCGGCGGCAGCGCTGGTCCATCGCGTCGAGTTCGCGTCGCGGCCGGGTACCGAGGAGTTCACCGCTCTGGTCCGTGGCGAGTTCGAGGCGGCCGTAGACCGGCTCGACCCCACGGAAGGGGTCGTCGCGCAGTTCGTCTGGTTCGACCCGGCAGACGGGGCCGGCGACACCAACGGTCGCCTGTTGATGGTGATCCACCATCTGGCCGTCGACGGTGTCTCCTGGCGGATCCTGTTGCCGGACTTTGCGTCCGCGTGGGGTCAGTTGCAGTCGGGTGCGCAGCCCGAGCTGCCGGAGGTGGGTACCTCACTGCGACGGTGGGCCCACGGACTCGCCGAGGCCGCGGTGTCCGAGCGGCGCACCGGGGAGCTCGGATACTGGCGGACCGTGCTCGAGGGCACCGATCCGACCCTCGGGTCGCGTCCGGTCGATCCCGCTGTCGACGTGGTCTCCGCGACCGGCGACGTTCGGGTCGAGGCATCCGCCGAGACCACCGATGCGCTGTTGACCGCGGTCCCGCGGGCCTTCGGCGGCGGTGTGAACGACGGACTGCTCGCCGCCCTGGCACTCGCGGTGGCGCGTTGGCGCGAGCGCCGCGGTGTCACCGAATCGAGCACGCTGTTGGACCTGGAAGGGCATGGCAGGGAGGAGGAGGCAGTCGCAGGCGCGGACCTGTCACGCACCGTCGGCTGGTTCACCTCGTTGTTCCCGGTGCGGGTCGACGTGGCGGGTGTGGACCTGGACGACGCATTCGCGGGCGGCCCGGCCGCGGGCCAGGCGATCAAGATGGTGAAGGAACAGCTCCTCGCCGTCCCGGACAGGGGCATCGGTTACGGACTGCTGCGGTACCTGAACACCGCGACGGCCGCGGAGCTCGAAGGGTTCGCGGCCCCGCAGATCGGGTTCAACTACCTCGGCAGGACCGGTGCGTTCGAGATCACCGACGAGATGCGCGACATGGGCTGGGTGCCCGTGAACGACGGCGGAGCCCTCGGATCGGCACGCGACCCGGAAATGCCCGTCACCGCCCTCGACATCAATGCTGTGGTCTCGAACACCGTAGGCGTCGAGACACTCTCGACCGTCTTCGGGTTCGCGACCGGCGTGTTGTCCGCAGAGGAGGTCGCCGAGCTGGCTGAGCTGTGGAGCGCGGCGCTCGACGCGATCGCGAGCCATGCGAGCAGCCCGGGCGCAGGCGGGTTCACTCCGTCGGATCTGCCGTTGGTCTCGTTGACGCAGGCACAGATCGAGCAGTACGAGGCGCGCTTCCCTGCGCTCACGGACCTCTGGTCGCTCTCACCCCTGCAGTACGGCATGTTCTTCCATGCGATGTTGGCCGAGTCCTCGGTCGACGTCTACACGACGCAGATGGTGTTGCGGCTCAGCGGTGCCGTGGACGCGGACCGGATGCGCCGGGCCACGCAGGCTCTCATCGACCGGCATCCCAGCTTCCGGACCGCCTTCGTCACCGATGATTCCGGCGCGGCGGTGCAGGTCGTGCTCGATCACGCAGAGGTCCAGTTCGACGTCGCCGATCTTTCGTCGATGGACCCCGTCGAGCGTGAGAGCGCAGGTCTGCGGATCCGCGCGTCCGAGCAGGGACGCAAGTTCGATCTGAGTTCGCCGCCGCTGCTGCGGTTCACGCTGCTCACCCTCGATGAGGGTGAGTACGAGCTGATGCTGATGAGTCATCACATCGTCTCGGACGGCTGGTCCACACCATTGATCCTCAAGGAATTGCTGGTGCTGTACGCGGCGCACGGCGACGGCAGCGTCTTGCCTGCGGCCCGCTCGTACCGTGACTTCCTCGCGTGGCTGGCCGATCGCGATCATGAGCGATCCCTGCGCGCGTGGACGGATTCGCTGGCAGGCGTGGAAGGTCCGACCCTGCTGTTCTCAGGAGACCGAGGCCGGCAGCAGGACAGCGTCTCCGGGCAGTTCACGACCGACCTGTCCGAGGAGTTCAGCGAGCGACTCTCTGCTCGTGCGCGGGACCTGGGCGTGACGCCCAACACGATGGTGCAGTCGGCCTGGGCGATCTTGCTGGGTGCCCTGACCGGACGTGAGGACACCGTCTTCGGCGCGACAGTGTCGGGCCGGCCGCCGGAGATCCCTGGCGTGGAGTCGATGGTCGGCCTGTTCATCAACACCGTGCCAGTGCGGGTCCACCTCGAACCGACCGAGACGGTTGCGGAACTCCTCGCCCGTGTTCAGTTGGAGCAGACCGACCTGCTCGACCACCACCACGTCGGGCTGGCTGACATCCAGCGCGCGGTGGGCGAGGCCGCGATGTTCGACACCCTCGCGGTGTTCGAGTCGTTCCCCGTCGACATGGCGGGCGCGACTTCCGAAACCGACATTGCCGGAATGCGAGTGACCGGGTTCGACGGTATCGATGCCGCGCACTATCCGGTGACGATGACGGCGAGCCTCGACAGCGTGCTGCACCTGAAGTTCATCCACGCCACCGAGCTGGTGGACGGGGACGCGGTCCGCACGCTGTCCGCACGGTTCGTACGGGTGCTCGAGACCGTTGTGTCCGCGCCGGGCACCACGGTCGGTGACATCGAGGTCACCGATCCGGCCGAACGGGCGGCGCTGTCGCCGGTCGTCGGCCCGACCGCGGAGCCGGCCATCCGCACGCTGCCGGAGTTGCTGGCCACCGCCGCAATCGACCGGGATGCCCCCGCGCTGGTGTCGGGCGACCGGACCGTGTCGTACGGCGAACTCGATGATCGCTCGAACGCGCTGGCGCGAGTACTGATCGACCGTGGCGTCGGCCCCGAGTCGTTCGTGGCGCTGGCACTTCCGCGGTCCGTCGAATCGCAGATCGCGTTGTGGGCGATCGCGAAATCCGGCGGTGCGTTCGTGCCGATGGACCCGGCGTACCCGGCCGACCGGATCGAGCACATGGTCAGTGATTCCGGCGTGGTGATCGGCCTGACGGATGCCGAACACGTGGCGGAACTGCCGGGTTCGACTTCCTGGCTCGTCCTGGACGACCCTGAGTTCGCCGCTGCGACGGATCGCGAGTCGACCGCTCCGGTGACCGATTCCGATCGCGTGGACCCGGTGTCGGTCGCGAATGCGGCCTACATGATCTACACCTCGGGCTCCACCGGTCTGCCGAAGGGCGTCGTGGTCAGCCACGTCGGGTTGTCGAACTTCGCGACCGAGCAGCGCGAGCGCTACTCGGTGACGGCCACGTCGCGGGCGCTGCACTTCTCGTCGCCGAGCTTCGACGCATCGATGCTCGAGCTGTTGCTCGCCGTGGGCGCGGGCGCGGCCATGGTGATCGTGCCTCCGGGCGTGTACGGCGGCACCGAGCTCGCGGACATCATCTCGGCGGGCGGCGTCACCCACGCGTTCATCACCCCGGGCGCGCTCGCGTCCGTGTCGCCGGAGGGCCTGGACTGCCTGCAGCACCTGGTCGCCGGTGGCGAGGCGGTACCGGACAACCTGGTCGACGTCTGGGCGCCGGGCCGCAACTTCTACAACGGTTACGGCCCGACCGAGACGATCATCATGGCGGCGATCAGCGAGGCGCTGACGCCGGGTGAGCTGCTCACCATCGGGGGACCGATCCGCGGGATGTCCGCTGCGGTGCTGGACCGCAGGTTGCGGCCGGTGCCGGTCGGGGTGGCGGGTGAGCTCTATCTCGCGGGCGCACAGCTGGCCCGCGGCTACCACGATCGCCGTGCGTTGACCGCGGACCGCTTCGTCGCGAACCCGTTCGGCGCCGAGGGATCTCGGATGTACCGGACCGGCGACGTGGTGCGCTGGGTGGAGACCGGCACCGGACTCGCCATCGAGTACGTCGGCCGCAGCGATTTCCAGGTCAAGGTGCGCGGCTTCCGCATCGAGCTCGGGGAGATCGACGCGGCGCTGTCCGCGCACGAGTCGGTGGACTTCGCGGTCACCATCGGCAGGCAGGGACCGTCGGGGGCAACTGTGCTCGTGGCGTACGTCGTGCCGGTCGCGTCCGGGACGGTCGACGTCGCTGCGCTGACCGAGTTCGTCGGTCGCTCGCTGCTCGCACACATGGTGCCGTCGGCGATCGTGGTCCTCGATGCGATCCCGCTGACCGTCAACGGCAAGGTGGATCGCAAGGCCTTGCCGGAGCCCGACTTCGGTTCGTCGTTGGAGTCGTTCGTCGCTCCGGCGAACCCGGTGGAGGAGATCCTGGCCGGCCTCTTCGCCGAGGTGCTCGGTGTCGAGCGGGTCAGCGTGACCGACTCCTTCTTCGCGCTCGGCGGCGACAGCATCGTCTCGATTCAGTTGGTGACCAGGGCCAAGGCCGCGGGTGTGGTGATCAAGGCGCGGGACGTGTTCGAGCGCAAGACCGTTGCCGGACTGGCTCAGGTCGCCACGCTCACGTCCGAGTCCGGCGGGGCGACGGTGCTCGCCGAACTCGAGGGTGGGGGAGTCGGCGAGATGCCTCTCACCCCGATCATGCGGTGGATGATCGAGCGTCCGGGCGGACACAACCGGATGCTCATGCCGGCCTTCCTGGCGCTGCCCGAGGGCATCGACCGGTCCGGGCTGGTGGCCACCCTGGGCGCGGTCTTCGACCGGCACGACATGCTCAGATCGTCGATCCCGCAGGGCGGCGCGGAGCCGTTGATGTCGATCGGCGCCCCTGGCTCGGTCGACGTGGACGCGTTGATCACCCGGGTCCAGTTCGACGACGGGTCCCTGCCGGGCACCACCGAGTTCGACGTCCTCGCGGCCCCGGCCTTCGAGGACTCCGCTGCGCAGCTGGACCTCGCGACCGGTTCGGTCGTGCGGTTCGTGTGGTTCGATCCCGCTCCCGATACCGAGGGGGCCGGGCGACTGCTGATCGTCGCCCATCACCTCGTCGTGGACGGTGTGTCCTGGCGCATCCTCGTCGCGGACCTGGTGGCCGCCTGGCAGTTCGTCGCAACGGGGGCCACACCGGAACTGCCGCCGGTCGGGACCTCCATGCGCCGCTGGGCACACGGACTGGTCGACGAGGCGAACAGCACTGTCCGGGAAGCGGAGATGGCGTACTGGCGGACGGTGCAGGGCGGGACCGACCCGCTGCTGGCATCGCGCCCGCTCGACCCAGCGGTGGACCTGTTCGCGTCCATCGCCGAGGTGAAGGTGGAGCTGTCCGAGCAGGCCACCGATGCGCTGCTGACCGCGGTGCCCGCTGCGGTCCGCGGCGGCGTGAACGACGGCCTGCTCGCCGCGCTGGCCATCGCCGTCTCGGCATGGCGGCGTGATCGCGGCGTCGACGAGACGTCGACCCTGATCAAGCTCGAGGGCCACGGGCGTGAGGAAGACGCTGTGCGCAGTGCGGGATCGGACGGCACCGCCGTCGTCGCCGACCTCACCCGGACCGTCGGCTGGTTCACCAGCATGTTCCCGCTCCGCCTCGATCTGTCCGGCGTCGACCTCGAGGACGCTCTCGCCGGCGGACCCGCCGTCGCCTCGGCCGTCAAGGCGGTCAAGGAGCAGCTGCTGGCCGTGCCGGACAAGGGCATCGGGTACGGACTGCTGCGGTACCTCAACGAGCGGACCGCGCCCGAGCTGGCCGCTCACCCGTTGCCGCAGATCGGTTTCAACTACCTCGGCCAGCTCGGCGGCGAGGAGCCCGCGGACTCGGCGGCGATCGGATGGCTGCCCGCGCCGAAGGGCGAGCTCTCGGTGTCGGCGGCTCCGGACGCGGACCTGCCCGCGGCCGCGGTCGTGGACATCAACGCCTCGGTGACGGGCTCACGGCTGAGTGCCACCTTCGCGTACCCCCCGGGACTGATCGACGAGTCCGAGGTGCGCGAGCTGTCCGAGTTCTGGTCCCGGGCCCTCGAGGCCATCGGCCGGTGGGCCGCGGCGACCGGGTCGCCGCAGTTCACGCCCTCGGACCTGCCGTTGGTGTCGTTGTCGCAGAACGAGATCGAGCGGTTCGAGGCGGAGTACCCGGCGCTCGCGGACGTCTGGTCGTTGACGCCACTGCAGGAGGGCATGCTCTTCCACTCGATGCTGGCGCAGACCTCGACCTCGCTCGACGTCTACACCTCGCAGGTCGTGATCGAACTCGGCGGACTCGTCGACGCCGGCCGCCTGCGCGCGGCGGCGCAGGCGCTGATCGACCGGCACCCGAACCTGCGGGCCGGGTTCCGGCACGACGACGCGGGGAACGCCGTCCAGGTGATCGTGGACGGCGCGCCGGTTCAGTTCCGCGAGGTGGACCTCGGTCAGCACGGCGACGAGGAGCGGCAGCGGGTCCTGGACGAGGACCGCGCTCGACGCTTCGAGATGTCCGAGCCCCCGCTGGTCCGGTTCAGCCTCGTCAAGCGGGCGGACGGCACGTATTCGCTGGCGATGACGAGCCATCACATTCTGGTGGACGGCTGGTCCATGCCGCTGCTCCTCAAGGATCTGATCGTGCTGTATGCGGCTCGCGGTGACGCGTCGGTGCTGCCGCCGGTGCGGTCCTACCGGGACTTCCTCGAATGGTTGTCCACCCGCGACGCCGCGGCCTCACTCGAGCAGTGGGCCAGTTCGATGGTGGGGGCCGAGGAGCCGACGCTGCTCGCGCCCGCCGACCGCGGTCGCGAACAGTCGTCGCTCCCGGGGCAGGTCAGCCTGCACCTGCCGGCCGAGCGCACCGGTGCGCTGTCCGGGCTCGCGCGCGAGCTCGGCGTCACGCTGAACACGGTCGTGCAGACGGCATGGGGCCTGGTGCTCTCGCGCCTGATCGGACGCGACGACGTGGTGTTCGGTGCGACGGTGTCCGGCCGCCCGCCCGCACTGTCGGGCGTGGAGTCGATGGTCGGCATGTTCATCAACACGCTGCCCGTGCACGTCACGGTGGACCGGGCGGAGACGGTGACCGAGCTGTTGCTCCGGCTGCAGGGCGAGCAGTCGGACCTGCTCGAACACCACCACGTGGGCCTGCAGGCGATCCAGCAGCGCACCGGCGCCGGTTCCGTGTTCGACACCATCACCGTGTTCGAGTCCTACCCGGTCGACGCCGCGAGCGCGACCGCCGACGCGGACATCGACGGGATGCGGCTGCTCGGCGTCGGCGGCGTGGACGCGAACACCTTCCCGTTGTCGCTGTACATCGAGGCGGGCGATCGCCTGCAGTTGGACGCGAAGTTCCTCACCGACCTGTTCGCGCCCGATGAGGTCGAGACGATCCTGGACCGGGTCGACCGGATCCTCGCGGCGATCGAGCGGGACCCGAACGCGAGGGTCGGGGATCTCGACGTGCTCTCCGACACGGAGTACGCCGAACTCGATCGCTGGAACGCGACCGAGCACGAGATCCCGTCGGCGACGTTGGCCGATCTGTTCGATGCGCAGGTGGCG
>NZ_JBHTCS010000004.1:0-69225 GCF_042665615.1 Rhodococcus daqingensis | reverse complement strand
GTTGGAGTACATCGGGCGTACGGATTTCCAGGTGAAGTTGCGTGGTTTGCGGATCGAGCTCGGCGAGATCGAGTCGGCGTTGTCCGGTGTGCCGGAGGTCTCTCAGTCGGTCGTGGTCCTGCATCGCGACGATCGAACCGGGGAGGCCCTCGTCGCCTACCTGGTGCCCGCTGTCGGTGCGGAGATCGAATCGGCGTCGGTGCGGGCGGCGGTCGCCGCGTCGGTGCCCGCCTACATGGTGCCGTCGGCGTTCGTGGTGCTCGAGGCGTTCCCGGTGAACGCGAGCGGCAAGCTCGACCGCAAGGCCCTGCCCGCCCCGGTGTTCGAGGCCAAGGTCTTCCGGGCACCGTCGACCCCTGTCGAAGAGATCGTCGCCGACACGTTCGCGGCAGTTCTCGGCGTCGAGCGGGTGGGTGCGGATGATGACTTCTTCGAGCTCGGCGGAAACTCGCTGATCGCCACCCAGGTCGCGGCGCGACTCGGGTCGCTGTTGGACACGACGGTGCCGGTGCGTGCGATGTTCGAGGCCCCGACCGTGGCGGCGCTCGCCGCACGCGTCGGATCGCATGCGGGCAGCGGTGGCCGGCTCGCGCTGACCGCGGGGGAGCGCCCGGAGCGAATTCCGCTCTCGCCGGCGCAGCAGCGGATGTGGTTCCTCAACCGGTTCGACGAGGCGTCGGCCGCGTACAACATCCCGGTTGCGATTCGGTTGTCCGGCGAACTCGACACCGGTGCGCTGCAGCAGGCGGTGGTCGACGTCGCCGCCCGCCACGAGGTCCTGCGTACCGTCTACCCCGAATGGGAGGGCGCCGGACTCCAGGTGGTGCTGCCACTCGACCACGCATCGCTCGACCTGACCCCGATCGCCGCGGCGGAGGACACCGTCGTCGGACTGGTCGAGGAATTCGTCACGCTGCCGTTCGACGTGACCGCCGAGGTCCCGCTGCGCGCACGGCTCTACGAGCTCTCGGACACCGAACGAGTCCTGGTGTTCGTCGTGCACCACATCAGTGCCGACGGCTGGTCGATGGGCCCGCTGACCCGCGATGTGATGGTCGCCTACGTGGCGCGTTCGCAGGGCGAGGCACCGGCGTGGTCGCCGCTACCGGTGCAGTACGCGGACTACAGCCTGTGGCAGCGCGCGATCCTGGGCTCGGAGGACGATCCGGAGTCGGTGAGCGCCCGCCAGCTCGGCTACTGGAAGGCGGCGCTCGACGGGGTGCCGGACCTGCTGGGGTTGCCGACGGACCGCCCACGTCCCGAGGCGCCCTCGATGCGGGGAGCGGCGCATCGGTTCGAGATCGACGCCGAACTGCATGCGGCACTGGGCGAGATCGGTCGTCGGGGCGGTGCGACCCTGTTCATGGTCGTGCACGCCGCCCTCTCGGCCCTCCTCGCCCGGATCACCGGTACCGGGGACATCGCGATCGGTACGCCGATCGCCGGTCGCGGCGACGCCGCCCTCGACGACCTGGTCGGCATGTTCGTCAACACCCTGGTCCTGCGGACCGAGGTGGACGGCGCGGCGAGCTTCGATGATCTGCTCGCGCAGGTCCGTGAGATCGACCTGGGTGCGTTCGGCAACGCGGACGTGCCGTTCGAGCGGCTGGTCGAGGTTCTCAACCCGACCCGCTCGCAGGCCTACTCGCCACTGTTCCAGGTGTCCATGGCCTTCCAGAACATGAAGCAGGCGACGCTGGAACTCGAGGGGCTGCGGGTCGCGGGCGTGCCCACCGACGCGGTCGTCGCGAAGTTCGACCTCGATTTCGTCTTCGCCGACACCTACGACGAGCGCGGTGCGGCCGCCGGCATCGCCGCGGAGCTGAGCTACCCGACCGACCTCTTCGACGAGTCCACGGTGCGTGGCTTCGCCGAGGCATTGCTCCGGATCCTGCGGGCGGTGGCCACCGATGCGGGCCGACCGGTCGGCGACATCGAGTTGCTCGACGGGGACCGGCGGGAACTGGTTCTGCGGGAATGGAACTCGACCGACGTCGAGATCCCGGCGCAGACACTGATGGCACTGTTCGACGAACAGGTCGGCCGGACACCGGAGCTACCCGCGGTGACCTTCGGGGAGCTCACCCTGAGCTACGCGGAGTTCGACCAGCGGGTAAACCGGCTCGCGCGCCACCTCATCGCCGAGGGCGTGGGTCCGGAGTCGTTGGTGGCGCTCGCGATCCGACGCTCGGTGGAACTCGTGATCGCGATGTACGCGGTCGTGAAGGCGGGCGGCGGCTACGTCCCGGTAGACCCGGATCAGCCCTCGCAGCGCATCGCACACATCCTTGCCACCGCGGACCCACAGTGCGTGCTGACCGCCGGCGGCATCGACCTGCCGGAGGCGGGTGAGCGGTCGATCATCCGCATCGACTCGCTCGACCTGACCGCGACCTCCGGGGTACCCATCTCCGATCGGGACCGCCGTTCGCCGCTGCTCGCGGAGAACACGGCGTACGTGATCTTCACATCGGGTTCGACCGGGGAGCCGAAGGGTGTCTCCGTCACCCATCGCGCAGCAGTCAATCAGCTGCTCTCGATGCAGGACGAGTACGGACTGGACCCGTCCGACGTGGTGCTCCAGAAGTCGCCCGCTACGTTCGATGCGTCGGTGTGGGAGTTCTTCTGGCCGTTGCTGGCCGGCGCTCGCATGGTGCTTGCCCAGCCGGACGGTCACCGCGATCCGCAGTACCTCGCCGAGGTGATCGTCTCCGAACGGGTGACCACGGCTCAGTTCGTGCCGTCGATGCTGTCGCCGGTCGCGGACGCGCTCGCCGTCGGCGGCGGCTCGACCGCCCTGCGCCGGGTGTTCGCCGGTGGCGAGCAGTTGACCGCCGGGGTGGCGGCCGAGTTCCGTCGAGTGTCCGGCGCGCGGCTGCACAATCTCTACGGGCCCACCGAGGCGGCCATGCAGGTGACCCGCCGCGAGAGTGTGGACGCCGACCCGGCCGTCGTGCCGATCGGTGCCCCGGTCTGGAACACGCAGGCGTTCGTGCTGGATTCGCGGCTGCGTCCGGTCCCGGTGGGCGTGCCGGGTGAGCTGTACCTCGCGGGTACCCAGCTGGCGCGGGGCTACGAGTCCCGACCCGGCCTGACCGCGGAGCGATTCGTCGCCAACACCTTCGGTTCCGGGGGCGATCGGCTCTACCGCACCGGCGACCTGGTGGCCTGGACCGAGGCGGGCGAGCTCACCTTCCTCGGACGAACCGACGACCAGGTGAAGCTGCACGGGCTGCGGATCGAGCTGGGCGAGGTCGAGACGGCACTGGCCGCACACACATCGGTGAGCCAGTCCGCGGCGGTGGTCAGCTCGACCTCCGCGGGCCGGCACCTGATCGGCTACGTGACCGTGAAGCCCGGCGCGACGGTGGAGGTCGAGGAGCTCAAGGGCGTCCTCGGGCTGTCGTTGCCGGCGTACATGGTGCCGACGATGATCGTGGTGGTCGAGGAGTTCCCGCTCAACTCGAGCGGAAAGATCGACCGCCGTGCCCTCCCCGCGCCGGTGTTCGCGGCGAGGGAGTTCCGGGCCCCGACGACCCCGACCGAGGAGATCGTCGCGTCGGTGTTCGGCGCGGTGCTGGGCATCGAGGCGGTCGGACTCGACGACGACTTCTTCGAGCTCGGCGGCAATTCGCTGGTCGCCATGCAGGCGGCGGCCCGGTTGGCCGCGGCGCTCGATGCGCGGGTTCCCGTGCGGGAGCTGTTCGATTCCTCGACGGTGTTCGCGCTCGCGGCCCGCCTGCAGGACCGGGCGGGCACGGGTGGCCGGGTCGAACTGGCGGCCAAGCCGCGTCCGGAACGTATTCCGTTGTCGCTGGCGCAGTCCCGGATGTGGTTCCTCAACCAGTTCGACCCCGAGTCCGCGGTCAACAACATTCCGGTGGCCGTGCGGCTCACGGGTGTGCTCGATGTCGAGGCGTTGCAGGCCGCCGTCGGTGACCTGATCGCGCGGCACGAGGTGCTGCGCACCGTCTATCCCGCGTTCGACGGCGCGGGACATCAGGTGATCCTCCCGGTCTCGGAGTTCGGCATCGAACTGGTTCCGGAGACGGTTGCGGCCGACGCGATCATCGGCCGGGTGGTCGAATTGATGGCCGCCGGATTCGACGTCACCGGTGCGGTCCCGCTACGCGCGGCGCTGTTCGCGGTCGCAGGCACCGACGAGCACGTGCTGGTTCTCGTGGTGCACCACATCGCAGGCGACGGTTTCTCGATGGGCCCGCTCACCCGCGACGTGATGGTGGCGTACGCGGCCAGGTCGGCGGGGCGGGCACCGGAGTGGGCGCCGCTCGAGATCCAGTACGCCGACTACGCGCTGTGGCAGCGGGAGTCGCTCGGTGCCGAGGAGGATCCGGAGTCGCTGATCTCCCAGCAGCTGGCGTTCTGGTCTCGAACCCTGGACGGCCTGCCCGACCAACTCGACCTTCCCTCCGACCGTCCGCGGCCCCTGATCGCCTCGAACCGGGGTGCGGCGGTGCCGTTCACTCTCGATGCCGAGTTGCATCGGGCACTCGGTGACCTTGCCCGTCGGCACAATTCGACGATGTTCATGGTGCTGCACTCGGCGTTGGCGGTGCTGCTGGCGCGGTTGAGCGGCACCGAGGACATCGCGGTCGGCACCCCGGTGGCCGGTCGTGGCGAGGCCGCGCTCGACGACCTGGTCGGCATGTTCGTCAACACCCTGGTGTTGCGGACGAACGCGGCGCCCGAGACGAGCTTCGAGGCGCTGCTGGCCCAGGCCCGAGAGACCGACCTGTCCGCCTTCGCGAACGCGGACGTCCCCTTCGAGCGGTTGGTCGAGGTGCTGAGCCCAGCCCGGTCGCAGGCACGCAACCCGCTGTTCCAGGTCGCGCTGGTGTTCCAGAACATCGGTGCGGTCAGGTTCGAGCTGGACGGGCTCACCCTCAGTGGGGTCGAGTTCGACGAGCAGATCGCCAAGTTCGACCTGCAGCTGACGATCTCGGAGTCGTCGACCGAGGACGGCAGCGAGGCCGGCATCGCCGCCGAGCTGAACTACGCGACCGAACTGTTCGACGAGGCGACGGTCGTCGGATTCACCGAGCGGTTCGAGCGCATCCTGCGCGCGGTCGTCGCGGCGCCGTCGACGTTGCTGGGAGACATCGAGATCCTCGACCCGGCGGAGCGTGCGGATCTCGTGGACCGTCACGGGTCCGCGGCGATCGCGCCCGTGCCGCTCGGGGAGATGCTGGCAAGGGCGGCGGCGTTGGATCCGTCGGCCCCGGCGATCGTGTTCGAGTCGGCCACGATGTCGTACCGGGAGCTCGACGAGCGCTCGGCACGCCTGGCGCGGTTGCTGATCGGTCGTGGTCTCGGCGCCGAGGATCTGGTTGCGGTGGCGGTGCCCCGTTCGGATCTCTCGGTGCTCGCGGCATGGGCGGTGGCCCGTACGGGTGCGGCCTTTGTTCCGGTCGACCCGAACTACCCGTCCGATCGTGTCGACCACATGGTGACCGACACCGGTGCAGCCGTGGGCATCACCACGAGGCAGTTCGCCGCCTCGCTGCCGTCGATGACGGAATGGTTGGTCCTCGACGACCCCGAGTTCGACGCGCGGCTCGCGGCCCTCCCGCAGGTTCCGATCACCTCGGATGAGCTGGTCCGCCCGGTGCTCGACTCGCATCCGGCCTACGTGATCTTCACCTCGGGTTCCACGGGCATGCCGAAGGGAGTCGTCGTCACGAACCGTGGCCTGGCGAACTTCGCGACCGAGCAAAGGGACAGGTACCGGCTCTCGGCAGACACGCGGGCGCTGCACGTCGCCTCGCCGAGTTTCGACGCCTCGATCCTCGAGCTCCTGCTGGCGATCGCGGAGGGCGGCACTCTCGTCGTCTCGCCGCCGTCGGTGTTCGGCGGAGCCGAGCTCGCCGAGCTGCTGCGCCGCGAACGGGTCACCCATGCGTTCATCACCCCGTCGGCACTGGCCTCGGTCGATCCGACCGGGCTCGATGAGTTCCGGAACGTGGTGGCCGGTGGCGAGGCGGTCCCGGCGGACCTGGTGTCGCGGTGGGCGCCCGGTCGTGAGCTGTTCAACGGCTACGGCCCGACCGAGACGACGATCATGACGAACATCAGCGATCCGATGGTCGCGGGCGAGCGGGTCACCATCGGCGGCCCCACCCGCGGAATGCGGTCCCTGATCCTCGATGACCGACTGCGTCCGGTGCCGGTCGGCGTCGCCGGCGAGTTGTACATCGCGGGGGTGCAGCTGGCGCGCGGCTATCACAACCGCCCCGGATTGACCGCGGACCGGTTCGTGGCCAACCCGTACTCGGCGACGGGCGAGCGGATGTACCGGACCGGCGACGTGGTGCGGTGGACCGGCCCCGACGACAAGCCGGAGGTCGAGTACGTCGGACGTTCGGATTTCCAGGTGAAGGTGCGCGGGTTCCGCATCGAGCTCGGTGAGATCGATGCGGCGCTGTCCGCCCATCCGGATGTCGACTTCGCGATCACCCTCGGACACACGAATGCCGCGGGCGTCAGCTCGCTGGTGGCATACGTGATGGCGGTCGAGGGGAAATCCCTTGTCCCCGCGGAACTGACGGAGTTCGTCTCTCGGTCGTTGACCGCATACATGGTGCCCTCGTCGATCATGGTGCTCGACGAGGTGCCGCTCACCCCGGTCGGCAAGCTGGACCGCAACGCGTTGCCCACCCCGGTGTTCGAGGTACGCGAGTTCCGGGCGCCCTCCAATCCGATCGAGGAGATCGTCGCGGCCGTCTACGCCGACGTGCTGGGGGTACCGCGGGTGGGCCTCGACGACGATTTCTTCGAACTCGGTGGAAACTCGCTGATCGCCACCCAGGTGACGGCGCGGCTGGGATCCGCACTCGATGCGGTGGTGCCGGTGCGGGCGCTGTTCGACGCACCGACGGTCGTTGCGCTCGCCGCGCGGGTCGAGCGGCACGTGGGCGAGGGTGGCCGCAAGGCGCTGGTCGCTCAGGAGCGTCCGGATCGGGTCCCGCTTTCCCTTGCACAGCAGCGGATGTGGTTCCTCAACCGGTTCGACACCGAGTCGGCCGCGTACAACATCCCGGCCGCCATCCGGCTGTCGGGGGAACTCGACATCGACGCCCTGCAGGCGGCGGTCGAGGATGTCGTGGCCCGCCACGAGGTGTTGCGCACCGTGTACCCGGAGACCGCTGACGGCCCGACCCAGGTGATCGTGCCGGTCGACACTGCGGTGCCCGACCTGACACCGACACAGGTGACCTCGGCCGAGATCACCGGCATCGTGACCGATTTCGTCCAGTCCGGTTTCGACGTGACCGCTCAGGTTCCGGTGCGGGCGATGCTGCTGTGCGTCGACGGCGTCCAGACGGAGCACGTGCTGGCGGTCGTCGTCCACCACATCGCCGCGGATGGTTCGTCGATGGCGCCGTTCACGCGGGATCTGATGGTGGCGTACGCGGCTCGTAGCGCGGGCACGGGACCGGCGTGGCAGCCGTTGCCCGTCCAGTACGCGGACTTCGCGTTGTGGCAGCGCGACGTGCTCGGCTCGGAGGACGATTCGGCATCGCTGATCTCGCGGCAGTTGGAGTACTGGAAGTCGGAGCTGTCCGGATTGCCGGACCAGCTCGACCTGCCCACCGACCGGCCACGGCCCGCCGTGCAGTCGTACCACGGTGGTCGGATCGACTTCCAGATCGATGCGCGCCTGCATGCGGCGCTGGGAGATATTGCGCGAGCGCAGAACTCGACCCTGTTCATGGTCGTGCACGCGGCGTTCGCCATGTTGCTGGCCCGGTCCTCCGGTACCGAGGACATCGCCGTCGGAACCCCGTTCGCCGGTCGTGGCGAGGCGGTCCTGGACGACCTGGTCGGCATGTTCGTCAACACGCTGGTGTTCCGGACGCAGATCGACCCCGGCCAGTCGTTCACCGATCTGCTCCTGCGGGTGCGGGAGACGGACCTGGGAGCATTCGGCAACGCCGACGTGCCGTTCGAGCGGCTCGTCGAGGTCCTGAACCCGACTCGGTCGACGGCACGACATCCGCTGTGCCAGGTCGGCTTCTCGTTCCAGAACCTGGCCGAGACCGAGTTCGAACTGCAGGGCCTGACGGTCGCCGCGGCGGACTTCGAGACGGAGATCTCGCAGTTCGATCTGCACCTGATCGTCGGCGATCGATACGACGAGGACGGCAGGGCCGCGGGGCTGAACGGCGGGATCACCTACGCCAGCGCCCTGTTCGATCCGGCGACGGTCCAGGTGTTCGTGGATCGACTGCTCCTGATCCTGGAGGCGGTCGCGGCCGATCCGTCGGTCATCGTCGGTGATGTCGAGATCATGGACGAGGTCGAACGCGACCGGGTGCTGGGCGACTGGAACGCGACGGACGTGGAGGTCACCGGCGCGACATTGGTGGACCTGTTCGACGCCCAGGCGGCGCTCACGCCGTCGAACACCGCCGTGGTGTTCGAGGGAGAGTCGCTGACCTACAGCGAGTTCGATGCCAGGGTGAACCGGTTGGCCCGAAGGCTGATCGCGGAAGGCGTCGGGCCGGAGTCGCTGGTCGGTCTGGCGATGCGACGGTCGATCGACCTCGTGGTCGCCATGTACGCGATCGTGAAGTCCGGCGCCGCGTACGTGCCATTGGACCCCGATCACCCGGTGGAGCGGACCGCGCTCGTGCTCGAGTCGGCCGCACCTGCCCTGGTGCTCACGCGTGCGGCGGATTCCTCGAACCTGCCGTCGTCGACGAGTGTCCTCGACCTCGGCGCGCTCGATCTGTCGGTGGTCGACTCCGGCCCCATCTCCGACGACGAGCGGGTGGCGCCGCTGCGCAGCGAGAACGCCGCGTACGTGATCTTCACCTCGGGGTCGACGGGCAGGCCGAAGGGCGTCGCGATCAGTCATGCGGCGATCGTCAACCAGCTCCAGTGGAAGCAGTCCGAGTACGGTCTGAACTCGGTCGACGCGGTGCTGCTCAAGACCGCGGCCACCTTCGACCTGTCGGTGTGGGAGTTCTGGTGGGCGCTGCAGACGGGTGCCCGCTTGGTGATCGCGCGCCCGGACGGCCATCAGGACCCCGCATATCTGCTCGAGTTGATGGGGTCCGAGTCGGTGACGACTCTGCACGCGGTGCCGTCGATGCTGTCGATGCTCCTGGCGGACTCCGCGGTGCCGTTCCCCGCCTGCGTCACCCGGGTGTTGGCGATCGGCGAGGCGCTGCCCGCCCAGACCGCGACACGGCTGCGGGCGGTGTCGGGGGCGCGCCTGGACAACCTCTACGGGCCGACGGAGGCCGCGGTCTCGGTCACCTCGTATCGGACAGGTCCGCAGGACTCGGCGACGGTCCCGATCGGTTCTCCGGAGTGGAACACCCAGGTGTTCGTGCTGGATTCGCGGCTGCGTCCGGTGCCGGTCGGGGTCGCGGGCGAGCTGTACCTCGCCGGCGCACAGCTGGCGCGCGGCTATCACGGACGCAGCGATCTGACGGCGGACAGGTTCGTCGCAAACCCGTTCGGGGACGGCAGCCGGATCTACCGCACCGGTGACGTGGTGCGCTGGTTGCCGGACGGAAACCTCGATTACCTCGAGCGCGCCGATTTCCAGGTGAAGGTGCGTGGTTTCCGGATCGAACTCGGTGAGATCGAGTCCGCCCTGCTGACCACCGCGGGTGTGCGCGAGGCCGTTGTCGTCGCACGCGAGGACGCTTGGGCCGGTACCCAGTTGGTCGGGTATGTCGTCGGCGAGGTGGACGGATCGGCCGTCCGCGACGGACTGTCGGGCTCACTTCCGTCGTACATGGTTCCCGCCGTCGTGATGGTGCTCGATCGGATGCCGCTGAGCGTGAACGGCAAGATCGAGCGCAAGGCACTGCCCGAGCCCGCGTTCGCCGCGGTGGAGTACCGCGGGCCGTCGACACCGGTCGAGGAGATCGTCGTGGCCACGATCTCGGAGGTGCTCGGGGCACAGCGGGTCGGTCTGGACGACAACTTCTTCGATCTCGGCGGAAACTCACTGGTTGCCACCCAGGTGGTTTCCAGGCTCACCGCCGCGCTCGAGGTCAGCGTTCCGTTGCTGTGGATGTTCTCCGATCCCACCGCCGCGGGAATCTCCGCGAAGGTCGAGGCCGCCCGGTCCGGTGGTGTCGATCTCGGCAGCGAGGCCGCCTTCGGTGTCCTGCTCCCGATTCGAGAGTCGGGCGCGGGCGCGCCGCTGTTCTGCGTCCACCCGATCGTCGGTCTGTCGTGGGCCTTCGCCGGCCTCGCGCAGCATGTCGATTCGGATCGCCCCATCTACGGTCTGCAGTCGCCCGCGTTCGTGGAGACCGGCGATCTGCCGGGCTCGATCGAGGAATGGGCGGGACGCTACGTCCGCGAGATCCGCGCGATTCAGCCCGAGGGGCCCTACCACCTCGTCGGGTGGTCGCTCGGCGGTGTCATCGCTCATGCGATGGCCGTGCAGCTGCAGACCGAGGGGCAGGACGTCGCGCTGCTCGCGATGATGGACAGCAGTTCAGACCTGCAGGGGGCGTCGGATGCCGAGGGCGCGGGCATGACGGCACGGGATCTGCTCGGCGGGCTGCTCCCGGCGGCAGCGGTCGCCGGCGACATCGATGTGGATTCGGTTGTCACCGTGGACACCGTGGCCGCGCTGATCGAGTCGCTGCCGGAGCCGTTCAACGGGCTCGGTGCGGACCGCGTCGCGCGGGCCCTCGGCTCGGCCGAGAACTCGCTCGCGCTCATCGCCGATTACCACCCCGCGGCGTACAAGGGCGACCTGGTGTTCTTCACCGCGGCGCTGGACGACGCCGATGGCGCGCGCAACGCGTCGACGTGGACGGAGGCGGTGGACGGCCGGATTCACAACCATCCCGTCGAGGCCACGCACTGGGAGATGGCGTCGCCCGAGTCGCTGGCCCGGATCGCCGATGTCCTGAACGAGGCGTGGGAGGTCGGGCGGTGATGTGACGACCCCGAAAACCGACGGAGCGCACGGCAGAAGAACACGACAATTTCCGTTCTTGATGAAAGGCAGCAAGAGTGAGTAACCCCTTCGATGACGCAGACGCGAAGTTCCTGGTCCTGGTGAACGAGGAGGGCCAGCACTCGCTCTGGCCGGTCTTCGCGGACGTACCGGCCGGATGGACGACCGCGTTCGGTGAGGATTCGCGTGAGGCCTGCGTGGCCTACGTCGAGGCCAACTGGACCGACATGCGTCCGAAGAGCCTGATTGAGGCGATGGAGGCCGACGCCCACGCGGGCGCCCGGTAACACACGACGCACACCAAGGGAGGCCGCCGGGACAACCAGGTGGCCTCCCTTCGTCGTTCGGCTGAGAACTCCGAGTGGCCATGTGCGACGTAGTGTTATTCGCTTCAATTCCATTGGGGCACAACAGTATATGGATACCAAACTACGCCACGAAATCACTGGCAGGGTGTTAGTTTCAGCTGTCCCGCGGGGGGCGCAGGAAATCACCTTTGTCAGAGAGGTTTCTGTGAAGACACGTGTACTGGCCACGCTGATGGCCTTGGCATCATCGGTTGGAATTCTGGTGGGAACCGGGGGCGTCGCCTCGGCCGATCCTGTCGCGACCAAGGACGTGACGAATGGCATGGCCCTCAGCTTCGATGGGGAGGGGATCTATAACTGCACACTCGGGCCGGTCGGCTTCGACTCCGCCGGGCGGAAGGTCGGCATCACGGCCGGACACTGCAACCTGGACCCAAACAACAATCCGATGGCCCCGGTAGGCGAGGAGGTCCCGAACGGGGTCTACCCCGTCTGGGACGCGAACGACTATGCCTTCGGGCCGATCGGGTACACCCGTTTTGTCTCCGAGGATCTGCCTCACAACGACTACATGGTGATCGAGTTCGTCCCGAACACGTCGCTCAAGAGCCAGGGCCCGAATCTGCGGGTCGATTCCATCTACAAGAATTCGAGCGGCAACCCCTCGATGCCGCCCTCCCTCTTCAACAGCATCTGCAAGGACGGCAGGACGACGGGCTTGACCTGTGGGCTCATCACGGCGCATGAGGGCGGCCTGCTCGCGACCGTGGCCCTTCAGAAGCCAGGCGACTCGGGCGGAGCGGCGGTGCTGTCTCCCAAAACCGGCACCAAGTGGGTCGGGATCGTCACGAGGACGGGTTACATTCCCTTCGCGAACCACATCTACACATCTTCCGCGGTCATCCTCAACGACCTGAACCCGCGCGGCATCGCCGGCAGCGGCTTCACCCCGGTCAACAACTAGCGCGGGGCGCGTCCCCGGTTCGACTTCGACCCCAGTCGCCCGCCCTCAACCGGTGCGGGCGGCTGGGGTTTCGTGCATTCCCCGATACGTGACCCGAACACGGAGCGGCCAGGTCACGTATCTTGTCACTCTGAATCGCACTATTGCGATGGTCAGGTCGAATGGTGCCGGGGGGATCGGCGTGGCTTTGGCTCGATAGCTTCGGAGTACGTTGTGTCGGATTTCCCCCGGTCGATCGCCGCCCTGGCGAAGGCGCGCCCGGACGCTGTCGTCGTGCGTGTCGACGGCATATCGGTGACGTATCGGGAACTCGACGAACGCCTGCAGTTGCTGGCAGGGGCGTTGGCGGATCGAGGCATGGACGCCGATGCCATCGTCGCCGTGGTGCTCACGGGCCTGGTACCGACGATCGTGGGAGCCGAGGGCGGGATCGGCGCGGTTCTCGACCGGATCAGGGCCGACGCGCCTGCCGTCCGGTCCGAGCCCGGCGACCCCCTTGCCCAGACCGACCGGACGTTGGTCGAGGTGTTCGACGCGCAGGTCGCGCGGACACCCGACGCGGCCGCTCTCGAGTTCGACGGCGTCGCGTGGACGTACGCGGAGTTCGACGGCCGGGTGAACCGGCTCGCTCGAGCCCTCATCGCGCGTGGTGTGGGACCGGAGACAACGGTTGGCCTGGGGATTCGCCGGTCCCTGGAGATGATGGTGGCGATGTACGCCATCGTCAAGGCCGGTGGCGCCTACGTTCCGATCGACCCCGATCATCCGGACGAACGGGTCGCGGATGTGCTCGCGACCGCGGCCCCGGTCTGCGTGCTGACCCGGTCCGGGGAGGAGATGACGTGGCCGGCCGGCACCGTCGTGATCGACCTGGACTCGACCGACACCGCCGAGTATCCCGCGGAGCCGATCACGGACACCGACCGGGTTCGGCCGCTGCGGCCGGCGAATCCCGCGTATGTGATCTTCACCTCGGGCTCCACCGGGCGGCCAAAGGGCGTGACCGTTCCCCATTCCGCGGTGGTCGGGCTGATCGATCGCAGGCAGGCGCTGTATGAGCTCGGGGGAGACGACCGGGTGCTGCAGAAGACCCCCGTCACCTTCGACGCCTCGGTGCGTGAGCTGTGGTGGACGCTGGCGTCGGGAGCCAAGCTCGTCCTGGCGGATCACGATGGACACCGGGATCCGCGCTATCTGGCCGAGGCCATCGACCGGCACAGCATCACCGTGATGCACTTCGTCCCCTCGATGCTCCAGGTGTTCGTGTCCTCGCTCAAGCCCGGTGAAGCCACCTCCCTGCGCGAGGTGTTCAGCGGTGGTGAGGAGATGTCGCCGAGGCTGCTGGCGGAGGTACGCCGCGCCCTGACGGCCCGGGTGAACAACGAGTACGGACCGACCGAGTTCACGGTGTCCGGCACCAGGCACGAGACCACCGCTGCGGACGAGGACGCCGGCCGGGTGCCCGTCGGTCGGGCCTACGACGGGCTGCAGGCGTACGTCCTGGACCGCCGCCTCCGGGACGTACCGGCCGGAATCGCGGGCGAGCTGTACCTTGCTGGTCCCCAGCTCGCTCGCGGCTATCTCGGGCGCACCGACCTCACCGCGGCGCGATTCGTGGCGAACCCCCGTGGTCTACCCGGCGAGCTGATGTACCGCACGGGGGACGAGATGCGCCTGCGGGCGGATGGCAGCCTGGAGTACCTGGGGCGCACGGACTTCCAGGTGAAGATTCGTGGTTTCCGCATCGAACTCGGTGAGATCGAGTCGGCGATGCTCGCGCACCCGTCGGTCGCGCAGGCGGTCGCGGTGGTCAGGGAAGACGTACCCGGAAATCAGCAGTTGGTCGGCTACGTGGTCACCCCGGCGGATGGCACCGTCGACGGCGACGAGGTCCGCGCCTTCCTCGGCCGTTCGTTGCCCGAGTACATGGTGCCGATCACGGTGCTGACGCTGACCGAGCTGCCGATCACGATGCACGGCAAGCTCGATCGGAAGCAGCTGCCGCGGCCGGACTTCGAGGCCCCCGCCGGCACCTCCGGTCAGCCGTCGACACCGGCCGAGGTGGTGGTCGCGCAGATCTTCGGAGAGATCCTCGGCGTCGAACGGGTGGCGATCGGGGACTCCTTCTTCGATCACGGTGGCAACTCCCTGTCCGCCGCGCGCGTGGTGGCACGGGTCAACGCCGCACTCGGCAGCGACGTGAGCCTGCGGGAGGTGTTCGACGTGCCGACCGTCGCGGGACTCGCCGCGCTCGCGTCGACCCGCGTCGACGGCGCGCGCCGACGGCCGGAACTGATGGCCGGACCACGCCCGGACCGGATCCCGTTGTCCCTGACCCAGGCTCGGATGTGGTTCATCAACCAGTTCGACACCTCCTCGCCGGCATACAACCTGCCCCTCGGGATCCGGCTGGTGGGTGAGCTGAACCACGAGGCGATGAGGGCCTCGGTCGCGAGCGTGCTGGGCAGGCACGAGTCACTGCGCACGGTCTTTCCGGACGACGGTGAGGGGCCCCGGCAGGTGGTGATCCCGGTCGAGGGGGTCGATGCCGACCTGCGCCCGATTCGCGTCGTGGACGAGGTGGGTCTGGGTGCTGAACTCGCCGTGGAGGCGGCCAGGGGGTTCGACGTGACGGTCGAGGCACCGGTCCGGGTGCGACTGTTCGAACTGGCCGGAGTGGAGCCCGCGGAGCGGCCCGGGTCCCGGGCGGCCGAGCACGTGCTCCTGTTCCTGCTGCACCACATCGCGGCCGACGGCGCCTCGATGGCGCCGCTCGCACGCGAGGTGGTCGCCGCCTACACGGGTGCGGCGGGGGACGGCCCACACACCCCGGATCCGCTCCCGGTCCAGTACGCCGACTATTCGCTCTGGCAACGCGAGTTGCTCGGCAGCGAAGATGACCCGGAATCCCTTCTCTCCCGCCAGGTTCGGTACTGGGTCGACGAGCTGTCCGGCATCCCCGACCTGCTGCCGTTGCCCACCGATCGCCCGCGTCCCGCCGCCGCTTCCCTCGACGGCGGGCGGGTCGGGTTCGAGATCGGGCCGGACCTGCACCGGCGACTGTTGTCGCTGTCGCGTGAACACGAGGCGACCCTGTTCACCACCGTGCACGCGGCCTTCGCCTTGCTGCTGTCCAAGGTGTCGGGTACCGACGACATCGTCGTCGGTACCCCCACGGCCGGCCGCGGCGAGCACGCGCTCGACGACCTGGTGGGGATGTTCGTCAACACGCTCGCCCTCCGGACCGTGCTCGACCAGTCGGTGTCGTTCGCCGAGTTGCTCCGCAGGACAAGGGAATCGGACATCGGTGCGCTCGCACACGCGGAGGTTCCGTTCGAACGGCTGGTGGAGATCCTCGCGCCCGAACGGTCGACCGCGCACTCACCGATCTTCCAGGTCGTGCTCGCGTTGGAGAACACCGAGCAGGCGGTCCTGGAGTTGCCCGGGTTGGTGGTGTCCGGGGTCGACCCGGGCCTCACCCACGCGAAATTCGATCTGCAACTGTCGTTGGGGGAGCGGGCAGGCCAGTCGGGGATCGCGGGCATGTTCGTCTATGCCACGGACCTGTTCGACGCGTCGAGCGTGCGCACCCTCGCCGCACGGTTCGTCCGGCTGCTGGAGGCGGTGGCGCAGGATCCCTCGGTCCCGATCGGTGACGTCGAGATCATGGAAGCGCGCGAGCGCGAGGCGCTGTGCCCGGTGATGGGCCGCGATCCGGAGCCCCCGGTCACTCTCGCCGAGCTGTTGGCTCGGGCGGTCGTGGCACCGACGGCGCCCGCCCTCGAGTTCGGCGCACGCACCGTGACCTACGGTGAGCTCGAAACCCGGTCGAACGCCCTGGCGCGGTTGCTGATCGCGCGCGGTGCGGGGCCCGAGTCGTTCGTCGCCACCGCGCTGCCGCGCTCGATCGAGTCGATGCTGGCGCTGTGGGCGGTGGCGAAGACCGGCGCCGCCGTCGTACCGATGGATCCGGCCTATCCGTCGGATCGCCTCGGGCACATGCTCGCCGATTCGGGCACCGTCGTCGGCCTCACCGTTGCTGCGCACGTGGCAGACCTGCCGGAGGCGGACTGGGTGGTGCTCGACGACGACGCCGTCAGGTCGGAATGGGCGCGGTACGGGACGGCACCGGTCACCGATCGGGACAGACTGGCGGCGACGCACACCGCCCAACCGGCGTACATGATCTACACCTCCGGCTCCACCGGTACCCCGAAGGGTGTGGTGGTCATGCATCAGGGCATCGCGAGCTTCGCCGTCGAACAGCGGCAGCGCTATTCGGTGACGGCCTCGTCACGGGTGCTGCACTCCTCGTCGCCCAGTTTCGACGCCTCCCTGCTCGAGATCTTGATGGCGACGGCCGCGGGCGCGGCGCTGGTGATCGTGCCACCCGGTGTGTACGGAGGCGGTGAGCTCGCGGACATCATCGACCGTCAGCGGGTCAGTCACGCCTTCATCACCCCGTCCGCCGCGGCCGCGCTCGCCCCCGAAGGGCTCGAGTCGCTGCGTGTGGTTGTGATGGGCGGTGAGGCGCTGACCGCGGACCTGGTGACCCGCTGGGGTGCGCACGTCGACCTGCACAACGCGTACGGTCCGACCGAGATGACAGTGATGGTGTCGGCCAGCGCCGCGCTCGAGCCCGGCGGGCGGGTGACGATAGGCGGACCGACCCGGGGTGTGCGCGCCATGGTGCTCGATCGGCGGCTTCGTCCGGTGCCGGTCGGGGTGGTCGGCGAGCTGTATGTCGCGGGTGCGGCGATGGCGCGGGGCTATCACGGCCGATCGGGGTTGACGGCGGATCGTTTTGTGGCGAACCACTTCTCGTCATTGGGTGAGCGGATGTACCGGACGGGCGACATGGTGCGGTGGGTCGACCGCGCGGCGCCCGGCCACGACAGCGATCTGGTCCTCGAGTACGTGGGCCGGGGTGACTTCCAGGTGAAGATCCGTGGCTTCCGGATCGAGCTCGGTGAGATCGACGCGGCGTTGACCGCGCATCCGTCGGTGGAGTTCGCGGTGACGGTCGGCCGGTCGGCCCCGTCGGGCGCGACCGTGCTGGCCTCGTACGTGGTGGCCGCGGCGGGGGAGTCGGTGGACGTCGCCGCGCTGACCGCATGTGCCGCGAGGTCGCTGCCCGCGCACATGGTGCCGTCGGCGGTGACGGTGCTGGACGCGGTTCCGTTGACGGTGAACGGGAAGCTCGACCGCGGCGCGCTGCCGACGCCGGAGTTCGGGTCGACCGTGTTCCGCGCGCCGTCGACGCCGGTCGAGGAGATCGTCGCCGCGACGATCTCCGAGGTGCTGGGCGTTCCGCGGGTCGGGGCGGATGACAACTTCTTCGACCTCGGCGGCAACTCGCTGATCGCGACCCGGGTGGCGGCGCGCATCGGCGCCGCGCTGGGTGTCGCGGTTCCGGTTCGGCTGATGTTCGAGTCCCCGACGGTGGCCGCGCTCGCGGTGCAGGTGGAGCGCGACTCGGGAGCGGCGCGCACGGTGTTGGCGGCACGCGAGCGGCCCCATCGACTCCCGTTGTCCGCCGCCCAGCAGCGGATGTGGTTCCTGAACCGGTTCGATCCCGGGTCGGCGGTGAACAACATCCCGATCTTCGTGCGTCTGTCGGGTGCGCTCGATGTCTCGGCGCTGCGCGCCGCGGTGCGCGACGTGTTCGAGCGGCACGAGTCGTTGCGCACGATGTATCCGGAGTCGGACGAGGGTGCGTCGCAGGTGATCGTCCCCGCGGGGAGGGTGCTGCCGGACCTGATCCCGGTCGAGGTGTCGACGGACGAACTGCCTGGCCGGGTGGCCGAGTTCGCCTCGGCGGGATTCGACGTGGCGGCGGAGGTGCCGGTGCGGGTGGCGCTGTTCGAGGTGCAGCCGGCCGAGCACGTGTTGGCGTTGGTGGTCCACCACATCAGTGCGGACGGCTACTCGATGGGGCCGTTGACCCGGGATGTGATGGCGGCCTATGCGGCTCGAGCCAGGGGCGAGGTGCCGATGTGGTCACCGCTCGCGGTGCAATACGCCGACTTCGCGTTGTGGCAGCGCGAGGTTCTCGGGGACGAGTCGGACGAGTCCGCGTTGGTCGCCCGGCAGATCCGCTACTGGCGCGCAACGCTGTCGGGGCTGCCCGCGCAACTGGAGCTGCCGTCGGATCGGGTGCGACCCGCGCACCTGTCCTACGCGGGGGCCCGCGTGGACGTCCCCGTCGGTGCGCACACCGGTGAGACGCTCTCCGACTGGGCCGCCGAGCACAACGCGTCGCTGTTCATGGCGGTGCATGCGGGACTCGCGGTGTTGTTGAGCAGGCTGAGCGGCAGTTCGGACATCGCCGTCGGCACGCCGGTCGCCGGTCGCGGGGAGGCGGAGCTGGACGATCTGATCGGCATGTTCGTCAACACCCTGGTGTTGCGGACCGCCGTCGACGGGGCGGAATCGTCGACGGAGCTGCTGGCACGAGTGCGCGAAGCGGATCTCGGCGCGTTCGGTCACGCGGAGGTGCCGTTCGAGCGCGTGGTCGAGGTGCTCAACCCGGAACGCTCGATGTCACGGCATCCCCTCTTCCAGGTGATGCTGTCCTATCAGAATCTCGAGCAGCCGGAACTCGATCTCCCGGGACTGCACGTCTCGGGGATGGACGCGCCGTTCCTTGCCGCGAAATTCGATCTGCACGTGACGGTGTCCGAACGGCCGGACGGGGGTGGGCTCTCGGTCTCCTTCGTGTACGCAACGGACCTGTTCGACCGTTCGACGGTGGAGGGTTTCGCACACCGGTACTCCCGGATTCTCGATGCGATGGCGGCCGACCCGGGGCGCGCGGTCGGCGATATCGACCTCGTCGACGAGGCGGGCCTCGAGATGATCCTGGGCCGGTGGAATGCCACCGCGCACCCGGTGCCGCCGCGGACGTTGGTCGATCTGTTCGACGCGCAGGTGGCGCGGACGCCGAACGCTGTCGCGCTGGTTCACGGCACTCGGTCGCTCACCTACGCGGATTTCGACGCTCGGGTGAACCGGCTTGCGCGGTACCTGATCTCGGTGGGAGTCGGACCGGAGTCGCTGGTGGCACTGGCGATGCGCCGATCGATCGACCTGCTGATCGGTGTGTATGCGGTGATCAAGTCCGGCGCGGGGTACGTGCCGGTCGATCCGGACCAACCGCAGGCGCGGGTGGCTCACATACTGCGGTCCGCGGCTCCGGTGTGTGTGCTGAGCACCTCCCGTGACGGGTTCACGGCGGCAGGGATCGAGGGCGTCGACATCGACACGATCGAGTTGGCGCAGTTCTCGGACGCCCCGGTGACGGATGCCGAACGGGTGGCCCCGATCGCCTCGTCGAGCACGGCATACGTGATCTTCACGTCGGGTTCGACGGGTGTGCCGAAGGGGGTGGTGGTCAGCCATGCGGCGATCGTGAATCGGTTGTTGTGGATGCAGGCCGAGTACGACCTGACAGCAGACGATGTGGTGTTGCAGAAGACGCCGGTGACGTTCGACGTGTCGGTGTGGGAGTTGTTCTGGCCCTTGCAGGTCGGTGCGCGCCTGGTGATCGCCGAGCCCGATGGGCATCGTGATCCGGCATATCTGGTGCGGGTGATCGCCGAGGAATCCGTGACGACGGCGCATTTCGTGCCGTCGATGTTGGCGGTGTTCGTGGCGGAGCGGGAGGTGGCCTCGGCGACCTCGCTGCGGCGGGTGTTCGCGTCGGGTGAGGCGTTGCCCGCGCAGACCGGGTCATCGTTGCGGGCGATGCTGCCGCAGGTTCGCCTGCACAATCTGTACGGCCCGACGGAGGCCGCGGTGGACGTGACGTTCCACGAGGTGACCGCGGCGGACGCGGCGTCGGTGCCGATCGGTGTCCCGGTGTGGAACACCCAGGTGTTCGTGCTTGATGCCCGGTTGCGTCCGGTGCCGGTGGGTGTCCCGGGTGAGCTGTACCTCGCAGGCGCGCAGCTTGCCCGCGGGTATGTCGGTCGGGGTGGGTTGTCGGCGGAGCGGTTCGTGGCGAATCCGTTCGGGGTCGAGGGTCAGCGGATGTACCGGACGGGCGACCGGGTCATGTGGCGGCCGGATGGTGAGCTGGATTACCTGGGCCGTAACGATTTTCAGGTGAAGCTGCGCGGGATCCGGATCGAGCTCGGCGACGTGGAGTGCGCGCTGCTCGAGCTCGACGCGGTCGCGCAGGCGGTCGCGGTGGTCCGGGAGGACCCGGCGCAGCAGCTGGTGGCGTATGTGGTGGCAGATCCCGGGTTCGATGCACGCAAGGCTCGGACGTCGCTGGGCCTGGTGTTGCCGCAGTACATGATCCCCACCGCGTTCGTGATGCTGGATGCGCTGCCGCTGAACGCGTCGGGCAAGCTCGACCGCTCGGCGTTGCCTGCGCCGGGGCCGGCGACGCGGGTGCACCGCGAACCGGTGTCCGCGACGGAGATCGTCGTCGCCGACGTGCTGTGCGGAGCGCTCGGTCTCGACCGGGTCGGGTGCGACGACAGCTTCTTCGAGCTCGGCGGCAACTCCCTGATCGCGACCGGTGTGGTCGCGCGGCTGTCCGAGCGGCTGGGTACCGAGGTTCCGGTGCAGTGGATGTTCTCCGACCCGACACCGGCGGGTCTCGCCGCCCGGATCGACGCCGGCACGAGCGTGGGCGCCGACGTCGATGGGGCGTTCGACGTGCTCCTGCCGATCCGGGCCGGGGGACTGGAGCCAGCCCTGTTCTGTGTGCACCCGATCGGCGGACTGTCGTGGGCGTTCGCCGGGTTGTCCCGGCATCTGGATTCGGATCGCGGCATCTACGGGTTGCAGTCGCCCGCCCTCGGGCAGTCCGGGTGGTCGCCGGGATCGATTGCCGAATGGGCCGACAGGTACGTGCGGGAGATCCGTTCGGTTCAGCCGGAGGGTCCCTACCACCTGCTCGGGTGGTCGCTCGGCGGCGTGATCGCGCAGGCGATGGCCGTCCAGTTGCAGGCCGAGGGTGACAGCGTTGCGCTGCTGGCGATGATGGACAGCTTCGCCGACCAGGGGGCCGCGCCGGCACGGGCGGTCCGCGAGGAGCCGACCCCGGACGAACTGCTCACCGGGCTGTTCCCGGACGGGATGAGGGTGGACGAGCGCGTGCAGGCAGTCGAGTCCGCGTTGGAGTCCCTGGCGCTGCTCGCCGCGCACCGGCCGAAGTCCTTCGCGGGAGACATCGTGTACTTCACCGCGGTGCAGGAGGACAGGAGCGGAACGCTGGGGGCCGCGACCTGGCGGTCCGTGGTGGACGGCGCGATCCACAATCACCCGGTGGAATCGACGCACTGGGGGATGGCCTCGCCCGAGGCGTTGGCCGTGATCGCCCAGGTCCTCGACGACTGGTGGGCAGGGGCCGGAGCAGTTCCGGAAAGTTTGGAATGTCGCTAGTGAAATGTCGCCCGCGTGAGTGTCGCACTCGAGCCGGTGGACCACATTCGGTCGCTGCCTCGTCGGCGGGTGGGCAGCGTGAGGGCGTGTTGTCCGATCGTGTTGTAGATGTGCATGATTGCGCCGGCGAGCATGTCGTGATGCCAGAGTCCTGCGGTCTTGAGTTGGTGGTGGAGCAGGCAGAGGCACTGCAGGTTCGTGAGGATGGTCCAGCCGCCGAGGGCGGGGTTGGCTTTGAGGAAGGCGACGATGTGGTCGATCTGGCAGTCGGCTGCGGGCACATTGCACCCAGGGTGGCGGCAGGTGCCATCGCGCAGCCGAACGGCGGCGGCGAGTAGTTCGCTGGGTCGGTAGGTCAGGGCGCCCGGTGGCGGCTGCGTGAATCCGCCGTGACCGTCCGGGAATGCGGCAACGAGGCCTGCAGGGTCGTTCAGGATGGTGCAGGACAGGCCGTCGATGGCGTCGGCCGGCGAGACGGTCCCGGGTTGTGGGAGTTTGCGGACCGGTAGGGCAATTGCGCCCGCGGGCAGGATTGGGCTCTTGAATGCGAGCAGGCCGGATTCAGGGGTCGGCTCGGGTGGCGTGTCGGGCTTGGTTTGGGCGGCACGGCGCGGATCTGGCGGGTCGGTTGGATCTGGCGGATCAGGTTCGCGCACTTCGGGTTCCGACCTGTTGCGGTTCTGCCAGTGGTCCGATTCTGCATCGACAGATTCCGACTCGGACGCCGCGCCCGATTCCTCGGCGGATTCGGTTGCGCCGTCGGTGCCGCCCGTACGATCGGTATCGTCGCCGTACTCGTGTTGCAGGCGTTCGAGTGTCTGTGTGGCGCAGTCGATGATCGCCTGCCAGGTGGCGTTCCCGGCGATGGTGCGGACCTGCCCGGCATCGAGGTATCCGTAGCCCTCTAGATAGCCGGGATTGTCGGCCAGACCGAGCAGCGTCTCCAGCCCGCACATGATGTTCAGATGCATCTGTGCGTCTGCAGGTTTGGGATTGCGGGTGGACACACAGGCCTGTTCGCCGCACTCACAAGCCAGGTTCCGCTGGCCCGCGATCAGGGCCGCGAACGCATCGGCGCACCGCACGTCGAGGCTCCGCGGATCAGCCAGACATACTGTCTTGGCGACCTTCACGATGAGGCCGGTGACCGCCGTCAACTGTGTCGCAGTTAACGTCACCGACAGCACTCCCATCCCGTGAGGCAGTCGGCGTGAGCGAACCTTGCGTTTGGCTTCCGCCTGCTCCCGGGCGCGCTCAGCCCAGGCGGCGTCATCCTCGATCAGCAACCGGTCGATCTCGATTCCGAGTGGGGTTGGTGCGAGTCGGCGCGCGGCGGCGAGGATGCCGGCATCCAGGCGCAGCACTGCGCCGGCGGTGGCCTTGCGGGTGTGGTCGTCGATCACCCGAATCTTCGACAGCGTCACTTCCCCGGCGGCGAAGGCATCCCGGATCTCCGGCATCCGTTCGAGGGTGAACCCGAGCCGCATCAGCGACGCGACCGATCTGAAGGTGCTCGACAACGCCAACGCGACCTCCGCGATCGCGGATCGCTCCGCCTGTTCGGTGTCGAACCCGGCGTCGGGAGCACGATGGTCGAAGGTGTCGCGGGAGTTGGTGTAGTCCATGATCTGCCCGATCAACCGGGCGGCCGCCGCATTCTCGACGCGCGAGGTCTCGATGATCGCGTCGAGCAGGGAACGTTCGCGATCGATCACCGCCGATACCGCTGCCGTCATCATCCCCACCCCACGAATTCGCTCGTATGTTCGAGTCTACTCGGGAACGCGACGCGCGCAAGGGTTTCTGGCTCCGGCGTTCAGTCCCAGATCCCCACCTCCTCGAGGTGTTTGATCAGCCGCTGCGCCCCGTCGATGAAGTGAGCTCGGGATTCTCGGCCCGCCTCGTCCGCCTTCCCCGCGGCCATTGCGGCAATGAGCCGCTCGTGGCTCTCGACGGCGGCGTCGCCCCACCCGTGGTCGGCGGAGTAGAAGTGCACCGGTGTGTACCGGGTGGCATTGAGGAGGAACCAGGAGAGTTTTGCGGCACCTGCCAACCTGTTCAGGATCCGATGGAAACCGAACTCCAGGTCCTCGATCCGTGCTGCATCCGAATCCTCTACCGCACGTGCGAGTTTCGTGTTGATCGTGCGGAGTTCGTCGAGCGCCTCCGGGCCGATGGCGGCGGTGGCCCTGCGCGTCAGCTCCTCGGCGATCTGTCCCTGCAGCCAGAACAGGTCGTTGATGTCGCCGCGAGTGAGGGCGGCGACAACGTACCCGCGGTGCGGAACCAGTTCCACGAGGCCCTCGCTGCGCAGCGTCAGCAGGGCCTCGCGGACGGGGGTGACGCTGACCCCGAGTTCCGCTGCGGTCTCGTCCAGGCGGATGAACTCGCCCGGCCGCGCCCCTCCCGACATGATGAGGTTGCGCACGTGCACTGCGACATCGTCGGAGAGCTGCGGTCTGCGGCGTAGTGCGCGACCTGCCTGGGCGCGGGCGGACGAGGTCATGGATTCTCCTTAGGACGGCACTGAAGCATAAACGCCGATCAGAGGCCGTATGTCTTGCCGATGATGTCGCGCTGGATCTCGCTGGTCCCGCCGAAGATGGTCGACACCAGCGCCCCGCGGACGTGCTTCTCCATGTCGAACTCGGTGGCGTAGCCGTACCCGCCCATCATCTGCATGCCCTCGAGCGCAACCCGCTTGGCGGTCTCGGTGGCCTTGAGCTTGGCCATCGACGCCTCCCGGGCGAGCATCTTGTCGGGGTTGGCGTCCGCCTCGCGGGCCACGCTGTAGACCAGCAGCTTGGTGCACTCGATCTCGGTCGCCAGGTCGGCCATCCGGTGCCGCAGCGACTGGAAGCTGCCGATCGGCCGGCCGAACTGCTTGCGCTGGGTGATGAACGCGAGGGTGTCGTCGAAGGCCCGCTCCGCGGTGCCCAGGATCATCGCCGCGAGGATCAGGCGTTCGAAATTGAGTCCGGTCATCAGCTGGCGCCAGCCGTTGCCGACCTCGCCGATCACCGCGTCCTCCGGCAGCACACAATCGGTGAAGTAGAGGTCGTTGGTCTCCTTCTGGCCACCCATCAGCTCGATCGGGCTGATCTTCAGGCCGTCCGTGCGAGCCGGCACGTGGAACATGGTCAGGCCCTCGTGCTTGTTCTCGCCGCGGCTCGTGCGCGCGACGAGCAGGATGTTCTCCGAGATGTGGGCATTGGAGCACCACGTCTTCTGGCCGTTGACCAGCCAGCCGTCCGAGGTCTTCTCGGCCTTCGTGCTCAGATTGCCGACATCGGAGCCGGCCTCGGGCTCGGACATCGAGATCGACTGGGACGCACCGCGGACGATGCCGCGCAGCACGTCGTCCTTCTGCTCCGGGGTGCCGAACTTGGCGTACGCACCGCCGGTGATGAGCGTCGGCCCGATCGCACCGATCGGCAGCATCCCGCGGTGGGTCTGCTCGAGCAGGATGCACATGTCGACCATGGTCGCGTCGGAGCCGCCGTATTCCTCGGGGATGGTCAGTCCGAGCCAGCCCAGCTCGGCCATCTTCTCGTACACGCCCTGGTTGTGGTTGTGCGCGCCGTGATCGGTCAACTGGTCGCGCTTCTCGCGGGTACCGGCCTCGCGCTTGCAGAAGTCGGTGACGGCCTTGGCGAACGCCTGCTGTTCGGTGGTGAATTCAACGCTCATCTTCGTGGGCTCCCGCTGGTCGTTGTGTGGCGCACGGATGGCACCGGGGATCGGTGTCGATGTGGTCTTGTCGGCGAGCCTGACGCCGCCTAATGTGATGTCCACGACACTACATCACATCAAATATATTTGATGTGACGCGTTTTCGAAACGATCGGCGACGAAGGGATCTGTCCATGCCACAGCAGACGGCCAAGAAGCGCGAGCTCACCGAGGAGGAAAGGTCTCCCGCGCGGTCGTTGGAGTCGCTCGATCCGCGCACCGACGAGGTCATCGCCGAGTACCCGGTCGCGGACGCGGACGAGGTCGCCGAGGTCGTCGAGCGGGCGGGTGCCGCCGCGCGATGGTGGGAATCGCTGGGCTTCGACGGGCGCAAGAGGTGGTTGCTGGACTGGAAGAAGGCGATCGCCTCGGACGCGGAGGCACTGGCCGCCGTGATCTCCCGCGAGACCGGGAAGCCGCCGGGCGACGCCCTGCTCGAGGTGATGCTCACCGTCGAGCACCTGGACTGGGCCGCTCGTCATGCCGCCAAGGTGCTCGGCAAGAAGAAGGTGCCCGCCGGCCTGGTGAGCGCCAATCAGGAGGCGACCGTCCGCTACCAGCCGCTCGGTGTGGTGGGGGTGATCGGCCCGTGGAACTACCCGCTGTACACGCCGATGGGCTCGATCTCGTACGCGCTGGCCGCGGGCAACGCGGTGGTCTTCAAGCCGAGCGAGCTGACGCCGGGCGTCGCGGTGTGGATCGCCGACAAGTGGCAGGCGCTGGTCCCCAACCAGCCTGTGCTGCAGGTGATCACGGGTGACGGCGGCACCGGGGCCGCGCTCTGCCGAGCCGGTGTCGACAAGGTTGCGTTCACCGGTTCCACGCCGACCGCGAAGAAGGTGATGGCCCTGTGCGCGGAGACCCTGACGCCGATGGTCGCGGAGTGTGGCGGTAAGGACGCGATGCTGGTGGATGCGGATGCGGACCTGGAGGAGGCGTCGAACTTCGCCGTGTTCGGTGCGATGGGCAACGCGGGCCAGACCTGCGTCGGTGTGGAGCGGATCTATGTGGCGGACAAGGTGTTCGACACCTTCGTGCAGAAAGTCACCGAGAAGGCGAAGCGCCTGCGCCCCGGTGGCGCGCCGGACTCCTCGTACGGGCCGATGACGATGGCGCGGCAGTCGGACGTGGTGCGCGGGCAGATAGACGACGCTCTCGCCAGGGGCGGGCGGGCGGTGCTCGGCGGTCCCGAGTCCGTTCGCGGGCCGTTCGTCGAACCGGTCGTCCTCGTCGAGGTTCCGGAGGACAGCATCGCCGTCCGCGAGGAGACGTTCGGGCCCACGGTCGTGATCAACAGGGTCGCGGACCTCGACGAGGGGATCGCCGCGGCCAACGCCTCGACGTACGGCCTCGGCGCGTCGATCTTCACCCGTGACCGGAAGCGGGCGGTGGCCGCGGCAGAGCGACTGCGTGCCGGCGTCGTGACGATCAACTCGGTGCTGGGTTTCGCGGGTGTGGCCGCGCTCCCGTTCGGCGGGGTGGGGGAATCGGGCTTCGGCCGGATCCACGGCGCCGACGGGCTGCGCGAGTTCAGTCGGGCGAAATCGGTGGCCAGGCAGAAGTACAAGGCGCCGTTGAACCTGTTGTCGATGGAACGCAAGCCCAGGGACATGAAGATCGCCGCATGGCTGCTCAAGACGCGGCACGGCCGGGGCTGAGGGGGCACCATGTTCCTGATGAACGAGACCCCGTCCGCACCTCGCGGCAGGTACGGCTGGCTCCGCCGGATCGAGCACCTCGATCCGGTATCGGACAACCACGAGATCCACCGGATCACCGCAGGCTACGAGTTCCCGTGGGACTACCAGCGGGCGCTCGAGTTCGCGCTGTTCCGCACCTACTGCGTGCCCACCATCTCGGCGCTGCTGAGCAAGACCGGGGAGTTCGAGAAGCGGCCGCAGAAGCGCTACGACGACACGGCACTGCTGATGGCCGAACTCGTCGAGCACGGCTACGACTCGCCCCGGGGCACGGAGTCGCTGCGGATGGTCAACCGGATGCACGCCAAGTACGAGATCGACAACTCGGACATGCTGTACGTCCTGAGCACCTTCGCCTTCGATCCGCTGGACTGGATCGACCGCTACGGCTGGCGCCCACTGCACCCGAAGGAGCGCCTCGCCTCCTTCCACTTCTACCGCGAGGTCGGGCTGCGGATGGGTATCAAGGACATCCCCGAGGACTTCCAGGAGTTCTACCGATTCAAGATCGAGTACGAGGCCGAGCGGTTCCGGTACAGCGAGGACAACCACCGGATCGGCGTGTACACCCGGGACCTGTTCTGCTCGTGGTTCCCCCGCCCGGTTCGGCCCGCCGTTCGGCAGGGCGTGTACGCGATGCTGGATCAGCAGATGCGCTCCGCCTTCGGGTTCCCGGCGGCACCGGCCTGGATGACCGCCGTCGCGCAGCGCGCCCTGGTGGCCCGGTCCAGGGTGGTCCGTCTGCTGCCGCCGCGCAGACGGTCGAAGGCCGCCAGGGACCCCCGCAACCGGACATATCCCGGATATCCGATGGGCTATCGGCCGAGTGACCTGGGGGTGGACCAGGACCACGGCAGGCACTGACCGCGCTCGCGGCTGTCCCACGCCGTGGGAGTCCCGTTGCGCACGCTTTACCGTCTAACGGTACCGTCTCGCCGGCAGGGGTCGACGAAACGGAGAGTGTGTTGCTGCAGGTCGATCCGCGGGACGCCGTGTTCCTCTACGTCGAGCGCCCCGAGGCCTGGCAGACATTTCTGTCCGCGTGCGCGTTCGTCCCCGACGGTGCGCAGGCCGGACCCGCTGGTCGAGCGGAGATCATCCGGTGGATAGCCGACCGTGCCCGTGGCATCGAGGTGCTGCGGCAGCGGCTGGTCCGTGTCCCGTTCGACCTCGATCATCCGTACTGGGTCGAGGATCCGGACCACCGTGTGGAGGACCACCTCTACTTCCACGAGGGTTCGGGCTGGGACGAACTGCGGGAGTGGATGGCGGTGCTCGTGCAGCGGCCGATGGACCGGTCCAGGCCGCTGTGGGAACTGCATGTCGTGGGCGGGGTCCGCGGCATCCCGGGGGTCGAGCAACCGGCCACGGTCGTGGTGATCAAACTCCATCACTCGATGGCGGACGGCGAACTGAGCACCATCATCTCCCGGGCGCTGTTCGGCGCGGGCGAGCTCCCGGACGTTCGTCACGACGTCCCCGCCGTGCCGCGGCCGATGCCGACCCCGGTCGGTCTGTTCTTGACCGGTGTCCGGGCCTGCCCACGCAAGGTCGGCGAACTCGTCGGCGGCCTTCGCGAGTTCCGGGCCACGCGTCGCCGACTCCTGGCGGAACGCGACCAGGGCACGCACACGCTGCCCGTCGCCACCCGGCCGCGGACCGTCCTCAACGGGCCGCTGGGCCCCGACCGCGTGTTCGATGCTGCGTTTCTCCCGCTCGATGACGTGCTTGCCGTGAAGGCCGCGCTCGGCGACATCACGGTCAACGACATCGTGCTGGCGGTGGTCGCGGGTGCGCAGCGGGCATACCTCGGCGCCCTGCCGGAGGGTTCGTTGGCGGCCGCGGTTCCGATGTCCATCCGCCGCACTTGCCCGTCCGAGTCGAGGAATCAGTTCCTGACGATGGCGGTGGACCTGCACACCGGAACGAAAGATCCGATCGAGCGGGTGCGCGCCATCCGCCGCTCGGCCCTCGAGGAGCGGGACCGGTTGAGCAATCCGGCCGAGGCCGACGCGGCCCACTGCGATGTCGTCGGTGTCATCCCCGGATGGGCGATTCGGGCCGCGTTGCGGTTGGGCTATGGCAGGCCCAAGCGGGGCTCGGAGACGGTGCACCTCGTCAACACCTTGGTCACCAGCGTGCGCTACGGCGCCGTGGACCTGCGCCTGTGTGATGCGACCGCGGTGGCGGGATTCGGTCTCGCGCCACTCGTGGGCTGGGGTGGGGTGGCCCACGCCGTCGGTTCGGTCGGGGGCTCGCTCACGATCAACGTCACGGCAGATCCGCTGCAGTTGAACGATATCCACCGGTACACACAGCTCCTGGGGGAATCCTTCGAGGAGCTCAAGGCAGCTGTCCATTTCGTATTCGATGCAGTGGATGCCGGAGCCGTATGCTCGGGTGGGGGTGTGGCGCGGGCGGAGGGTCTGGCGCTCATGTGAGCGAGCTGCACCGACTACCGGGGGGAGTCGCATGCAGCAGCTGGATCCGAGGGACTCGGTGTTCCTCTATGTCGAGAACGAGGTGTCCAAACAGATCATCGTGAGCGCGTACGTCTTTGCGCCCGATGGGAATACCGGCAGCCGGTCGGATAGGAACGAGATCGGTCGGTGGATCGCGGACCGGGTTGCCGGGATCGACCTCCTTCGACAGCGACTGGTCCATGTTCCCTTTGGCCTCGATCATCCGTACTGGGTGGATGATCCGGATTTCTCCCTGGAGAATCACCTCGTCTTCCATGAGGGTTCCGAGTGGGATGAGGTGTGTACCGTCCTGGCGGCCACCTTGGTGCAGCCGATGGATGGGGCGAGGCCGCTGTGGGAATTGCACGTGTTCACCGATGTTCGTGGAATCGAGGGTGTGGAGGGCGCAGCCACGGTTGCTGCGCTCAAGACACACCACGCGATTGCCGACGGGATGTTGAGTGCTCAACTGGGCAGACACCTTTTCGGTTCGTCTCCGGCCACCCCAGACGATCCGCATCCCGTGGCGCCCCGGGAACCGCTCCCGTCCGGATTCGAACTGCTGGTTCGGGCAGTGCGGTCCGCTCCGGGGGCCCTCAATCGACTCGTCAGTGGCCTTCCAGGCGTTCGTTCGGCGCAGAGGGAACTCGCACTGCGGTGTGAACAGGGGCAATACACGTCACCGGTGGCCGAGCGGCCGCGAACGGTGTTCAATCGACCACTTGGGCCGGACCGGGTATTCGGCCTTGCGGTTTTCCCGCTCGCAGAGTTGCGCGCGATGAAGGCCGAGTTGGGCGATGTGACCATCAACGACCTCGCGCTCGCCGTGATCGGTGGGGCGATGCGGAAATACCTAGATGAGGCGGGCGAAAGTCCAGACGGTTCGTTGGCGGCGGGAGTGCCGATGTCAACGCGCGCGGCACGGCACCAGGTGTCCAGGAACCAGTTCGTGACAATGGCAGTAGACCTGCACACCGACATCGTGAACCCGGTCGAACGGGCACGGGCGATTCATCGTTCGGCCTTGGACGAAAGAGCGCGCAAGAGCAGCCCCGAGTCGATCCGGTCCGACGAATTCGTCCAGGTCATACCCGGGTTCGCGATCCGAGCCGGACTGTGGATGCTCGGGAGGCTCCCGGCGCGGGAGAGGGCTACGGTCGGTTGGGGTAATACTCTGATCACCAATGTGCCCAAGGGTGCCGCGGACCTCAAGCTGTGTGATTCCAGCGTGGCGGTCACCTTCAGTCTGTGTGCACTCGTCGGCCCCAGCGGTCTCGGCCATTGGGTGGACAGCGTCGGCGACATCCTCACGATCAATGTCACCGCGGATCCCCGGCAGCTGCGTGACGACGACCGCTACGTCGAGCTGTTGCGCGGGGCATACGCCGAGCTCGAATCGGCAATCATGAACGGCGCCAAGGCATAGCGTCCGACAGCGAATCGGAATGGTCAGCCGTGCAGGACCGTCAGCATCAAGGTCTGCATCCGGCCGCGTGCCTTCGCGCCGGTGTCGAAATGCATCAGCCGGCCCACGTCGAGCGTCTGGCCCAGGGCCGCGTGTACCAGGAACCTGGCCTCGACGGCGGACAGCTCGGGTCGTACCGCGGTGAGCAGGTGCACCCACTCCTCGACGTGCAGGCGCTGCACGTTACGGAGGTTCGTGCGCTCCTGTTTGGGCAGGTTCCCGATCTCGGCGAAGTACACCGAGAGCACCTCGGGATGGGCGAAGGCCAGGTCGATGTAGGTGGCCGAGAGTCGACTCAGTGCCTCCTCCGGGTCGGCGGAGGCACCGAGCGCGGCCGCCGTTCCCATGGCCAGACGGTCGGCGGCCCGATGGAACGCGGCCGCGAGGAGGTCCGCCTTGCTCGGGAAATGCCGGTAGACGCTCGAGGCGTTGATCCCGGCCGCGGCGCCGATCTCCTCGATGCTCGATTCGTGGTAACCGCGATCGTTGAAGATCTTCACCGCCTCGGAGAGGAGGAGTTCACGCTTGGACGTCACCGCGAGACCGCGCTGCGTGGACGGATCGTCGATCGTGGTCGTCGCGGGCGGGGCCGCCGCCAGATCACACCGCAACATCCCCCATGCGGTGTCGAGCAGTAGCTTCTCGATCCGGCGGTTGGCCAGGGCTGCGCGGTGGGCGGTGATACTGCCGATCACGCTGAGCGCGGCGGTCGAGAGGATCACCGAATCGCGTTCTGTGACATCGGGACGCAACTCGAGCAGGGGCCGCGCGATGTTCTGGGTCACCGCGCCGAACTCGGCGCGCATCAGATCGCGATCGGACGGCCGGAGATACCGTCCCTCCCAGCGGTAGAGGCCCCCCGTCTTCCGATTCTCGACCGTGGTGCTGATCAGTGCCCGCAACACACGATCCAGCCGCGCCTCCGGTGTGGGATCCGGGTCGTCGGCGTCGCCCTCGGAGGCGCCGTCGGAAGCCGACCGCAGAGCCCCCACCGTGCCCATCGCCGCATGCACCAGCAGTGCGTACTTGTTGGGAAAGTGGCGGTACAGGGCCGGGCCGGAGATGCCGAGCGTTGCGGCGATGTCGTCGACACCGACAGCGTGATAGCCCTGCTCGCTGAAGGCCTGAGCTGCCACCAGGGCGATCTGCGCTTTGCGGTCTTTCGGCCGTCGTCGAACGGGCGCGGCGGCCGAAACCGACCGGCCGGTGGTCGTCTGGGGCATCGACGTCTCCTGACTTCGGTAGCAGCAATCTTAACCGAGAGTCCGGCGTCTCCGACCCGAAAGCGAAGGCGGGATTCCGGCACCGACGTCGATGCTTCCCCTGGACTATCGGCGCAAAGTCCGGACTAGCAACGATATTCGCTATTGACAACCGCGAATCCGTGCATGAAAGTTAACCGCAATTCTCACTGTGTGAGCGTGCTCACTGGCGCAGGCGTGACCGCGAGCCCCGATCTCGCCCGCCTGCTCGTACGCCGAACCGAAAGGGGAACCATGACCGTGTCCCGACCTACCGGAGCGCCGCTGATCTTCGACGCCGTGCGCACACCACGCGGCCGCGGCAAGGCAACCGGCTCGCTGCACTCGGTCAAGCCGATCGACCTCGTCGTCGGCCTGATCGACGAGATCCGGCGCCGCAATCCGGGGCTCGATCCCAGCGCGATCGACGACGTCGTGCTCGGCATCGTCTCGCCCCTCGGCGAACAGGGCGCGGTCCTGCCGAGAGTGGCGGCCCTGGCCGCGGGCCTGCCCGAGACCGTGGCGGGCGTGCAGGTGAACCGGTTCTGCGCGTCGGGACTCGAGTCGGTCAACCTGGCGGCCCAGAAGGTGGCTTCGGGCTGGGAGGACCTCGTCCTCGCCGGCGGGGTCGAGTCGATGTCGCGGGTGCCGATGGGGTCGGACGGCGGCGCCTGGGGAATGGACCCCGCCACCAACTATGCGACGTACATGGTCCCGCAGGGGATCGGCGCCGACCTCATCGCGACGATGGAGGGCTTCAGTCGAACCCGGGTCGACGAGTTCGCGGTCCGGTCGCAGGAACTGGCGGCGAAGGCGTGGGCGGACGGGCGGTTCGATCGCTCGGTCGTCCCGGTCAAGGATCGGAACGGACTCGTGGTGCTCGACCGCGACGAGCACATGCGCCCCGGCGCAACGGTCGAGGGCCTGGGGGCACTCAAACCCTCCTTCGCCTCGATGGGCGAGCAGGGTGGGTTCAATGCGGTGGCGCTCCAGAAGTACCACTGGGTCGAGCGGATCGAACACGTGCATCACGCGGGCAACTCGTCGGGCATCGTCGACGGCGCAACCCTGATGCTGATCGGCTCCGCGCAGGCGGGGGCCAGGGCGGGGCTGACGCCCCGCGCGCGCATCGTGGGGACCGCGGTGGTCGGATCCGAGCCGACGATCATGCTCACCGGTCCGGCGCCGGCGGCCGAGAAGGCGCTGGCCAGGGCGGGTCTCACCGCGGACGACATCGACCTGTACGAGATCAACGAGGCCTTCGCCTCCGTAGCGCTCAAGTTCGTCAAGGACATGGACATCCCGATGGACAAGGTCAACGTCAATGGTGGCGCCATCGCCATGGGTCACCCGCTCGGCGCGACCGGGGCCATCATCCTGGGCACCCTGCTCGACGAGCTCGAGCGTCGCGACAAGCGGTATGGGCTGGCGACTCTCTGCGTCGGCGCCGGAATGGGCATCGCCACCGTCATCGAACGCATCTAGTGCCCCGCGCCCGAAGTCTTCGCGCGGTTGCCGGGGCCCACGCGGCGCCTCGCTGCGTTGTCGAAGTCCCAGGTAGAACCCCGCTACCCGGGACTCCTCCGCCTTCCGATGCATCCACGTGGATCCCCGGCAACCATCAATGGACTTCGAGCACGAGGCACTAGCGCCACAGAACATCACCGATCTAGGAGTGCGAGAAGCTATGACCGACAGCACCATCCGGTACGACATCGACGGCGACGGCATCGTCACGCTGACCCTGGACGACCCGGCCCAGTCCGCGAACACGATGAACGAGGGGTTCATCGTGTCGCTCGGCGCAGTGGTCGATCGTCTGGAGGCCGAGCGTGAGTCCGTCACCGGCGTCATCCTGACCTCCGCGAAGAAGACCTTTTTCGCCGGCGGCGACCTGAACGACATCCTGAAGTCCGAGCCCGGCCAGGCCGAGGGCGTGATCGCCAACGTCAACCGGATCAAGGAGCCGATGCGGCGACTCGAGACGTTGGGCAGGCCGGTGGTCGCCGCGATCAACGGTGCGGCACTGGGTGGGGGCCTGGAGCTGGCACTGGCCTGCCATCACCGGATCGCGCTGAACGACCGCGGCGCCGCGATCGGTCTCCCGGAGGCGACGCTCGGACTGCTGCCGGGAGGCGGCGGCATCGTGCGCACCGTGCGACTGCTCGGCGTGGTGACCGCGCTGACGCAGGTCCTGCTGCAGGGGCAGCGGCACGCGCCGGAGAAGGCGCGTGCGCTCGGACTGCTGGACGAGCTCGTGGCGTCGCCCGATGAACTGCTGCCCGCCGCGAAGAAGTGGATCGCCGCCAACGCGGAGGCACATCAGCCCTGGGATGCCAAGGGGTACAAGATCCCCGGCGGAACCCCGGCGACACCCGCGCTGGCCGCGAATCTGCCCGCCTTCCCGGCGAACCTGCGCAAGCAGCTCAAGGGCGCGCCGTACCCGGCGCAGATCGCGATCATGAGCGCCGCCGTCGAGGGCGCGCAGGTGGACTTCGACACCGCGCAGACGATCGAGAACCGGTATTTCGCGGAGCTCGCGACGGGGCAGATCTCGAAGAACATGATCCGTGCGTTCTTCTTCGACATGCAGAAGGCCAACTCGCTGTTCAAGCAGTACGGCGGCGCGGAGCGCGAGCCGGTGCGCAAGGCCGTGGTCCTCGGCGCAGGGATGATGGGCGCCGCGATCGCCTACGTGTGTGCCAAGGCGGGCATGGACGTGGTGCTCAAGGACGTCACGCTCGAGGCCGCGGAGCGTGGCAAGGGTTACTCGAAGAACATCCTGGAGAAGGCGGTCTCCCGTGGGCGCAGCACCGAGGAGAAGGCGGCCGCGATCCTGAGCCGCATCCACCCATCCGACAAGCCCGAGGACGCCGAGGGCGCCGAGCTGGTCATCGAGGCGGTCTTCGAGGACCCGAACATCAAGAACAAGGTCTTCGCCGAGATCGACCAGTACGTCACGCCCGACGCGCTGCTCTGCTCGAACACCTCGACGCTGCCGATCACACTGCTCGGATCCGGTGTCTCGCGCCCCGAGGACTTCATCGGCCTGCACTTCTTCTCCCCGGTGGACAAGATGCCGCTGGTCGAGATCATCAGGGGCGAGAAGACCGGTGCCGAGGCCCTCGGCCGCGCGCTGGCCGTCGTCAAGCAGATCGGGAAGACGCCGATCGTGGTCAACGACTCCCGCGGGTTCTTCACCAGCCGCGTGATCGGGACCTTCACCAACGAGGGCATCGCCATGCTGGGCGAGGGTATCTCGCCTGCGTCGATCGAGCAGGCGACCCTGCAGGCCGGCTACCCGGCGGCGGTGCTGGCGCTGATGGATGAGCTGACCCTGACCCTGCCGCGCAAGATCCGCGAGGAGACCAAGGCGGCGACTCTCGATGCCGGCCAGCCCTGGGCACCGCACCCGGCAGACGTCGTGGTCGACCGGATGATCGACGAGTTCGGCCGCAAGGGTCGCTCGACGGGCGCCGGCTTCTACGAGTACGTCGACGGCAAGCGCGTCGGCCTGTGGCCCGGGCTGGCGGAGGCGTTCGGCGGGGACAAACAGATCCCCTTCGAGGACATGAAAGAGCGAATGCTGTTCGTCGAGGCGATCGAGACCGTCCGCTGTATCGAGGAGGGCGTCCTCGACACCGCCACCGACGCGAATGTCGGCTCGATCCTCGGTATCGGGTACCCGGGCTGGACCGGCGGCGTCGTCCGCTACATCGACCAGTATGACGGCGGTGCGGCCGGATTCGTCCGCCGCGCAGAAGAACTCGCGGATCGCTACGGACAGCGATTCGCGCCCCCGCAACTGCTGCTCGACAAGGCCGCCGCCGGCGGCACCTTCGAAGAGGTGAACTGACATGCTGACCACTCGATTCACCGAGGCGTTCGGTATCGACCACCCCATCGTGCAGGGCGGGATGATGTGGGTCGGCCGCGCCGAACTCGTTGCGGCCGTGGCCAATTCTGGTGCCCTCGGGTTCATCACGGCCCTGACCCAGCCGACCCCCGAGGACCTGACGAAGGAGATCGCACGCTGTCGGGACCTGACCGACAGGCCGTTCGGCGTCAACCTGACGATCCTGCCGTCGATCAACCCGCCGCCCTACGCGGAGTACCGCCAGGCCATCGTGGAGTCGGGCGTCACCATCGTCGAGACCGCCGGCTCCAACCCGATCGACCACCTGCCGCACTTCAAGGACGCCGGGATCAAGGTCATCCACAAGTGCACCAGCGTCCGCCACGCGCTCAAGGCGGAACAGGTCGGCGTGGATGCGGTGAGCATCGACGGATTCGAATGCGCAGGCCATCCGGGCGAGGACGACGTGCCCGGCCTGGTCCTCATCCCGGCCGCGACCCAGCGGGTGCGCATCCCGGTCCTCGCGTCGGGTGGGATCGCGGACGCGCGCGGGCTGGTCGCCGCACTCGCGCTCGGCGCGGACGGGGTGAACATGGGCACCCGGTTCATGTGCACGCAGGAGTCGCCGGTCGCGGAGGAGGTCAAGCGGCAGATCGTGGCGAACAGCGAGCTCGACACCGCGCTGATCTTCCGCACGCTCCGAAACACCGCGCGGGTGGCGGCCAACGCCGTGAGCGGCGAGGTCGTCGACATCGAATCACGTGGCGGGGCAACCTTCGACGACATCCGGGACCTGGTGGCCGGCGCCCGGGGACGCAAGGTGTTCGAGGACGGCGACCTCGACGCGGGTATCTGGACGGCGGGGCAGTGCCAGGGGCTGATCCACGACGTCCCGAGCGTCGAGGACCTGGTATCGCGGATGGTGACGGAGGCCGAACAGATCATCGCCGGCCGCCTGGCCGGGTTCGTCGACGCGAGCGAGCCGGTGGGGGCCCTCCGATGACGGCGACCCCCGAGCGCGAGGTGATCGGCGGGCTGAGGGTCGAATTCGGGGAGGGGATCCTGCGGATCACCATCGACCGGCAGGAGCGGATGAACGCGATAGACCTGGCGACGATGGATGCGCTGGGCGACCTGCTGACCGGGCGGGCGGACGATCCCTCGGTCCGGGTCGTGGTGATCTCGGGAGCGGGCGCGGCCTTCTCGACCGGCGCCGACCTCGCCGCAGCGGCGAACGGTCCTGAGGCGGACCCCCGGGTGGTGATGGAATCCGCGAACCGGGTGATCCGGGCGATCCTCACGCTTCCGATCCCCGTGATCGCCGAGGTGAACGGGGCGGCGGCCGGAGTCGGCGCGTCCATCGCCTTCGCGGCGGACTTGGCCTTCGCGACGCCGAGTGCGTACTTCCTGTTGGCCTTCGTCAACGTCGGGCTGATGCCCGACGGTGGATCGAGTCTGCTCGTCCCCGCAGCGATCGGGCGGGCCAGGGCGACCGAGATGGCGTTGCTCGGCAGGAAACTCGGAGCCACGGACGCCGCCGCCGCCGGACTGATCGCCCGGGTGCTCGCCGAGGACGACCTGTCGTCCCATGTGCGAGCGGTCGCGGCCAAGCTGGCCCGCGGTCCCCGGCGCGCGATCGAGCTGACCAAACGCTCGCTGACCGCCACCACCCTCGCCCGCATCGAGGAGGCGATCGAACGGGAAACCGAAGGCCAGATCGAACTCCTGGCGGCACCCGACTTCCGGGAAGGCGTCGCGGCGATGCTCGGTGGGCGGGTGCCCGAATTCGGAGGGTGAGCAACGGCGCGGCCGACCCGCCGTGCCTCCCGGACCGGCCGGCCCTGATTGGACAAACGTCCAGTCAGGGCCTGGTTCAGGATGCGAATCCGTGTTAACAAAAACGCCGCGCGCCGGAACGCGTATTGCCATACTGGGCGCATCCGTGAGGGTACGTCAGCCAGCCACACCGTGACAGGGAAGGAACATCAGATGTCACTCAGCGATGATCTGCTCTCGCAGCCGCTGCAGGCCCGGAGGAACCACTGGAACAATCAGGTCGCCACACACGCGGCCATGCGGCCGGATGCGGTGGCGCTCCGCTTCCAGGGAGCCACCACGACGTGGTCCGAGCTGCACCTGCGCTCGGAGTCGTTCGCGGACGCGCTCGCTCGGCGAGGTGTCGGATTCGGCGACCGGGTTCTGCTGGTGATGCTCAACCGCCCCGAATTCCTGGAGGCGGTCCTCGCCGTCAATTCACTCGGCGCCATCGCGGTTCCGGTCAACTTCCGCCTGACGCCGCCCGAGATCGCCTTCATCGCGACCGACAGCGGCGCAACCGTGGTCGTCACCGACGTACCGCTGGCGCCCCTGGTCGCCGCGGTGCGGGGTCAGGTTCCGGCCCTGTCGATCTGCGTCGTCGTGGGGCAACCGGGCGCGGGCGGGGTGCTCGGCTACGAAGAACTGCTCGACGAGGCCGGCTCGGTCCATCCGTCGATCGACCTGGTCGAGGACACCCCCGCGCTGATCATGTACACCTCCGGCACGACGGGCAGCCCCAAGGGGGCGGTCCTCTCGCATGCGAACATGCAGGCGCAGGCCCTGACCTGTATCCGGGCCCTGCGGATGTCCGGCGGCGACGACATCGGGTTCTGCGCCTCGCCGATGTTCCACATCGCCGCGCTCGGGAGCATGGCCCCGTCCCTCGTGCTCGGTGTGCCGACGGTGATCCATCCGCTGGGCGCCTTCAACCCCACGGAGCTGCTCGAGGTATGGGAAGCGGAGAGGGTCACCACGGCCTTCCTCGTGCCGGTGCAGTGGCAGGCAGTGTGCGCGGAACCCACTGTCCGTCAGCGTGATCTGGCGCTACGGGTCATCAGCTGGGGTGCCGCGCCGGCGTCCGATGTGGTGCTGCGGGCGATGGCGGACACCTTCCCCGACGCGTTCAACGTCGCCGTGTTCGGGCAGACCGAGATGTCACCGATCACGTGTGTCCTGGACGGCGAGGACGCCGCGCGCAAGCTGGGATCGGTCGGAAAGGTCATCCCGACAATCCAGGCCCGCATCGTGGACGACGAGATGAACGACGTGCCCGTCGGGGAGGTCGGCGAGATCGTCTACCGGGGTCCGACGATGATGCGCGAGTACTGGCGCAACCCGCAGGGCACGGCCGATGCGTTCGCAGGCGGATGGTTCCACTCGGGCGACCTCGTCCGTCAGGATGAGGAGGGGTTCGTCTTCGTCGTCGACCGGAAGAAGGACATGATCATCTCCGGCGGTGAGAACATCTACTGCGCCGAGGTGGAGAACGCGCTGTTCGCTCATCCGAAGGTGTTGGAGGCGGCCGTGATCGGGCGCCCCGACGGGAGGTGGGGAGAGGTCCCCGTCGCAGTCGTGGCCTTGCAGGGCGATGACCTCACCCTCGGCGAGTTGTCCGAGTTCCTCGATGATCGGCTGGCCAGGTACAAGCACCCGAAGGAACTGGTGATCGTGGACGCGCTGCCGCGCAACGCCAGCGGCAAGGTGGTCAAGGGCGAGCTGCGTAAGGACCACGGATCGGTGTCGCTGACTGCCGGCTGACACCGGCTCGGGGGCATGGGCGACGGGGAGGGTCGTCCATGCCCCCGCATGGGGGCGCCGCCGGCTCTCCTGCTCGGGCCGATAGCGGAAGAACCGCCACTCACTCGCCGTCCGATCGATGAGAACCCAGATCGCACGAAATCTGTTGACATAGCTGGATAGTACGAATCGCACACGAGGACCCTTCCCGTCGGAAGGGCTCGAATCAGCGAGAATCATCGTTCACTTAATCCTTGCGGCGGAGTGTCCGCCGTGAGAGGCTTCACACAGTCGAGGTCCGCGGACCTTCGAGCGCGAACCGGTCGAGAGGGGGCTTTGGCGATGACATATGAACTACCGGTCGCCAAGGGGCCGGTTCGTGACGTCGCAAACCAGGGCGGATACCTGATCGGGTTCGCCGTCCTCTCGATCGTCGCGCTGGCTCGTGCCGTGTTCCGGCGCCGGTTGTCGTTGCACGAGACCGTCACCCAGACGCTGTTCATCGGCCGGGTCAGCACGGGTCCCTCGCTGCTGCTCATGATCCCGATCGGTGTGTTCATCGCGGTCTCGGTCGGAGAGCTCGCGGGCCGGATCGGCGCGGGCGGGTACTCGGGTGCCGTGGTGGCGTTCATCATCGTCGGCCAGGCCGCCGCGCTCGTGTGCGCGCTGATGATGGCGGGTGTCGCGGGCTCGGCGATCTGCACCGACCTGGGTTCGCGCAAGATCCGAGAGGAGATCGATGCCATGGAGGTCATGGGCATCGATGTCGTCGAGCGGCTGGTGGCGCCCAGGCTGGTGGCCGCGGTCGTGGTCTCGCTCGCCTTGTGTTCGATGGTGACCTTCGGCGGTGTGATGGCCTGCTACCTCTATCACATCTACGTTCAACATCTTCCGGCCGGAACGTTCATGTCGACCTTCAGCCAGTACGGACGGATGTCCGACTTCGTGATGGCGCTGGTGAAGGCGGCGGTCTTCGGCCTCACCTCGACCCTGGTCGCGACCTTCAAGGGTTTGCACACCAAGGGCGGGCCGCGCGGAGTCGCGGACGCGGTCAACGAGGCGGTGGTGATCGCCTTCGCGCTGGTGTTCATCGTCAACACGGCGCTGTCCGCGCTGTACACCGTGATCGTCCCGGCTGTGGGGGCCTACTGATGGTGGGCTTTGACACGATGGTCCGTGCGCGCCGTCAGTCGACCGCGCCGGCGAGGGCCGCCTACGGCGCGCTGGTCGACATCGGCAAGCACGTGACCTTCTATTCGAGGACCGTCGCGTCGATCCCGTTCGCGCTGACGAGATACCGCAAACATGTCCTGGGCCAGATCAGCGAGGTCAGCTTCGGCACCAATTCGCTGCTCTCCGGTGGCGGCACCATCGGGATCGTGTTCGCGATGTCCCTGGCCGCCGCGATGATGCTCGGTGTCGAGACGCAACGCGGTCTCGAGCTGGTCGGGATGACGACCATGTCGGGCATGCTGTCCGCCATCGCGAACACCCGTGAGCTCGCCCCGGTCGTGGTCGCGATCGCGTTGGCGGCCAAGGTCGGAACCGGGTTCACCGCGCAGATCGGCGCGATGCGGATCTCCGACGAGATCGACGCATTGGACGCGATGGCGATTCGCTCGATCCCGTTTCTCGCCGGCACCCGGGTGCTGGCGGCCATGGTCTGTGTCCTCCCGATCTACATGGTCGGATTGCTCGCGAGCTACCTCTCGACGCGGCTGGTGATCGTGTTCTTCAATGGTGCCTCCGCGGGAACCTACGACTACTTCTTCCACCTCGCGCTGTCCCCGCAGGATCTCGTCTATTCCGCGCTCAAGGCGATCGTCTTCGCCGCGGTGGTCTCGCTTGTGCACTGCGCCTACGGCTACTACGCCTCGGGCGGTCCCGCGGGTGTCGGTCAGGCGGCAGGCCGCGCGCTGCGCACGGCGATCCTGGCGATCGGCATCCTCGACGTGCTGCTGACCTTCGCGCTGTGGGGCCTGGTCCCCGAGATCCCGGGGATGGGGGTCTGAGGTGGACCAGTTCACGGGACGCTCGCGTGCACGCCTGGCACTTCGCGGTGCGATCGCGGTCCTGGTCGGTGCCTTGGTCGCAGTGGCGATGGTGATGCGGGGGTCGGGGAATCTGCAACGCGATCCCGTCGTGGTCGTCGCCGTTCCCGCGTCGGCGGGCCTGATCACCGGCGAGGCGCCGGTGCGCTACGCCGGCGTGAACATCGGCAGGATCGCCGGAATCGACTCGGGCACGGAGTCGTCGGTGGTACGACTGCAGATCGATGCCGACGCGATCGGTCAGGTGCCGTCCTCCGTCCTGGCGCGGGTAGTGCCCCGGACCTTCTTCGGGGACATCTACATCCAGTTGCTCGACGCCCCGGACCATCCGCTGGGGTCATCCGCGCTCGAGGATGGCGACTCGATAGGGGTGGACACCGGTCCGGATGCGGTGGCGCTCTACGGGGTCTATCAGAAGATGGTCGAGGTCCTCGACCGCATGCAGCCGCAGAGGATGCAGACGGCGCTGACCGCGCTGGGCAAGGCGCTCGACGGTCGGGGGGAGACGGTCGGTCGAATCGTCGACCAGCTCGGCTCGGCGTCCCGAACGCTGACCCCCGCCGCGGAGCAGTTTCTCGCGGCCACACCGGAGTTCAGGTCGGTCATGTCGGCGCTCGACAGTGCGACGCCGGACGTGCTCGCCACGCTGACCGCGGCGACGTCGGTGTCCCAGCGGATGGTCGAACACGGGGGACAGCTGGCGGCGATGTTCGGGAGTGCGGCGGGATTCGCGTCGGTGGCGGCGTCGTTCGTCGGGGAGCGGCGCGACCAGATCATCACCGTGATGGATTCGACGGGCACGATCCTGGCGACGACCGCGGCGAACCCGACGGGCCTGGTCGACACGCTGTCGGGGGCCGAGACCTTCGGGGCGGCGGGTGCTCGCGTGTTCGCCACGGGCAAGTTCAACATCACCGCGGTGCCGACGTTTCAGGGCCCGCTGCCCTACACCGCGGCCGACTGTCCGCACTACGGCGACGAGTACGGCGCCGGTTGCGGTGGGGGCCAAGCCCAGTCCGCGCAGCCGGGAGGACAGGCCGTGGTCGACGCGGGGCGCGAGGCACCGGTGCTGAACATGCTCGAGTCCAGCCTGCGCGACAACCCTGCGGCCGCCGACTCGAACGCGGCCCCGAACCCGGCAACCGTCGTGATGCTCGGACCGATGGTGCGGGGCAGCGAGGTGACCGTCCGATGAAGATCGGCTGGGTGCCCGCGGTGAAAGCGGTCGGGTTCTGCGTGATCGGTGCGCTGTGTGCCTCGTTCGTGGTGAACACCCTGTCGGTTCCGGTGCGTGGCGACACCGACAGCTACACGCTCGAGTTCACCGATGTGGAGGGCCTGAGTCCCGGTAACCCGGTGACCATGGCGGGTGTTCGCGTCGGCCGCGTCGAGACCATCGACTTCGCCGACGCCGGCGGCGGCACCAGCAAGGCCGTGGTCCGCATCGAGGTCGAATCGGAACACTCGCTGGCGCGGGACGTCACCGCCGCGGTTCGGTACGGCGACATGTTGGGTGCCCGCTACATCGCGCTGGCCCAACCGGACGGCACCGCGATCGACGCGGTGGCGCTGGCAACCCCACACGACCGGCAGCCCGCGGTCGCCCTCGAACCGGGTGGCCTGATCCCGATCGCACAGACGACCCCGCCCGTGGACCTCACCGCGCTCATGAACGGGTTCCGGCCGCTGTTCGACGCCCTCGCGCCCGATCAGGTCAACACCCTGACCCGCGGGTTCGTGGAGACCTTCAGCGGCCAGGGGCAGACGATCGCGACCCTCCTCGCGCAGATCGGCTCCCTGAGCACCGGCCTGGTCGATCGGCAGGACGTGATCGAGCAGCTGGTCGACAACCTGGCCTCGCTGCTGGGCTCGGTCGAGGCGAGGGCCCCTCAGCTCGAGCAGTTGCTCGCGGGGCTCAGCGGGCTCAGTACCTCGGTCGCGGGAAACAGTGACCAACTGATCGCCCTGCTCGGCGACGGAAACCGGGCCGTCGCTCAGATGGCGCAGGCGATGGCGCGTTCCAACGGCGCGTTCGGGAGGTCGGTGACGGACCTGAAAGCCGTGACCGACAGCTGGGTCGCGAACACCGACGAGTTCAACGCCTTCGTGGCCCAGATGCCGGAGTTCGCGGCCACCATCAACCGGATCGGCAGCTACGGCGGGTTCGTCAATCTCTACCTCTGCAATTTCACGGTGAAGGCGGGCGACGTGGAAGCGAACCTCTTCGGTACCACGCACTCGCAGGTGTGCTCATGATGTTCCTGGTGAAGGTGATCGACGTGCTGGTCGGAACCGTGAGGTTCCTGTTCACCGGCGATCGACGACCGGGCAGCGGCACGCCGATGGTTCTGGGTGCCCTCGGGATCATCGCGCTGGTGGCGGGGCTCTTCATCGCGATCGGCGCGCCGAAGGCGTGGTATCAGATGCGGACGAGTGCCTTCGTCGCCGAACTCGACAACGCCAGCGGGTTGTCCGGCGGTGACCCGGTGTACGTGGCCGGGGTGCCCGCCGGTCGGGTGGAGGGGATCGAGCTGTCGGACGACCACGTCCGGGTCGACTTCCGGCTGGACAAGCAGCAGCCGCTCGGCAATCAGAGCACCGCGACCGTGCGACTCAAGACCGTGCTCGGCAAGCGCTACCTGGAGGTCGTGCCGGCAGGCGTGGACGACGGCGGCACCGTCATCCCCCGGTCCCGAACCACCGTTCCGTACAGCCTCGACGACGTCAGCAGGGACGCCACGGACGCGGCCGAGGGTGTCGACCTCGATTCCATGCAGGCGATGATGACCACGTTGTCGCAGATCATGCCCGCGGACTCCGATCAGCTCGGAAGGACGCTCGCCGGGCTCAGCGGCGCGTCGGCCGTGTTCGCGGAGAACGGGCAGCAGATCGACAAGCTCCTCGTCATGTCTCGATTGCTCTCTGATCTCGTTGTCCGGCAGAGTGATTCGTTGGTGACGACGATGTCGAATGCGCAGACCGTGGTACAGATCCTCGCGGTGAGAAAGCAGGCGCTGACCGAACTGGTGGACAACCTCAGCGCGGTGGTGGCGACCCTGTCCACATCGATGGCCGACCATCAGGAGGAGTTCGGACAGATGGTCACGAACCTCGTGTCGATCACCGGCACACTGAAGGCGAACGCCGACAACATCGATCAGTTGATGGACCGGCTACCGCCCGCCCTCCGTTCGGCGACCGACGCGACCGGAAACGGCGCCTGGACCGACGTCAACGCGCCCGCCGCGGTCATCCCGGACAACATGCTGTGCGCCCTCGGCGTGATGCAGGGGTGCAAATGACCACCGCACGGACGACCGCCGCGCGACGGTCGCGTGCCGCGCTCGCGCTCACGCTCGCCGTCGTGACGGTGGCGGCCGGATGGTTCGTCTTCGCTCGGACCGACGACTCGAAGGCCGTGCACGCGAACTTCAGCTATGTCAACGGGATTTACCCCGGCAGCAAGGTCACCGTGCTCGGTGTACCGGTCGGGTCGGTGACCGCGGTGGAACCGCAGGGCACCTCGGTGCGCGTGACGATGACGATGCCGTCAGACGTGGAGTTGCCCGCGGACGCGAACGCGTACGTGCTCAACCCGTCGGTGATCAGTGAGCGGCACGTCGAACTCGGGCCGACGTACGCAGGCGGACCGGTGCTCGCGGACGGCGCCGAGATCCCGGCGGAGCGCAGCCACGCCCCGATCGACTTCGACGGGTTGATGGGCAGCATCAGCACGCTGGCCGACGCCCTCGGCGGCAGCGGATCGGGCGGGACGGGCGGGACCACCGGTGACCTGTTGACCAAGGCCGCGGACAACTGGCGCGGGAACGGCGAGCAGTTCAACGCCGCCATCAAGAACCTCAGTGCGGCAACCGGAGTGGTGGGAGCCCGTGCCGAGGACATCGGTGCCCTCGTGAGCAACCTCAACACCCTGATGGCCGCGTTGGACGCCCGTCAGGTGAGCCTGGACTCGTTCGTGTCCGATCTGGGTGAGCTCGGGGACGAGTGGTCGGCACACAAGATCGACATCGCCGAGCCATTGCAGAACCTGCGCGTGGTGCTCGACCAGGTCAACACGTTCATGACCGAGCACGGCGACGATGTCGGCACGATTGCCGAGAACACTCGAGTGCTCGGTGACGTGCTGGCCGCGAACCAGTCGGGCCTCGCCGAGTTCATGGACGTGGTGCCGCTGCTGATGCAGAACCTGTCCAACTCCGTCGGACCCGACAATCGGGGCCGCATCCGGCTCAACGTCTCGACAGCGCTCACCCAGTTCGCCGTCGCGAAGCCGCTGTGCGACGCGCACCCGTTGCCCCTGTGCACCGGGGCCGGGTTCACCAATCCGATCTCGTTCCCGATCAGTGCCTCCGACCCCTTGGGCATCGTCTCGGCGGTCACCGGCGGCGCGCTGCCACAGAGGGGGAACTGATGCGCCGCCGTTCGATCGAACTCGCCTGCCTGGCTGGGGCAGGCAGCCTGCTGCTCACGGGGTGCGGGGTCGGCATCGCGGACCTACCACTCGGACGCTCGGCGGACGGTCCCGACTACGCGGTCACGCTGCAGCTCGCCACCGCGGACGGGTTGCTGCCGGGGGCCGACGTCCTCAACGGGCAGAAGGTCATCGGTCGCGTCGCGGATCTGGCGACCGACACGGTGGGGGCGAGGGTCCGGCTGAGTCTCGAACTCGCGACCGAACTGCCGGAGAACGTCGAGGCGTCGGTGGAGCTGCCGTCGGCGTTGGGAAACCCGTTCATCAGGCTCGCCGAGCCCGCGCAGCCCTCGGTGCGGCTGCTGCGGAACGGCGATGTCATCGCGGAGTCCCGCACCACGATGGGACCCCAGATCGAAAGCGCACTCGCGACCCTCGGCTCGATCGTCAGCGGAAGCGGGTTGAGTCAATTGCAGACCGTGGTCGACGAGTTGAACACGGCATTCGCGGGCAGGTCGGGCGAGGTGCGCGGGCTGATGGACACACTGACCTCGCTGATGGCGGGCGCCACCGCCAACCAGAGCGATTTCGACGCCGCCATCGACCTCGCCGCGCGGGTCTCACAGCAGTTGGTGGACCAGCAACGGGTGGTCGACGGTTACCTCGACGCGATGCCCGCCGCGGTCGAATTGCTCACGCAACAAAGAGATTCCATCGCATCGCTGCTCGCCTCGACGACCGCGCTCGCGAGCAACTCCGATGCCATTCTCGGTGCATCACCGCAGGGCATCGACGGCATGCTCGCCGATGCCGGCACGGTGATAGCGGCACTGAACAGTTTCAACGGCCGGATCGGTACGACGCTGGTCAACATGAACACCTTCCTGGGGAACCTCGGGCGATCCGTGCACGGCGACTACCTGAACTTCGACGGTGCGCTCGACATCCCGGCGGGCATCGACAAGCTGATCACCGGCGGGTCGCTGCCCGGCGGTGCGGCGACCCCGCCCGCGGGCACGCTGGCCTCGCTACTGGCCGGTGCTGTCCCGCCGATCGTGACGACGCCGGGCGGTGCCCGGTGAGGCGCCTCGTGCTGGTCCAGCTGGTGCTGTTCGCCCTCACCTCGGCGATCGTCATCCCGTTCGGCATCAACTACGTTCTCGGCCCGCAGGCTTTCGGGGATTCCCTCCGGGTGCACTCCACGATGACCGATGCGCTCGGACTCACCGAGGGCACCAGCGTCACCTACCGGGGGGTGACGGTGGGGAAGGTGGCAGGCGTCTCGCTCGTACCCGACATCCGCGGTGCCCGAGTGGAGTTCGACCTGAACCCGGGGACGCAGATCCCCCGGGACAGCATCGCCAGGGTCGGGATGGGGACCGCAGCGGGCATTCAGAACGTCGACATCTTCCCCAACACAGGGCAGGGACCGTACCTCGAGGAGGGGGACGAGCTCGCCGCACCCGCCGACCAGCAGCCGGTCCAGATGAGTCAGATGATGCTGCAGGCCTCTCGGCTGCTGGAGGACATCGACCCGCAGGCGGTCAGCGACATCGGCACGGAACTCGGCGCATCGCTCGACGGACTCGGTCCGGCCATGGCGAGCATGATCGATCACGGCGACCGGCTCTCGGCCCAGCTCGACGAGCAGGCGCCGATGCTGAAGTCCCTTCTCGAACGGACCACGACCCTGGTCGGGACGATGGCAGGACAGTCGGATTCGTTCGCCCGGGGGATGGTGGCTGCCCGTGACTTCACCGAGCAGCTCGACTCGAGCGCGCCCGTTCTGGTCTACCTGGCCGACACCTCGCCGCGAGCGCTCGACAACGCCAGGCAGTTGTTCGACCGCTACCACGACACATTCGGGGCCGTGCTCGCGAACCTGGTGACCGTCGAGCCGATCATCTCCGATCGCGACGACGCCCTCGCCGCCGGTCTGGCCGGGATCCCGCGGGGCCTGGGCAAGTTGGAATCGATAGTCACCGGCGACCGTGCGAACTTCGCCCTCGTCGCCACGCAGGGGCCGGTGTGTAGCTACGACACCGAGCGGCGGGCGGTCGGCGACGTGAGTCCGACCGAACCGGATCTGACCTACTACTGCCCACCCGGGACGAGCATCGCGCAACGTGGCGCCCGAAATGCCCCGCGGCCCAACGATCTCGGACTGCGGAATGCGACGACTCCGGGGACCCCGATCGGCCCCCCGGTGGTTGCCGACCCGGTTCTCATCCCCACCGGGGTGGAGGCCCTGGACTACTGGAAATCACTTCTGGAGGATCTCGGACGATGACAACCGACAGCATGACCGCCGCCGCGCCCCGTGCGTCCGATGCGCCCCCGTCGACGGTGGAGGGGGAGCCCGAGGCCGGGGCGCCGCGCCGCGTGATTCGACCGCGTGTGCTGGTGACGCTGCTCGTGGTGCTCGCGCTGCTGGCGACGACCGCGGCGCTCGCGATCGAGGTGCTGCGCGCCCGGCACCTCGACGCGCTGCGCGCCGAGGCCGTTGACGTCGCACGGGACTACTCGGTGGCGATGTCGTCGTTCGATTTCCAGAGCCTGGATGCGAACCGCGACACGATCATCGAGATGTCGACCCCGCAGTTCGCGGACAAGTACAACCAGATGGTCGACGCGCTCGCACAGATCGTCACGGAGGGCAAGGGCCAGGCGACCGCGATCGCGGACCATGTCGCGGTCGAGCGGGTCGACGACTCATCCGCGCTGGTGCTGGTCTTCGTGGACCAGCAGGCGAAGAACGTGGTCTCGCCGGACGGCAACTCCCAGAAGTATCGGATGGTGGTCTCCCTGGTCCGTGAGGGCGACCGATGGGTCGTCGACAACGTCGACACCAAGTAGTCACCCACCAGGACAGGGGAAAGCGATGCCCACTCACTACCCGGAGGTCTCGGCGACCGGGCCGAGTCTGACCACCGCGCAGACCCGGATCCGGATCACCTCGTCACCGCGCGCGTGGTCGCGACGACCGGCGCATGTCTCCGAGGCATTGGACTTCTGGTCGTTCGCGGGCGGCGCGGCGAACGTGGTGATGCAGCTCGGGTGGCCCGAGGTGGCCTACGGGGTGATCGAGAGCAAGGTGGAGTCCGGCAGCCTCATGCGACATCCCTGGAAGCGGGCCAGGACGACCTTTCAGTACCTCACCGTCGCGATACTGGGAACAGAGCAGGAACGCCTCGCCTATCGCGAGGCGGTGAACGTGGCTCACCGGCAGGTTCGCTCGGATGCGAACAGCCCGGTGAGATACAACGCCTTCAGCCGGGAGCTCCAGTTGTGGGTTGCGGCGTGCCTGTACATCGGGTTCGAGGACACCCACCAGCTGTTGCACGGCAGGATGTCCGAGGAGCAGGCGGAGTCGTTCTATCGGTCGTCCTTCACGCTGGGCACGACCCTGCAGGTCACCGAGGAGATGTGGCCGGCCACCCGGACGGATTTCGACAACTACTGGAATGACGCGTGCCTGCGGGTGTCGATGGACGACACGGTCCGCGCCTATCTGATGGACCTGGTGAACCTACGCATGATCGCCTGGCCGTTGCGGCTGGCCTTCGGGGATCTGTTGACGTTCCTGACCGTCGGTTTCCTGCCGCCCCTGTTCCGCGAGCAGCTCGGCGTCGAGTGGAGCGAGGATGACCGCCGGCGGTTCGAGCACCTGTTCGTATTCGTCTCGTTCGTCAACCGGTTTCTGCCCCGCTTCGTCCGGCACGGGGCCAACTACGTGCTGATGCGCGACATCCGTCGGCGGATCCGTGCGGGAAGCAAGCTGATCTAGATAGCGGGGGAGCGGGGGGACGGGATTCACCGAAGTGTGATGAACTCGAAGTTACTCGCGAGTAACAGGCGGGTGTTGGTAGGAAATAGCGCGGAACGCGTGTCGGCCGAATGGTCCCGCGCGGGCCGTGTGCGATGATTTCCGTTGCTGTATCGCACGTCATACCGAACGCACGTCGTAACTGGAGTCATGGTGATGGAGGCGGATCGCTAGCGCAAGTGGTCGGTTAACTGTGGTCGCTGACGTGGGCTTTCGCGCCAGACGTCTGGTTCCGCAGGCGGATCGGCTAACGCGGACCATCCGCGCGGCGATGTGATGGATGGACTGGACGGAAGACCATCTTCGCCACTCGGGCGGGGCCATGACGGGATACAGCGACGGAGTGTCGTCGAGATGGGGGAGCGAACGTTGGACGCCCTGGGTACGGTCGGACCTGGTGACTCTTCGGATGAAGGGGCGCAGATGAGCGCGCCGCAGGCTGCCGCACCTTTTCCGCTCTCGTCCGCACAGCGTGGCATGTGGTTCGCCCAGCAGGCCGCAGGAGACGTTCCCCTCAACATCGCCCAGTACGTCGAGGTCGACGGTGTCCTCGACATCGACATCCTGACGTCGGCCTGCCGGTTCGCCGGCATGGAGCTCGGCTCCGCGTATCTGCGACTGATCCCCGGCGACGGCCTTCCCGAGCAGGTCGTCGACCGAACGATCGACGATCGCGTCGAGTTCATCGACCTGTCCGATCACAGCGACCCGATCGCGGCCGCCCAGGAGTGGATGCGCAGCGACTACGGATCCGCGCGCGATCTGTTCGACGAGCGCCTGAACGTCTCGACGGTCCTCAAGCTGGGGGAGAACCGCAGCTACTGGTACTGCCGCTTCCATCACATCTCGATCGACGGCTTCGGCGCGATGAACATGCTCAACCGCGCCGCCGAGGTGTACACCGCATTGGTGGAGGGTCGGGAGATCACTCCCGGCAAGGCGGCGGACCTGGTCGTGATCTATGAGGACGAGCTCGCCTACCGCAGGTCCGACCGCTTCCAGCGTGACCGGGAGTACTGGATCGAACGGGTCGTCGACTTGCCCGCGGCGCCCAGTCTCGCCGGCCGTACCGCGCCCGTCGACTCGCACGCCACGGTCGCCGGTGAGCAGGTTCCGCCGTCCACCGCCGACCTGCTCGGCGCGACGGCATCCTCCAGTGTCGTCGGCGAGACCCCCGCCATCGTCGCAGCCTTCGCCGGGTTCATGGCCGCCATGACCGGAAACGCCGACGTGGTGCTGAGCCTGCCGGTCTCCGCGCGGTCGTCCGCGGTGCTGCGGCGTTCGGGCGGCATGGTCTCCAACGTCGTGCCGATCCGGCTGCGCATCGACGGTGACACCTCCGTCGAGGACCTGATCGGGAAGGCGAACCTCGAGCTGACCGGCGCGCTGCGGCGCCAGCGGTACAGGCACGAGGACATGCGACGCGACGCGGGAACCGTCGACGGCCAGCGGGGCTTCTTCGGTCCGTCGATCAACATCATGATGTTCCACCGCGAGATCAAGCTGGGCGACCTCACCGGCCGGTTCACGGTGCTCAGCACCGGACCCGTCGAGGACCTGGCCGTCAACCTCTACCCGAGCGTCGCGGGCAAGAGCGTCCAGATCGACTTCGAGGGCAACCCCAACCTCTACAGCGCGTCGGATCTCGACGGCCACCATCACCGTTTCCTGAGCTACCTCCAGCGATTCCTGTCAGCGGACAGGGCGACCCCGGTGCCGGATCTGGTTGTCAGTACGGACGACGAGATGTCGACCGTGCTGACCGCATGGAATGCGACGGACCATGTAGTCGGCGACGAGACGCTGGTGTCTTTGTTCGATGCGCAGGTGCAGGCTACGCCCGATGCGGTCGCGCTGTCTTTCGACGGTGACGTGGTCAGCTACGCGGACTTCGATTCCAGGGTGAATCGCCTTGCGCGACACTTGATCTCGATCGGTGTGGGTCCGGAATCGCTGGTGGCATTGGCGATGCGGCGATCGATCGAGCTCATGGTGGGCGTCTACGCGGTCGTCAAGGCCGGCGGTGCGTATGTGCCGCTGGATCCCGACCAGCCCCTCGAGCGGGTGGCTCACATCCTCGACACCGCCAGTCCGGTGTGCGTGCTGAGCACCGAGCACGACGAATTCGGCGGCTTGGTGCAGTGGCCCGTCCTGAACATCGACACCCTCGACCTTTCGGACCTCTCGGCCACCGCCGTCTCCGACGCCGATCGGCTGTCACCGCTGCGGTCGACGAACTCCGCTTACGTGATTTTCACATCGGGTTCGACCGGCAGGCCCAAGGGTGTCGCGGTCAGCCACATGGCGATCGCCAACCGTCTGCTGTGGATGCAGGGCGAGTACGGCCTGGACGCCTCGGATGTGGTCCTGCAGAAGACGCCGGTGACGTTCGATGTGTCGGTGTGGGAGTTGTTCTGGCCGTTGCAGGTCGGTGCCAAGCTCGTCATCGCTGCGCCAGACGGTCATCGCGACCCGGTCTATCTCGCTCGGGTGATATCGGACGAGTCTGTGACGACGGCGCACTTCGTTCCGTCGATGCTGGCGGTGTTCGTGGCAGAGCCGGGGATTGCGGGCTGTGTGACGCTTCGCCGGGTGTTCGCCTCGGGTGAGGCGTTGCCCGCGTCCGCGGCGATCCGTTTGCGGAACATGTTGCCGCAGGCCGCGCTGCACAACCTGTACGGGCCGACCGAGGCCGCCGTCGACGTCACCTTCCACGAGGTGACGCCGGCCGATGAGGTGTCGGTGCCGATCGGTGTGCCGGTCTGGAACACGCGGGTGTTCGTCCTCAACTCCCGATTGCGGCCCGTTCCGGTGGGTGTCGCGGGTGAGCTGTATCTCGCCGGTGTGCAGTTGGCCCGCGGGTACGTCGGTCGACCGGACCTGACGGCTGACCGATTCGTCGCGAATCCGATCGGGGCGCCCGGTGAGCGGATGTACCGCACCGGTGACCTCGTCGCGTGGAACGCGGAGGGCGAGCTCGAGTACATCGGTCGAACGGACTTCCAGGTGAAGCTTCGCGGTCTTCGGATCGAGCTCGGTGAGATCGAGAGCGCACTGCTCGCGCACCCGGACGTGACGCAGGCGACTGCTCTGGTACACGACAGCGACCTCGGTCAGCGGTTGATCGGCTATGCGGTGCCCGTGCCCGGATCTCACCTCGACGCCACCGAGTTGATCGCGCACATGGCCCGGCTCGTGCCGAATTACATGGTGCCCGCGACCATCATGGTGTTGGACTCGCTCCCACTCACGGCCAACGGCAAGGCCGATCGCAGGGCGCTGCCCACCCCCGAGTTCAGGGCCACGACTTCCGATTACGTCGCGCCCGCAACCGCAATGGAGAAGGCGATCGCCACCGTCTTCGGTGACGTGCTCGGCCTCGATGAGGTCAGCGTGGAGGACAGCTTCTTCGCGCTCGGCGGCGACAGCATCATGTCGATCCAGCTGGTTTCCCGGGCGAAGGAAGCCGGCGCGGTCTTCACCACCCGGGATGTCTTCGACTGCAAGACCGTCGCGGGCCTCGCCGAGTTGGTTTCCCGGCGCGAACTAAATCACGAGGTCCAGGTGGCTCTCGAGGAGCTTCCGGGTGGGGGCACGGGCGCGCTTCCGCTGCTGCCGGTCGGCCGGTGGATGCTGGAACGGGGCAGGTTCGATCGCCTGTCACAGGCGGTCCTGCTGACGCTCCCAGAGTCGATGGTCGAGGCGCACCTTCGCGCTGCCCTGCAGGAAGTGCTCGACCATCACGACGCGTTGCGCTCGCAGTTGCGCCGGGATGCGAACGCGGAGTGGGTATTCGAGGTGCGCGAGATCGGCAACGTGCGCGCCGAGGATATCCTCACCAGCGTGGCCGTGGCCGCTGCCCCCGGTACCCCCGAGTTCGACGCCGTCGTCGATGCGACGCTCGAGGCCGCCGCGGACCGGCTCGACCCGTCCGCGGGTGTCATGGTCCAGGCCGTCTGGATGCGCGCGGAATCGGGAACTGGCCGTCTGCTGCTCGTCATCCATCATCTCGCGATCGATGGCGTCTCCTGGCGGATCGTGATCCCCGACCTCGCCGTCGCGTGGACGCAGATTGCGGGCGGACATTCGGTCGCGCTCGACCCGGTCGGAACCTCCATGCGCAGGTGGGCGAACAGCCTGCTCGAGGACGCGAACACCGATCGGCGCGGTGCCGAGTTCGATTACTGGCAGAAGATTCTCGATGCACCAGATCCCGCGATCGGGTCGCGTGTGCTGGATCCGTCCATCGATACCGCCTCGACAACACGCACCGTCCGCATCGACATCTCGCCCGAGGTGACCGCGGCCGTGATGACGAGCATTCCGCGCGCCTTCCGGGGGGGCGTCAACGACGGACTCCTGGCCGCACTACTGCTGGCGGTCGTGCGGTGGCGCCGCGACCGCGGGGTCGACGAGTCCTCCCTGCTGCTGTCGCTGGAAGGGCACGGGCGTGACGACGATGTGATCGCCGGGGCCGATCTGTCCCGCACGGTCGGCTGGTTCACCAGCATCTTCCCGGTTCGCCTCGACCTCGCGGGCGCGGATCTCGACGACGCGCTCGCGGCGGGTCCGGCCGCGGGAGCGGTGGTCAAGGCCGTCAAGGAGCAGCTGCTCGCGGTTCCCGACGGCGGCCTCGGCTACGGCATGCTGCGGCACCTGGGGGAGGCGACCGGTGCCCGGCTTGCGGCCCTGCCCGAGCCGCAGCTCATATTCAACTACCTGGGACGCACGGCGTCGGTCGGCGAGCACCTCGTCGGCTCGCCCTGGACTCCGGACGGGTCGGTCGGCATCGGCGGATTCATGTCGACCACCGACGGCGCGACGCCGCTGTCGGCGGGTGTCGAGATCAATGCGGGCATCGAGGGCGAGGGGGCGTCCGCGCATCTGGCCGCAACGTTCACCTACGCTGCCGGCCTGCTGAGTGAGGACGAGACCCGCGCACTCGGGCACTGGTGGGCCTGCGCCCTTGAGTCGATCGCGACCTACGTCAGTGACCACCAGGACGGTGGCAGGACGCCGTCCGACCTGAATCTCGTTGCCCTGTCGCAGAAGCAGGTCGACCGGCTCGAGAAGCGGTACCCGAAGCTCACCGACGTGTGGCCGCTGGCACCGTTGCAGCACGGCATGTACTTCCATTCGCTGCTGTCCTCGGACGTCGACGTCTACACCGCACAGATCCTGCTCGAACTCGGCGGGGACGTCGATGCCGATCGTCTCCGGACGGCCGGCCAGGCGCTCATCGACCGGCACGAGAACTTCCGGACCGCCTTCGTGCAGGAAGAGGAGGGTGGCGAGGTCCTGCAGGTGCTGCTGCACGACGCGCAGTTGCCGTGGACCCACACCGACCTGTCGTCGATGGACGCCCAGGCTGCCGCGGTCGAGGTGGAGCGGATGCTGGAGGCGGATCGGACCACCCGATTCGATCTCGGCTCGGCGCCGCTGACCCGCTTCCACCTGATCAAGACAGCGCCCGCGAAGTGGCTGCTGACGGTCACCAACCACCACATCCTGATGGACGGCTGGTCGACCCCGTTGATCATCCGCGATCTGCTGACCCTCTACGCGGCGGCCGGTTCGTCCGACGTGCTGCCGAGGGCTCGCTCGTACCGGGACTTCCTGTCTTGGCTCGCCGCCCAGGATGCCGAGGCCACCAAGGCCAGGTGGCATCGGGTGCTCGCGGGCATCGAAGAGCCCACCCTGCTGGCGGCGCGCAGCGAGGCGGCCGCGGAGGACGCGGTGCCCGAGGAGGTGTCCGCGGCGCTGTCCGCTGATCTCGACCGGCGGCTGTCCGAGCTCGGCCGGACCCTCGAGGTCACGACGAACACGGTGCTGCAGGCAGCCTGGGGTGTCGTGCTCGGCCATCTCACCGCCCGCGACGACATAGTCTTCGGTGCCACCGTCTCGGGACGTCCGCCGGAGTTGGCCGGCGTGGAATCGATGGTCGGCCTGTTCATCAACACGGTCCCCGTCCGGATCGAGCTCGATTCCGAGGAGTCGGTCGCGGAGCTGCTCTCCCGTGTGCAGCGCGAGCAGTCCGAGACCCTCGGCCACCAGCACCTGGGGCTCAGCGAGATCCTGACGGCGCAGGGCAGGGGAAACCTGTTCGACACCCTGGTGGTGCTCGAGTCCTACCCCGTCGACAGGCAGGGTCTCACGGAGAACTCCGACATCGCGGGCATGCGTCTGCTCGATGTCGGGGTCCGTGACGGCTCGCACTACCCGCTCGCGGTCGTCGGACTCCTCGGCGAGACGCTCGAGCTGAACCTCAAGTACATGCCGGCCGTGTTCGACCGTGCGTCGGTCGAGGGCTTCCTCGGCCGCCTCGTGCGGGTACTCGAGGCCTTCGCGGCGGACCAGAATGCGCGCGTCGGCGGGATCGATCTGCTCGGTGCTGACGAGCGCGCGCGGCTGGTGCCGGTGCGCGGCGGCGGCGCGGTCGCGGGATCGACTCTGCCCGAGCTGCTCTCGGCGGCGGCCGCGGCCAGCCCGCAGTCGGTGGCGCTCGTCTCCGGCGACCGCGAACTGACCTACGCCGAGCTCGATGAGCGCTCGAACAGGATCGCTCGTGCGCTCATCGCGGCCGGTGTCGGTCCGGAAACCTTTGTCGCGCTGGCGTTGCCGCGCTCGGTCGAATCCGTGCTCGGTGTGTGGTCGGTGTCGAAGGCGGGCGGCGCCTTCCTGCCGATCGATCCCGGCTACCCCGAGGACCGGATCGCCCACATGGTGTCCGATTCGGGCGTGCGCATCGGGCTGACCGTCGCCGAGCACCGGGCCGGGCTGCCCGAGTCGATCACCTGGGTCGTGCTCGACGATCCGCAGTTCACCTCGCGCTGCGAGGGTCTGGCGGCGGGCGCCGTGGGCGACGCCGAGCGTGCGGCGCCGCTGCGGCTCGAGCACAGCGCCTACATGATCTACACCTCCGGCTCGACCGGATTGCCGAAGGGCGTCGTCGTCACCCATGCCGGACTGGCGAACTTCGCGAGCGAACAGCGGGAGCGGTACGCGGTGTCCGCGTCCTCGCGCACGCTGCACTTCTCCTCGCCGAGCTTCGACGCCTCGGTGCTCGAACTGCTGCTCGCGGTCGGGGCAGGCGCGACGATGGTGATCGCAGGGCCGGAGATCTACGGCGGCGACGAGCTCCGCGAGCTGCTGGCGACCGGGGGCGTGACCCACGCCTTCGTCACCCCCGCCGCGCTGGCGACCGTCGATCCGTCCGGACTCGACACCGTGCGCACGGTCGTCGTCGGCGGCGATGCCTGCAGCCCGGACCTGGTGGCACGATGGTCCGTCGGCCGGGCGATGTTCAATGCCTACGGCCCCTCCGAGGGCACGGTCGCGACCAACATCAGCGACCGGCTCGTCGCGGGCGAGCCCGTCACCATCGGTGGACCGATCCGCGGTGTGTCTGCCGTCGTCCTGGACGCGCGACTGCGCCCGGTCCCGGTCGGCGTCGCGGGTGAGCTGTATGTCGCGGGAGTCGCACTGGCCAGGGGGTATCACGGGCGGGCCGGCCTCAGCGCCGAGCGCTTCGTGGCCGACCCGTTCGGCGAATCCGGTGGCCGGATGTACCGCACCGGGGACGTGGTGCGGTGGGTCGAGGCGCCGGGCAGCGATGCCGGCCTGGCCATCGAGTACGTGGGCCGCAGCGACTTCCAGGTGAAGGTGCGTGGCTTCCGTATCGAGCTCGGTGAGATCGACGCCGCGCTCGGCGCCCACGAGTCGGTCGACTTCGCGGTCACCGTCGGGCGTCCTGGCCCGTCCGGCGACATCCTGCTGGCCTCGTACGTCGTCCCTGTCTCCGAGGATGCGGTCGACGCAGCCTCGTTGAAGGAGTTCCTGGGCCAGAGCCTGCCGGGACACATGGTGCCCTCGTCGATCGTGTTGCTCGACGCGCTGCCTCTGACCGTGAACGGCAAGTTGGACCGCAAGGCCCTGCCCGATCCTGAATTCGCATCGGCCGGAAGCGACTTCGTCGAAGCCGACACGCCGATCGAGGAGAGCGTGGCGGCGATCTTCGCGGAGGTACTCGGTTTGGATCGGGTGTCGGTCGGGGATTCGTTCTTTGCGCTGGGCGGCAACTCGCTGTCCGCGACGCGTGTGGTGGCCCGGGTGAACTCGGCGCTCGGATCGGCGCTCGGCGTCCGAGACCTGTTCGAGGCCGCCACGGTCTCGGAGTTGGCGGCGCGTGCGGTGAGCGCCGAGGGCAGGGCGGCCCGGCCCGCTCTGGTCGCGGCGGACCGGCCCGATCATCTGCCGCTCTCGCTGGCGCAACAGCGGATGTGGCTGATCAACCGCCTCGACCCCACCTCGCCCGCTTACAACATCGCGATCGCGGTCCGGCTGTACGGCAACCTCGACTTCGACGCGCTGGAGGCGGCCGTCGCCGACGTGCTGGCACGGCACGAATCGGTGCGGACCGTTTACCCCGAGGACGAGGGGGTTCCGCGTCAGGTGGTGCTCCCGGTGTCGTCCGTCGCGATCGACCTCGATCCGGTCGTGGTGGAAGAGGATCGGCTCACCGAGGGGCTCGTCGCATTCGCGTCGCAGGGCTTCGACGTCACCTCGGTCCCGCCGTTGCGGACCCGCCTGTTCCGGGTGGGCGAGCAGGAGTTCGTGCTCGGCCTGGTTGTGCATCACATCAGCGCGGACGGTGCCTCGATGGGCCCCCTGGCGCGGGACGTGATGCTGGCTTATGGGCAGCGCGTGACGGGTCAGGCGCCCGGCTGGGAGCCGCTCCCGGTGCAGTACGCCGATTACGCACTGTGGCAGCGGGAGGTGCTCGGGGCGGAGGATGCACCCGACTCCCTGGCCACACGTCAGCTCGACTACTGGGAGCGTGCGCTGCGCGGCATGCCGGGGCTCATCGAGCTGCCCACGGACCGACCGCGTCCGGCGCGCCAATCGATGCGCGGCGGCAAGGTCGAGTTCGAGATCGGCGCGGACCTGACCGAACGCCTGCACGGGCTCGCACGCCGCAGCGACGCGACACTGTTCATGGTCGTCCACGCGGCCCTGGCGGTCCTGTTGGCACGGTTGACCGGTGGCGAGGACATCCCGATCGCCACACCGGTCGCCGGGCGTGGCGAAGCCGCGCTCGACGACCTGGTCGGCATGTTCGTCAACACCCTGGTGTTGCGGACCTCGGTGGATCCGGGTGCCAGGTTCGCGGATGTCGTACAGCAGGCCAAGCGAGTGGACCTGGAGGCCTACGCGCATTCGGACGTGCCGTTCGACAGCGTCGTGGAACGTCTCAACCCGGAGCGCTCGCCCGCGTACTCGCCGCTCGCACAGGTGATGCTCTCGTTCGAGAACCTCGGCCGCCCCACCTTGGAGTTGCCGGACCTCACCGCGTCGGAATTCGACAGCGGCCTGGTGCCCGCGAAGCTCGACCTGCAGCTCACCGTCCTCGAGAACCGGGACGCCGAGGGCACGGTGACCACGCTGTCCGCCGCGTTCCTCTACGCGACCGATCTGTTCGACGAGCCGACGGTGGCCCGCTTCCCGGATCGGCTCCTTCGGATCCTCGAGGCTGTCACGGAGGACTCGGATGCGATCGTGGGCGATATCGACATCTGGAGCGAACAGGCTGCCGGGGTCACCGAAACGGAGGGCGGGGAGCTCGGTGTCGACGACCTGCCCGAGTTGGTCGCGCACGTCGCGGAGATCGCCGCCGGCGACGTCGCCTTGAACCACGACGGCGTCACGGTCACCTACGGGCAGTTGGACGAGCGGCTCAAGCTGCTCACCGCGTCTCTGGCGGATCGCGGCATGGCGGTCGAGGCGATTGTGACCACGGCCTTGACGAGCCTCGTGCCGACCATCTTGCTCGCCGCGGGTGGCAGCGGGGCAGGCGACGGCTTCGCGGACGTCCTCGCCCGGTTGGTCGACGATGCGGCCACGCGGGCGGGACACACCGGGGGACCTCGAATGCGAGTCGTGACCAGCAACTGATCGAGAACCTTGCCCTCTGATGTCGTGCCCCTCACGTATGGTTCACAACTTCGTGAGGGGCCGCATCCAGGTGCGCTGATGTGTGGTGCACCGAGAACTCAGTACTAGCTAGTCGGAGGAACCTGTTGTCTGCGTCGGATCTGACTCGATCGATCTCCGCTCTCGCGTCGGACCGACCGGACACGGTTGTCGTGTCCGTGGACGGTATGTCGGCGACCTATCGGGAGCTCGACGAGCGGATGCAGCTGCTGGCCGGTCCGCTGGCAGACCGGGGAATGGACGCCGACGGGATCGTGTCGGTGGTGCTGACCGGCCTCGTGCCGACGATCGTGGCCGCCGAGGGCGGGATCGGCGCGGTGCTCGACCGGATTCGCCGCGACGCGGCCGAGTTGTCGCCGGACGGGCCGGATGCGAGTGCGCCGACCCTGGTCTCGCTCTTCGACGACCAGGTGTCCCGCACTCCCGACTCGGTCGCGCTGACGTTCGACGGTGAGTCGTTGACCTACTCGGAGTTCGACGCGCGCGTGAACCGGCTCGCGCGTCGGCTGATGGCCGAGGGCGTCGGCGCCGAGTCGCTCGTCGCGCTCGCCATGCGCCGGTCCTTCGACCTCCTGATCGGCATGTACGCGGTCATCAAGGCGGGTGGCGGATACGTGCCCGTCGATCCGGACCAGCCCGCCGACCGGATCAACCACATCCTCGAAGTCGCCGCGCCGGTCTGCGTCCTCACCACCTCACGCGACGGGTTCACGGCGGAGGGACTCGTCCTCGACATCGACACCCTGGACCTCTCGGGTCTTCCCGGGACCCCCGTCACCGACGAGGACAGGTGCCGGCGTATCGACCCCTCGGGCATCGCGTACGTGATCTTCACCTCGGGGTCCACCGGCAAGCCCAAGGGCGTCGGGATCGCCCACTCCGCGATCGTGAACCGACTGCTGTGGATGCAGGCCGAGTACCGGCTCGGTCCGGACGACGTGGTGCTGCAGAAGACGCCGGCCACGTTCGACGTGTCGGTGTGGGAGTTGTTCTGGCCGCTGCAGACCGGTGCGCGCATGGTCATCGCGAAGCCCGACGGCCACCGCGACCCCCTCTACCTGTCGCGGGTCATCCTGGCCGAGTCCGTCACGACCGCGCACTTCGTGCCGTCGATGCTGGCGGTGTTCGCCGCCGAGCCGACCGTCCACACGTGTGTGGCGCTGCGGCAGATCTTCGCCTCCGGGGAGGCGCTCCCGCCCCAGACTGCCGAGGCCGTGCGAAAGGTGCTGCCGCAGGCGCGGCTGCACAACCTGTACGGCCCGACCGAGGCTGCCGTGGATGTGACCTACCACGAGGTGACGGAGGCCGACTCCGTCACGGTCCCCATCGGTGCCGCGGTGTGGAACACCGGGCTGCACGTCCTCGATCAACGACTGCACCAGGTCCCGATCGGGGTGGCGGGAGAGCTGTACCTCGCGGGCGTGCAGCTCGCGCGCGGGTACGTCGGGCGGGCGGAACTGACCGCGGAGCGGTTCGTCGCGAACCCGTTCGAGCCGTCCGGCGAACGGATGTATCGCACCGGTGACCTGGTGCGCCGCGCCCCCAACGGCGAGCTGGAGTACATCGGCCGCAACGACTTTCAGGTCAAGCTGCGGGGCCTGCGCATCGAGCTCGGCGAGATCGAGACCGCCATGCTGGCGCATCCGGCGGTGTCCCAGGCGGTGGTGCTCGTCTGGGATGGCGCCGACGCCGAGCAGCACCTCGTCGCGTACCTGGTGGGGACCGCCGGTGTCGCGCCCGATGTCGAGTCGATCAGTGAGTCGCTTCGACTGTCGCTGCCGGAGTACATGATCCCCGAAGCGATGGTGGTGCTCGACGAGCTGCCGGTCACCGCGCACGGCAAGCTCGATCGACGGGCACTGCCGGAGCCGTCGCTGGACACCCATCGCGCCGAGTACCGGGAGCCGTCGACCCCGGCGGAGGTAACGGTCGCGGCGGTGTTCGCGGAGATTCTCGGGGCCGAGCGGGTGGGTGCCGACGACTCGTTCTTCGACCTCGGCGGCAACTCCCTGTCGGCCGCGCGGGTGGTCGCGCGGGTGAACGCGGCGCTCGGCTCGGACGTGAGCCTGCGCGAGGTGTTCGACGCGCCGACCGTGGCCGGCCTCGCCCAGCTGGCGGCCGGGAGCGCCGGCACCGGGCGGGCCCGACCCGAGCTGGTCGCCGCCGTGCGCCCGGAGCGGCTGCCGTTGTCGCTGGCGCAGTCCCGGATGTGGTTCATCAACCAGTTCGACACCGCCTCGCCCGCCTACAATCTGCCGCTCGGCATCCGGCTGACCGGTGCGCTGGACACCCAGGCCCTGGCGGCGGCGGTGACGAGTGTGCTCGAGCGGCACGAGTCGCTGCGCACCGTGTTCCCGGACGACGGGCAGGGCCCGCACCAGGTGGTGCTGCCCGTCGATCGACTCGACCTCGATCTGAACCCGGTCCGGGTCCGTGACGAGGCCGAGCTCGTGTCCCACCTCGGCGGACTCGCCACGCAGGGATTCGATGTGACCGTCGAGATCCCGGTTCGTCCCACGCTTTTCGAGTTGAGTGCGACCGAGCACGTGTTGCTGTTCCTGGTCCATCACATCGCGGCGGACGGCGCGTCGATGGCACCGCTGGCGCGCGATGTCGTGGCCGCGTACGCCGCCTTCGCTCAGGGTGGGAGTCCCGATCGCGCGCCACTCGAGGTGCAGTACGCGGACTTCGCGATCTGGCAGCGCGAACTGCTCGGCGAGGAGGACGATCCCGACTCGCTGCTCGCCCGCCAGGTCGGCTACTGGGTGAACGAGCTCGACGGCATCCCGGACCTGCTGACCCTGCCGACGGATCGGCCGCGGCCCGCGGTGCAGTCGATGCGCGGCGACAGGTTCGGGTTCGAGATCGACGCCGGCCTGCACGAGCGGCTGCGCGCGCTGGCTCAGCAGCACGAGGCCACCCTGTTCACCGCCACGCACGCGGCGTTCGCCCTGCTGCTGGCCAAGCTGTCCGGCACCGACGACATCGTGGTCGGCACGCCGGTGGCCGGGCGCGGTGAGGCCGCGCTCGACGACCTGGTGGGCATGTTCGTCAACACCCTCGCGCTGCGGACCGTCGTGGACCCCGCCGTCTCGTTCGCCGAGCTGCTCGCCGCCACCCGGGAATCGGACCTCGGCGCCCTCGTGCACGCGGACGTGCCGTTCGAGCGACTGGTGGAGATCCTGGCGCCGGAGCGCTCGACCGCGCATTCGCCGATCTTCCAGGTCGTGATGTCGCTCGAGAACAACGAGCCCGCGGTGGTGGAGCTGCCCGGATTGACGGTGAGCCCGGTCGACAGCGGCGTCACGTTCGCCAAGTTCGACCTCCAGCTCGTGCTCGGCGAGAAGCCCGACGGCCCGGGGATGACCGGCGAGTTCGTCTTCGCCACCGACCTGTTCGACGTCGAGACCGTCCGGACCATGTCCGAGCGCTTCGTCCGGCTGTTGGATGCCCTCACCGCGGACCCGACCGCGCCTGTCGGTGACCTGGAGATCGTCGGCGCCACGGAGCGGGCCGCGCTCGCCCCGGTCGCCGGCCCGGCGGGCGAGGAGCCCGTCGCGCTGCCGGACCTGCTGGCCGCGGCGGCCGCCGATCGCGACGCGATCGCCCTGATGTTCGGCGACGTCGCGCTGACCTACGGCGAGCTCGACGACCGCTCCAACGCATTGGCCCGGGTGCTGATCGACCAGGGCGTGGGACCGGAGTCGTTTGTCGCGCTGGCTCTCTCGCGGTCGATCGAATCCCAGGTCGCGTTGTGGGCGGTGGCCAAGTCCGGTGCTGCCTTCGTGCCGATGGACCCGGCGTACCCGATCGACCGGCTCGAGCACATGGTGAAGGACTCGGGCGCGCTCCTGGGTCTGACCGTCGCCGACAACGTGGCCGGGCTGCCGGCCGCCACCTGGCTGGTCCTCGACGACCCCGCCTTCGCCGGCGAGTGGGCGGGGCGGTCCGTCGAGGCGGTCACCGACGCGGACCGCGTCGCCCCGGTCGATGTGGCTCAGGCCGCGTACGTGATCTACACCTCCGGCTCGACAGGGATGCCCAAGGGTGTCGTGGTGCCGCACGCCGGCCTGGCGAACTTCGCGGTGGAGGAACGCGCCCGCTACGGGGTGAGCCCCGGGGACCGCGTGCTGCACTCGTCCTCCCCGAGCTTTGATGCCTCGATCCTCGAGCTGCTGATGGCGGTGGGCGCGGGCGCCACCCTGGTGATCGTTCCGCCCACCGTGTACGGCGGCAGCGAGCTCGCCGAGATCATCGTCGGCGCGGGGGTGACCCATGCCTTCATGACGCCGTCCGCGGCCGCCGCGCTGCCCGTCACGGGGCTGGATCCGCTGCGCGTGCTGGTGCTCGGCGGCGAGGCGATGACTGCGGACCTGGTTGCGCGCTGGGCTTCCCGGGTGCGGCTCTACAACGCCTACGGGCCCACCGAGGCGACCGTCATGGTCGCCTCCGGAGATCCGATCGCCCCCGGCGACGCGATCACCATCGGCGGCCCGATCCGGGGCGTGGACGCCCTGGTGCTCGACGCGCGGTTGCGGCCGGTTCCCGTCGGTGTCGCCGGCGAGCTCTACGTCGCCGGCACGCAGGTCGCCCGCGGCTATCACGCCCGCGCGGCGCTCACGGCCGACCGGTTCGTCGCCGATCCGTTCGGTCCGGCGGGGAAGCGGATGTACCGCACCGGTGACGTGGTGCGGTGGGTCGACCGGTCGGCTGCCGGCGATCTGTCCGACCTGGTGATCGAGTACGTGGGCCGCAGTGACTTCCAGGTGAAGGTTCGCGGCTTCCGTATCGAGCTCGGCGAGATCGATGCGGCGCTGTCGGCACACGGTTCGCTCGACTTCGCGACGACCATCGGTCGCACCGGGCCTTCGGGCGCAACGGTGTTGGTGTCCTACGTGATGGGCGCCGGCGACGTGAATGCGGATGCCCTCAAGGAGTTCGTGGGACGGTCGCTGCCCGCGCACATGGTCCCGTCGGCGATCGTCGTGCTCGATGAGATCCCGATGACGGTGGGCGGCAAGCTCGACCGGAAGGCACTGCCGGAACCGGACTTCGGCTCGTCGGCGGAATCGTATGTGGCGCCGGCGAACGCGATGGAGGAGCTGCTCGCGGGCCTGTTCGCCGAGGTGCTGGGCGTGGCCAGGGTGTCGGTCGTGGATTCGTTCTTCGCGCTCGGCGGCGACAGCATCGTCTCGATCCAGCTGGTGGCACGCGCGAAGGCCGCTGGCGTGGTGATCAAGGCGCGGGACGTGTTCGAGCGCAAGACCGTCGCCGGCCTCGCCGAGGTGGCCACGATGGCCGCCGACGGTGCCGGACCGGTGGTACTGGAGGAGCTGCCGGGTGGTGGCGTCGGTGAGATGCCGCTGCTGCCGGTGGCCCGCTGGGCGCACGAGCGCGGCGCGGCCTCCCGGTTCTCGCAGGCCGTGCTGCTCACGGCGCCCAAGGGGATCGATCGCGCCGCCCTCGCCGGCACGGTGCAGGCGGTGCTCGACCAGCACGACATGCTGCGCGCAGAGCTGGTGTCGGGTACCGACCTGCTGCGCACCGGCGCGGCCGGCACAGTGGTGGCCGATCCGCTGATCACCCGGGTGGAGTTCGACGGCGAAAGCCTTCCCGGCACACCCGGATTCGAGCGGCTCGCGGCGGCGTCGCTGGACGCGGCCGCGGACCGTCTGGACCCCGTCGCCGGGGTGATGGTCCAGGTCGTCTGGTTCGACCCGGCGCCCGGGGCGGGGGAGATCAACGGGCGCATCCTCGTCGTGTTGCACCACCTCGTGGTGGACGGTGTGTCCTGGCGCCTGCTGGTGCCCGCGTTCGCCGCCGCCTGGGGACAGCTCGGGGCGGGTGTCGAACCGACGGCGGAGCCGGCCGCGACCTCGGCCCGCCGCTGGGCCCACGCGCTGGCCGAGGAGGCACTCACCGACCGGCGGATCGCCGAGCTCGGGCATTGGCGCGCGGTGACCGCGGAAATCGAGGCGCCGCTGGGTGCCCGGCCGCTCGATCCGGCCGTGGACACCATGGACACGGTCGAGTCGATCACGGCGGAACTGCCCGCCGACACGACCGAGGCGCTGCTGACCGCCGTGCCCGCGAAGTTCCGCGGCGGCGCACAGGACGGACTGCTGGCCGCGCTCGCGCTGGCCGTGGCACAGTGGCGTCGCGCTCGCGGCCAGGAGGGCACCAGCGCGGGGATCACCCTCGAGGGCCACGGGCGTGAGGAGCAGGTGATCCCGGGCGCGGACCTCTCGCGCACGGTCGGCTGGTTCACCAGCGTGTACCCGGTTCGTCTGGACCTGGCCGGAGTCGACCTCGACGACGCCTTCGCGGCCGGACCGGGCGCCGGCGCCGCGGTCAAGGCCGTCAAGGAGCAGCTGCTCGCGGTGCCGGACAACGGCATCGGCTACGGCCTGCTGCGGTACCTCAACCCGACGACCGCTCCGGAGCTGGGCTCGGCCGCGGAGCCGCAGATCACCTTCAACTACCTCGGCCGGTTCGGCACCGACGAGATGTCAGACGAGATCCGTTCGCTCGGCTGGATCCCCGTCACCGACGGCGGATCCCTTGGCGGTGCAACAGATCCCGCGATGGCGGCCGCGTCCGCGCTCGACGTCAACGCGTCGGTGCTCGCCGGCGGCGGGCTGTCGATGACGCTGAGCTATCCGCGAGGAGTGCTGACCAGGGGAGAGGTCTCGGAACTGGCGGAGCTGTGGCGGGAGGCGCTGACCACGATCGCGCGGCACGCCCGCTCCGAGGAATCGGGCGGGCTCACCCCGTCCGACGTCCCGCTGGTCGATCTCACCCAGGCCCAGATCGACGGGTTCGAGCGGCGCTACCGCGGTCTCGAGGACATCTGGTCGCTGTCTCCGCTCCAGCACGGGCTGCTCTTCCACGCGTTGCTCGCCGAGGGCGTGCCCGGCGTCCTGGACGTCTACACCGCGCAGTTCTCGCTGAACTTCGCCGGGACCTTCGACGCGGGCCGGCTCGGCCGGGCCGCGGATCGGCTGCTGGTGCGGTACCCGAACCTGCGGGCCGGCTTCGTGGTGGACGAGGCGTCGGGCTCGCTGCAGGTGGTGACCGCGCCGAGCGCCGTCCCCGTGACGGTGCACGAGGTGGGTGCGCTGGACGAGTCGGCCCGCGACGTCGAACGGCGCCGCATCCTCGACGCGGATCAGGCCGCGGGCTTCGACATGGCGGCGCCGCCGCTGCTGCGCCTGACCGTGCTGCGGGCCGGTGACGAGAGCTGGCAGCTGCTGGTGACCAACCACCACGTGATCCTCGACGGCTGGTCGACGCCGCTGGTGATCCGCGAGCTGCTCACCCTCTACGCCCTCGACGGTGACGACTCCCCGTTGCCGCGGCCGCGGTCCTACCGCGACTACCTCGACTGGCTGTCCCGGCAGGATCGGGACGAGTCGCTGCGGGTCTGGGGCGAGGCACTGGCCGGCATCGACGGGCCCACCCTGCTGGCCCCCGAGGTGGCGGGGGCCGCACACGCCGCCGCACCCGGCAAGGTCGAGCTCGCCCTCTCCGCCGAGCAGACCGCGCGGGCACAGGTCCTCGCCGGCGAGCTGGGCGTCACGCTCAACACCCTCGTGCAGAGCGCCTGGGCCCTGGTGCTCGGAATGCTCAGCGGACGCGGCACCGTCGTGTTCGGCGCCACCGTCTCCGGCAGGCCTGCCGCGCTGGCCGGGATCGAGGAGATGGCCGGCCTGTTCATCAACACCATCCCGGTGGCGGTGCGCCTCGACCCGGCCGAGAGCGTGCGCGGGCTGCTCACCCGCGTGCAGGCCGAGCAGGCCGACCTGCTCGACCACCACTACATGGGGCTCACCGACATCCACAAGGTGGCCGGTGACGCGGCGCAGTTCGACACCGCGGTGATCTTCGAGTCCTACCCGCTCGACACCTCCGGGGTGGGCGGCGACATCGACATCGCCGGATCACGGCTGCTGGGCGTGGATTCCACCGCCGCCAGCCACTTCCCGCTCTCGGTGATCGCGGCGACCAGCGCGGACCGGCTGCACGTCGCGGTCGAGTTCCAGCACGAGGCCTTCGACGAGGCCACGGCGACGGCGCACCTGAACCGCCTGCTGGATCTGCTCGACCGAATGGTGACGGCACCCGATGCCGAACTCGCGCAGGTGCCGCTGGTCTCGGACGCGGAGCGGGCGCTGCTCGACTCGTACAACCGCACCGAGCTCGCCCGCACCTCCGAGACCCTGCTCGAACGCATCGACGCGCGCGTCGCACAGGATCCGGGTGCCCCGGCGGTGGTCGAGGGGGGTGTGACGGTCAGCCGTGGTGAACTGGATCGGCGCGCGAACCTGCTGGCGCACGAACTGATCGCGCTGGGCGTCGGGATCGACGACGTGGTGGCACTGGTGCTGCCGCGGTCGGTGGACTGGGTGGTCGGCATGCTGGCCGCGTGGAAGGTCGGCGCGGCCTACCTGCCGGTCGACACGAAGGCGCCGTCGGACCGGATCGCAGCCATCCTCGGGGACTGCGACGTGGCGGCCGTGGTGACGGCGCGGGCGTGGACCGACGAGATCGGGTACACCGGGCCGGTGGTCCGGCTCGACGACCCGGCCACGCGGGCGCGGGTGTCCGAGCGCTCCGAGTCCGCCCCGCCGAACCGCTGGACCGAACCCGGCGCTGGTGACCGCCTGGCCTACGTGATCACCACCTCCGGTTCCACCGGTCGGCCGAAGCCGACGCTGGTGCCGATGGCGGGCGTCCTCAACACCGCCGAGTGGTATCGCGGCGAGATCCTGCTCGCGCCGGGTGACGGTGCGCTGGTGGCGAATTCGCCGGTGTTCGACCAGACGCAGAAGAACGTGTGGGTGACGTTGTCCGATGGTGGCGTGCTGCACCTGGCGGCGGACCCCTTCGACCCGGTCGAGATCCTCGAGATCATCGGTGGCGGCTCGGTGGTCAACGCGAACATGGCGCCGAGCGCCTTCGCCACGTTGCTCGACGCGGACACGGACCAGTCGGTGTTGCCGCGGCTGCGGTCGTTGCACCTGGGTGGTGAGTCGTTCAACCCGGCTCGGCTCGCGCATCTCGAGGCGGCAGGCACCCGGTTGCACAACAACTACGGGCCGACCGAGGCCACCGACATGATCACCGATCACCGGTTGCGGTCGGTGCTGACCGGCTACCCGGACGGCCGGGTCCCGATCGGGCCCGCGCTGCCGAACTACGAGCTGTACGTGCTCGACCAGCACCTGCGCCTGGTGCCCCCGGGTGTCGCGGGTGAGCTGTACATCGGTGGTGTCGGTGTGTCCCGCGGCTAC
>NZ_JBHTCS010000003.1:0-9578 GCF_042665615.1 Rhodococcus daqingensis | reverse complement strand
CGACGACTCGATTGCGGCCCGCTCCTGGTCGGGCGCGGTGGCAGGTTCGGTGCGGCATCGGTCCGTGCACGCCACGCACTGGTCGATGCTCTCCGCCGAGGCGCTCGCCGACATCGGCCCGGTCCTGCGGGAACTGATGTCGGGCAAGGTCGAGTAGCTGTGTGGCCCGCGTCACATCGCCGCCCGGTGTGACGCGGGCTGACGGCGGGATTCGAAGCCTGTCGACGGTTCACGTAAGGTTCTCGGGGCGGCGAAACGTGTGGGGAGTTCTGTCCGTGACGGTTCGCCGACGTTGAATCAGCGCGAACGTCACGGAGGACCTGTTGTCTGCTGCGGATCTGACTCGATCGATCGCTGCTCTCGCTGCGGACCGCCCGGACACTGTCGTGGTGTCGGTTGACGGTATGTCGGTGACATATCGGGAACTCGATGACCGTCTGCAGCTGCTGGCAGGAGCGTTGTCCGATCGAGGCATGGACGCCGACGCCATCGTGTCCGTGGTTCTCACCGGCCTGGTGCCGACCATTGTCGCCGCCGAGGGTGGCATCGGCAGGGTGCTCGACCGGATCCACGCAGACGCCTCGACTCTGGACCTTCCCGAGGATGCCGCCGAGGTGCCCGCCGACGGATGGCCGTTGGTCTCGGCCGTCGCGTTGTGGAAGGAGTGGGTCGAGCGCGAACCCGAGGCCATCGCCGTCGTCGAGGACGGCCGTCAGACCTCCCGTGGTGAGCTCAACCGCAGGGCCAACCAGTTGGCGCGGGAACTCGCGTCGCGGGGGGTGCGACCCGACGATGTGGTCTCGCTGATCGTTCCCCGTTCTCTCGAGTGGATCATCGGCATGCTCGCGGCGTGGAAGCTCGGGGCCGCCTACTCGCCGCTCGACCCCACGTGGTCCATCGAGCGGACCGAGGGGCTCATCGAGTCGAGTGGGGCCAGGGCAGTGGTCGCGCTGAGCAGCTGGCACGCGCTGGCCGATGCTCCCTTCGAGGTCACGGTCCTCGACGATCCCGACACCGCGGCGCGCCTGGAGGCGCACGAGGCGACGGATCAGGGGCGGGATCCGTGGACCGACGACGACGCGGGCATGCGACTGGCCTATGTCATCTCGACGTCGGGATCGACCGGCCGTCCGAAGCCGACGTTGGTGCCGATGCGTGGTGTCTCCAACACCTTCCAGGCCTACCGCCGCATGCTGGACTTCGGCGAGGGTACCGGCGTCCTGATGGCGAACTCGCCGCTGTTCGACCTGACCCAGAAGAACATCTGGGTGGCGCTCGCATACGGCGGCGTGCTGCACCTGTCGGAGGACGGTTTCGACCCGCAGCCGATCCTGCGCCAGATCGGCACGGGGGACGTCCAGATCGCCAACATGGCGCCGAGCGCTTTCGAGGTGCTGGCCGATCTCGACACCGAGGGCGTGCTGACGAACCTGGGCGTCGTGATCCTCGGCGGTGAGCAGATCCGGCCCGCCGCGTACAACGGGTTGATCGGCTCCGGGACGCGGATGATCAACAGCTACGGTCCGACCGAGGCCTCCGACGTCACGTCGATCTATGAGCTGGACCTCTCCGCGCCGGACGCCGAACAGGGCCAGATCCCGATCGGTACCGCCTGGGAGGGAGTGGACTACCACGTCCTCGACGGCCGCCTGCGGCCGGTGCCCGCTGGTATCACGGGTGAGCTCTACATCGGTGGCAATGCGGTCGGCCGCGGCTACGGGGGCATGACCGCACTGACCGCATCGCGATTCATCGCGAGCCCGTTCGGAACCGGCGGCGCGCGGCTGTACCGGACCGGCGACCTGGTGCGCGAGCGCAGCGACGGCGAGCTGGTGTTCCTGGGGCGCAGTGACTTCCAGGTCAAGATCCGCGGTCTCCGGATCGAGCTCGGTGAGATCGAATCCGCGCTGGTCGCCAATGCCGACGTCCTGCAGTCCATTGTCGTCGTGCACGACGACAACCGGGTGCAGCGACTCGTCGGGTACGTGACCGCGGCCGCGGGCACGACGATCGACACCGATCAGGTGCTGGCCGACCTGGGCCGGACCTTGCCGGCGTACATGGTTCCCGACCTGTTGGTGGTGCTGGACGAGATGCCGCTCAACACGAGCGGGAAGATCGACCGGAAAGCACTGCCGCGGCCGCAGTTCGCGTCGCATTCCGATCACTACCGGGAGCCGTCTACCCCGGCCGAGATCGTGGTGGCGCAGATCTTCGGCGAGATCCTCGGCATCGAGCGGGTCGGCGCGGACGATTCGTTCTTCGAGATCGGTGGCAACTCGCTGTCGGCGGCCCGGGTGGTGGCGCGGGCCAACGCGGCACTCGGCTCGGATGTGAATCTGCGCGAGGTGTTCGACGCTCCGACCGTCGCCGGGCTGGCCGCGCTCGCGGCCGCGGGGGCGGGGACCGGTCGTCGTCGGCCGGAACTCGTGGCGCAGCCGCGACTCGAGCGGATCCCGTTGTCGCTGGCGCAGTCTCGGATGTGGTTCATCAACCAGTTCGACACCTCGTCACCCGCATACAACCTGCCGCTCGGCAGCCGGCTGACCGGCGCGCTCGACACCGAGGCCCTGGCGGCCGCGGTGACGAGCGTGCTCGAGCGGCACGAATCGCTGCGCACCGTGTTCCCGGACGACGGGGACGGTCCGCACCAGGTGGTGTTGCCCGCCGACGGCCTCGACATCGATCTGACCCCGGTCGAGGTCCGTGACGATGCTGACATGATGGCCGCCCTCGCGGACCTCGCGTCGCGGGGCTTCGACGTGACCGTCGAGATCCCGGTCCGGCCGCGCCTGTTCCGGTTGGCCGAGAACGAGCACGTGCTGCTGTTCCTGGTGCATCACATCTCCTCGGACGGCGCGTCGATGGCGCCGCTGGCGAGGGACATCGTCGTCGCGTACTCGAGCTGGGTCGCCGGCGAGCGCCCAGAGTGGGCGCCGCTCGAGGTCCAGTACGCGGATTTCGCGATGTGGCAGCGCGAGCTGCTCGGCGTCGAGGACGATCCGGAGTCGCTGCTGGCGCGGCAGGTCGGCTACTGGGTCGACGAGCTCGCCGGGATTCCCGATGTGCTGCCGCTGCCGACCGATCGCCCGCGTCCCGCGGTCATCTCCATGGAGGGCGCACGGGTCGAGTTCGAGATCGGCCAGGACCTGCAGGGCCGGCTGCTCGAGCTGGCACGCGAGCAGGAGGCGACCCTGTTCACCGCCGTGCACGCCGCGTTCGCCCTGCTCCTCTCGAAGCTGTCCGGCACGGACGACATCGTCCTCGGTACGCCCACCGCGGGTCGCGGCGAGCGTGAACTCGACGACCTCGTCGGCATGTTCGTCAACACCCTCGCACTGCGGACCGTGGTCGACCCGGCGAAATCGTTCGTCGAGATGCTCCGCAGCACAAGGGAATCGGACATCGGCGCGCTCGCTCACGCGGACGTGCCTTTCGAGCGCCTGGTGGAACTCCTCGCTCCCGAGCGGTCGACCGCGCATGCGCCGATCTTCCAGGTCGTGATCGCACTCGAGAACACCGAAGAGGCGGTATTGGAGCTGCCCGACCTCGTGGTCAGCCCGGTCGATCCCGGTGTCTCCTTCGCGAAATTCGATCTCCAGCTCTCGCTCGGCGAGAAGGCCGACCGGTCGGGGATGAACGGTACCCTGGTGTACGCCACGGATCTGTTCGATGAGTCCAGTGTGCGCACCCTCGGTGACCGGTTCGTCGGGTTGCTCGAGGCTCTGGTGGCGGACCCCTCCATCCCGGTTGGTGATGTCGAGATCACCGATCCGGCGGAGCGGGCCGCACTGTTGCGAGCCTGTGGGCCGACTGTCGCGCTGCCGCGAACGCTGCCCGAGATCCTCGCGGCCGCTGCGTCCGATCGCGAGGCGACGGCGTTGGTGTCCGGTGACCGCACGATGACGTACGGCGAGCTGGATGATCGCTCGAATGCGCTGGCCCGCACGCTGATCGATCGCGGTGTCGGCCCGGAGTCGTTTGTCGCGTTGGCATTGGGCCGGTCCATCGAGTCGCAGATAGCCCTGTGGGCGGTCGCGAAGTCCGGAGCGGCCTTCCTGCCGATGGATCCGGCGTACCCGTTTGATCGGATCGAGCACATGCTGACCGATTCGGGCGCGATGATCGGGCTGACCCTGGCGGAGAACTCGGCGGACCTGCCGGACGCGTCCTGGTTGGTGCTCGACAGCCCGCAGTTCGCCTCGGAATGGGAGCGGCAGTCGACGGCGCCGGTGACGGACGCGGATCGTGTCGCTCCGGTGCTGGTGGACAACTCCGTCTGGGTCATCTACACGTCGGGCTCGACCGGTCGACCGAAGGGCGTCGTGGTGACGCACTCCGGTCTGTCGAACCTCGAGGCCGAGGCCCGCGACCGGTTCCAGGTGACCTCGTCCTCGCGAGTCCTGCACCTGACCTCGCCGAGCTTCGATGCGTCCCTCCTGGAGTTCCTGATGGCGGTCGGGAACGGTGCAACGTTCGTCATCGTGCCGCCGGATGTGTACGGCGGTGGTGAACTCGCGGACATCATCGTCGGCCACCAGGCCAGCCATGCTTTCATCACTCCGTCTGCCGCGGCCGCGCTCTCCCCGGAGGGGCTCGACTCGTTGACCTGCCTGGTCATGGGCGGGGAGGCAGTGACAGAGGATTCCGTCGTTCGGTGGGCCCCGGGCCGTCACCTGCACAACGGATACGGTCCCACCGAGACGACCGTCATGGCGATGACCGGCGACGCGCTCGTGGCCGGCGAGCCGGTCACCATCGGCGAACCTAGCCACGGTGTGACCGCGCTGGTGCTCGACGGCCGGTTGCGGCCGGTACCGCTCGGGGTCGCAGGCGAGTTGTATCTCGCGGGCAGCCAGACCGCGCGCGGCTACCACGATCGTCCGAGCCTGACGGCGGACCGATTCGTGGCGAATCCGTACGCCACCGATGGATCACGGATGTATCGCACCGGAGACGTGGTCCGCTGGGTTGATCGTTCGGAGTCGGCAGACCTGTCACGGCTCGAGGCAGAGTATGTGGGGCGCAGCGACTTCCAGGTGAAGGTGCGGGGCTTCCGCATCGAGCTGGGCGAGATCGATGCCGCCCTGGCCCGCCACGAGACAGTCGATTTCGCGGTGACGATCGGTCGCCCCGGTCCGTCGGGTGCGACGGTGCTTGTGTCCTATGTGGTTCCGGTACCGGGGACGTCGGTCGAGGTCGCCGAACTGAGCGGTTTCGTGGCAGCGGGCCTGCCGGCGCACATGGTGCCGTCCGCGATCGTCGTACTCGACGCGGTGCCGCTGACGGTCAACGGCAAGCTGGACCGGAAGGCGCTGCCGGAGCCCGACTTCGGTTCATCCCTCGATTCCTATGTCGCGCCGTCCAGCCCGATCGAGGAGACCCTGGCCGGCCTGTTCGCCGAGGTCCTCGGCGTGGACCGGGTCAGCGTGGCCGATTCGTTCTTCGCGCTCGGCGGAGACAGCATCGTCTCGATCCAGCTGGTGTCGCGGGCAAAGGCCGCCGGAGTGGTGATCAAGGCCCGGGATGTGTTCGAGCGCAAGTCTGTCGCTGGTCTTGCGCAGGTGGCGATGCTGTCGTCGGATGCTGCTGCCGCGGTGTTGGAGGAGCTGCCCGGCGGCGCGGTGGGCGACATGCCGCTGTTGCCGGTGGCGCGCTGGGCGATCGACAACGGAGCCGGGTCCCGGTTCTCACAGGCGGTGCTGCTGACGGCTCCTGTCGGGCTTGACCGAGAGACCCTCGCCGCGACAGTCACGGCGGTACTGGACCAGCACGCAATGCTGAGGTCGGTCCTCGTGACCGGCGATGACGGAGTGCCGATCCTTCGCACCCGTGAGACCGGCGCGGTGCATGCGGACGGTCTGATCGAACGGATCGAGTTCGACTCGGATTCGCTGCCCGGTAGCGCGGGCTTCGAGGCGATGGCGGCGACCGGGCTGGACGTAGCCGCGGATCGACTGGATCCGGCCGCGGGCGTGATGGCGGCGGTGGTCTGGTTCGACCCCGCTCCGGAGCTCGGCGAGATGAACGGACGCCTGCTTCTCGTGCTGCACCACCTCGTGGTGGACGGCGTGTCCTGGCGGCTACTGGTGCCAGCACTCGCCGCTGCCTGGGGGCAGATCACCGCGGGCGCCGCACCGACGTTCGAGCCCGAGGTCACCTCTGCGCGCCGGTGGGCGCATGCGCTCGTCGAGGAGGCCGGCACCGAGTCGCGGGTGGCCGAACTCGGTTACTGGCGTGAGGTTCTCGCCCGGCCCGAGACACCGATCGGGTCGCGCCCACTCGACGCGGAGCTCGACACCATGGCTACCAGGGGACAGGTGTCTCTCGAGTTGCCCGCCGACGTGACCGACGGACTTCTGACCGCGGTGCCCGCCCGATTCCGGGGCGGCGCCCAGGATGGACTGCTCGCGGCCCTCGCCGTCGCGGTCGCCGCGTGGCGGCGTGCCCGTGGTGCCGAGGGATCCTCGACCCTGATCACGCTCGAGGGACACGGTCGCGAGGACCAGGTGGCGCCCGGAGCGGACCTCTCACGCACGGTCGGCTGGTTCACCAGCGTGTACCCCGTCCGGCTCGACATCGGCGACATCGATCTCGATGACGCGTTGGCGGGTGGCGCGGCGGCGGGCGCAGCGGTCAAGGCCGTCAAGGAGCAGCTGCTGACGGTGCCGGACAACGGCATCGGGTACGGCCTGCTGCGTTATCTCAACTCGGACACCGGCGCCGAGCTGAGTTCTGGCGCCGTTCCGCAGATCAGCTTCAACTACCTGGGCCGATTCGGCACCGGGGAGCTCATTGACGAGATCCGCGGGCTGGGCTGGATGCCGGTCAGCGATGGAGGCGTGCTCGGTGGCGCGGCCGACGCGGCCATGGCCCCCGAGTCCGCGTTGGAGATCAACGCGTCGGTGCTGCCCGGCGGCGGCCTGTCGGCCACCCTGTCGTTCGCGACCGGGGTGCTCACCGCGACAGAGATCGAGGAGTTCGCCGGCTTCTGGCGCGACGCGATGACCGCGATCAGCGCTCACGCACGCACTGAGGCGGCAGGCGGTCTCACCCCCTCCGACCTGCCACTGGTGTCCCTGTCTCAAGACCAGATCGAGCTGTTCGAGTCCCGGTACCCGAGCGTCGAGGACCTCTGGTCCCTGTCCCCGTTGCAGCACGGTCTGCTGTTCCACGCGTTGCTCACCGAGGGCATGCCGGACGTGGTGGATGTCTACACCGCCCAGTTCGTGCTCGACCTGGCCGGTTCGGTCGACGCCGAGCGACTCCGCCGCGCCACCGACCGGCTGCTGGTGCGGAACCCGAACCTGCGCTCGGTGTTCCTCGTCGACGAGGCCGTGGGATCGGTGCAGGTCGTGGTCGGCGAGACCCGAGCCCCGCTGACCGTGCACGACCTCAGTGGTCTCGACGAGGCGTCCGTGTCCGTCGAGCGGGGGCGGATCCTCGACGCGGACCGGGCTGCCGGCTTCGACATGGCGACGCCGCCCCTGATCCGCCTGACGCTCCTCGCGTTGGCGGCCGATCGCTGGCAGCTGGTGTTCACCAACCACCACGTGATCCTCGACGGTTGGTCGACCCCGCTCGTCATCCGCGAGCTGATGGCGCTCTACGCGATGGACGGCGACGATTCGGCGCTGCCGCGCTCTCGGGACTACAAGGACTACCTGCAGTGGCTGGCCGAACAGGATCGCGCGCAGTCGCTCGAGACCTGGCGCACCGCACTTGCCGGAGTGGACGATCCGACCCTACTTGCGCCCGCCGTGCAGGGCGTCAACCACGCCGCGGTGCCCGGCAAGGTGGAGGGCGCGCTCACCGCCGAGGAGACCGCGCGCGCCGAGGCGCTCGCGGCCGAGCTGGGCGTCACGTTGAACACGCTGGTGCAGACCGCCTGGGCCCTGGTGCTCGGAATGCTCAGTGGTCGCGGCACCGTCGTGTTCGGCGCCACCGTGTCCGGCCGGCCGGCGGACCTGTCCGGCGTCGAGTCGATGGCCGGTCTGTTCATCAACACCATCCCGGTGGCCGTGCGGCTCGATTCGCGCGAACGGGTCCGTGACCTGCTCGTGCGGCTGCAGTCCGAGCAGGCAGGCCTGCTCGACCACCACTTCGTCGGGCTGACCGACATCCACCGGGCGGCGGGTGACGCCGCGCTGTTCGACACCGCTGTCATCTACGAGTCCTACCCTGTCGACACCTCGGGAGTCGGCGGCGACGTCGACATCGCGGGGATGCGGTTGATGGGCGTGGAGTCCGCGGCCGCGAGCCATTTCCCTCTCTCCATCGTCACCGCTCCCGTCGACGGGAGCCTTCACCTGGCGGCGGAGTTCCAGCACGAGGCGTTCGACGAGGCGACCGTCGCCGGTCATCTGGATCGCACCATCCGGGTGCTGCGTGAGTTCGTGGCGCACCCCGACGCGAACATCGGTGCGCTGCAGCTGATCACCGATGAGGAGCGGGCGACGCTCGAGCGCTGGAACGACACCGCGCTCGAGCGCACCGCGCAGACCCTGCTCGAACGCATCGACGCGCGCACCTCGCAGGACCCCGACGCCCCGGCCTTGGTGGCCGGCGGGATCACGGTCACGCGCGGCGAGCTCGACCGCCGCGCCAACCGGTTGGCACATGAGCTGATCGCCGCGGGCGTCGGCATCGACGACGTGGTGGCGCTGATCGTCCCTCGCTCGGTGGACTGGGTGGTCGGCATGCTGGCGGCGTGGAAGGTCGGCGCGGCCTACCTGCCGGTCGATCCGAAGGCGCCCGCGGACCGCATCGCGGCCATTCTCGAGGACTGTGAGGTCGCGGCCGTGGTGCTCGCGGACGGGTGGAGCGAGGAGCTCGCCTACTCCGGAGCGCTCATGCGGCTGGGTGATGCGGACACCGAGGCCCGGCTCGCGGGCAGGCCCGATACGGCCCCGCCGAACCGCTGGACCGAGCCGGGTGCCGGGCACCGCCTCGCGTACGTGATCACCACCTCGGGATCGACCGGTCGGCCGAAGCCGACGCTGGTGCCGATGGCGGGCGTCCTCAACACCGCCGAGTGGTATCGCGGCGAGATCCTGCTCGCGCCGGGTGACGGTGCGCTGGTGGCGAATTCGCCGGTGTTCGACCAGACGCAGAAGAACGTGTGGGTGACGCTGTCCGATGGTGGTGTGCTGCACCTGGCCGCGGACCCCTTCGACCCGGTCGAGATCCTCGAGATCATCGGTGGCGGCTCGGTGGTCAACGCGAACATGGCGCCGAGCGCCTTCGCCACGCTGCTCGACGCGGACGCGGATCAGTCGGTGTTGCCGCGGCTGCGGTCGTTGCACCTGGGTGGTGAGTCGTTCAACCCGGCTCGGCTCGCGCATCTCGAGGCGGCCGGCACCCGGTTGCACAACAACTACGGGCCGACCGAGGCCACCGACATGATCACCGATCACCGGTTGAGCTCGGTGCTGACCGGCTACCCGGACGGCCGGGTCCCGATCGGGCCCGCGCTGCCGAACTACGAGCTGTACGTGCTCGACCAGCACCTGCGGCTGGTGCCCCCGGGTGTCGCGGGTGAGCTGTACATCGGTGGTGTCGGTGTGTCCCGCGGCTAC